>JAEWKP010000243.1 GCA_023393655.1 Pseudomonadota bacterium | reverse complement strand
AGCGCCCGTAGCTCAGCTGGATAGAGCGTTGCCCTCCGAAGGCAAAGGTCACACGTTCGAATCGTGTCGGGCGCGCCATACCTAAGACCTTTAGATTGCTAACTTTTTAGCTTTCAGATCCTCCCCTGACATCAGTGATTTCTCCTGCTTGGTCCCACGCGGGCGCCATTGAGGGAAATCATGACAACCATCCGCGAGCATCGAAAGGAGTTCCAAGTCCGCATCCGTCTCAAGGATGCGTCTCCGCCCTTCCGGCCGGTCATTGTCGACCCACGGTGAAGCGCGCCGCGGATTCGACTGGCGCGCTGGATGTTGATGACGGCAATCCTGTTCTCGCCGCACAGCGCGGCCGAGACTTCCTTGCCGTTCCTGGTGAAAGTCGGTGGGACCTGCGGACCAGGCCCCTGACCATTCACACCTATGGCGCCAGAGCGGCTGCGAACACCGATGCGATCCCTTTAAGCCTGCGCGCATAGTCCTCGGCGCTCGGCGGCGTGCCCAGCTTCGCCCCCGCCGCAGCGAAGAGGAGACCGGAAACCCAATCCTCCGGCGTGGTGGTCGACAGGCGCGACAAGATGATCTCGCCCTGCCGACCGGCCTGTTGAAGAAGCTCTCCGGCAAACCGGGTGAAGATCCGCTCGAAGGCCTGCAATTCGCGCGTCGCGATCGTGTTCATCACCGCCTTCAGCTCGACGAGATGCTCGCCGGTGCCGAAGCTGGCATAGGCCGAGCCGTGATGCGCCTGAAGCAGCGCTGCGAGACGCTCTGGAAAAGCACCCGGCTCCGCCAGGACCTCACGGCAACGTGCTTCGACCCGGCGCCCGAGCAGGTCCAGCATCGCGCGGAAGACATCGTCCTTGCCCTTGAAATGCAGGTAGAGCGTCGCCTTGGCGAGCCCAGCCTCCTTGGCGATGTCGTCCATCGAGCTGCGCTTGTAGCCGTAGCGGGCGAACAGACGCAGCGCCGCATCGGCGATCTGGTCGGTGCGGGCATTGGCATCCTCCGCAGGGAGAACGTTGGAACCTTCGTTTCCGTCCGGCATTGCAGCTTCTGCAGTCTTGACAAAATCCAAACTGCGCGCGACCATCCTAGTTAGACTCAAATCGTCTAACTAGTCCAGTCGCGCGACCCAGGGCTACGGATTCATCGCCCGCCATCTGATATGTCAGATCGGGCCATCGGGGGCGAGCCCTCGATCCGCACCATGGTGCCGCGCTGCGTCATGCCAGCATCGGAGGCAGCCATGGTCTCTCTCAAGGTCAACGGGACGACACATACCGTCGATATCGACGACGATACGCCCCTGCTCTGGGCGATCCGCGACAATCTCGGCCTCACCGGCACCAAGTTCGGCTGTGGCGTCGCCCAGTGCGGCGCGTGCACCGTCTTCATCGACGGCCAGCCGCTGCGCTCCTGCGTGACACCGGTTTCCGCCGTCGACGGCCGGGACATCACCACCATCGAAGGCCTGACCGGGAAGGAGGCCGACGCCGTCCAGGCCGCCTGGATCGCCCGCGACGTGCCGCAATGCGGCTATTGCCAGTCCGGCCAGGTGATGAGCGCCATCGCGCTGCTCAAGGAAAACAGGAAGCCGACCGACCGCGACATCGACCTCGCGATGAACGGCAATATCTGCCGCTGCGCCACTTATGTCCGTATCCGCGCCGCGATCCATGACGCGGCCCGCGCGCTGGAGATCTGAGCCATGACCGCGCATGATCCCAAACTCTCCCGTCGTAGCCTGCTGGCAGGCGCAGGCGCCCTCGTCATCGGGTTCCACCTGCCGCGCGGGGCCAGGGCCCAGTCCGGCGCCGGCGCGGCCTATCGGCCCGGCGGCAACGCCACCTTCGCGCCGAACGCCTTCATCCGCGTCGCGCCCGACTCGACCGTGACCGTGCTGATCAAGCATATCGAAATGGGGCAAGGCCCCTTCACCGGCCTCGCCACGCTCGCGGCGGAGGAGATGGACGCGGCCTGGAGCCAGATGCGCGCCGAGCACGCACCGGCCGACGTCAAGCTCTATGCCAATCTCGCCCTCGGCGTGCAGGGCACGGGAGGCTCGACCGCCATCGCCAATAGCTGGGAGCAGATGCGCAAGGCCGGCGCGGCGGCGCGTGCCATGTTGGTGCAGGCGGCCGCCAGCGCCTGGAATGTGCCGGCGGGCGAGATCAAGGTCGAGGAGGGCGTGATCAGCCATGTCTCCGGCCGCAAGGGCTCGTTCGGTGCATTCGCGGAGGCCGCCGCGAAACTGACGGTGCCGGAGAACCCGCCCTTGAAGCCGGCCTCGGCGTACAAGCTGATCGGCAAGGAAGGTGCGGTGAAGCGCCTCGACAGCGCCGACAAGGCGCGCGGCAAGGCGCAGTTCACCATCGATATCCACGCACCCGGCATGCTGACGGTCGTCGTCGCCCGCTCGCCGCGCTTCGGCGGCAAGGTAGCGAGCTTCGATGCGGCCGAGGCGCTCAAGGTCAAGGGCGTCGTCGATGTGAAGTCGATCGGTTACGGCGTCGCGGTCTATGCCAATGGCATGTGGCCGGCTCTGAAGGGTCGCGAAGCGCTGAAGGTGATCTGGGACGACAGCGCCGCCGAGAAGCGCGGCAGTCCGGAACTCATCGCCGAATACCGCAAGCTCGTCCGGCAGCCCGGCACCGTCGCCGGCAGCCATGGCGATGCCGAGGCGGCGCTCGCCAAGGCTGACAAGGTCATCGAGGCCGAGTTCGTCTTCCCCTATCTCGCTCATGCGCCAATGGAGCCGCTCGACGGTTATCTCGAATGGGATGGTGAAAAGGCGCATGCCCGCTTCGGCAGCCAGTTCCAGACCACCGAGCACCAGACCATCGCTGGCATCCTCGGCCTGCCGCCGGAGAAGGTGACGCTGGAGACGATGCTCGCCGGCGGCAGCTTCGGCCGGCGTGCACAGGTCAGCCAGCATCTGGCGGCCGAACTCGCCACCGTCGCCAAGGCGATCGGCCCGAACCGCCCGGTCAAGGTGGTCTGGACGCGGGAAGACGACCTGACCGGCGGCTATTATCGCCCGCTCTTCCTCCATCGCTTCCGCGGCGCGGTGAAAGACGGCAGGATCGCGGCCTGGTCGAGCACGCTCGTCGGCCAGTCCTTCTTCCTCGGCACACCGTTTGAGGCGATGGTCGTGAAGAACGGCGTCGACGCGACCTCGGTCGAGGGCGCCAACGAGATTTTCTACGAGGTTCCGGATTTCCGCTGCGAGGTGCACAACCCCAAGGTCGGCGTGCCGACCCTGTGGTGGCGCTCGGTCGGCCACACCCATACCGGCTACGCCGTCGAGTGCTTCGTCGACGAGTTGCTGCAGGCGGCCGGGCAGGATGCGGTCCAGGGCCGGCTTGCCCTGATGGGAGACAGGCATCCGCGCTCCGCCGGGGTGCTCAAGGCCGTCGCCGAGCTTGCGGGCTGGAAGGGGCCGGGGCCGGTCGACGGCCGCGCCCGCGGCGTCGCCGTGGTCGAGAGCTTCGGGTCATTACTCGCCCAGATCGCCGAGGTCTCGATGGGGCCGGAGGGCGAGCCGAAGGTGCACAAGGTCTGGTGCGCGGTCGATTGCGGCGTCGCCGTCAATCCCGATATCATCCGGGCGCAGGTCGAGGGCGGCATCGGCTTCGGCCTCGGCCACGCCCTCTACGGCCAGATCACGCTCGATGGCGGCCGGCCGGTCCAGACCAATTTCCACGAGTACCGCTCGTTGCGCATCCACGAGATGCCGGAGGTCGAAGTGACGATCATCGCTTCGACGGAGAAGCCGAGCGGCATCGGCGAACCCGGCGTGCCGCCGATCGGCCCCGCCGTTGCCAATGCGCTCGCCGCGCTCGGCCATGGCCGGCCGCGACAGCTGCCGATGCAGGGAGGTTCCGTCTGATGAGCCGCAATCTGATCCTTGCCGCAGGTGCAGCGCTTGCGGTCTGCCTCGGTGGCAGCGCGCTGACGCTGGCGCAGAATGCCGGCCAGGCCCAGCCCGGCGGCGCGACCTTGCGCCCGGCGTCGAGCTTCGCCTCGATCGCCAATCAGCACGACCGTTCGGTCGCGCTGTTCAACGAGATGGGCAAGGTGCTGACCCATCCGCGCTGCATGAACTGCCACCCCGCGACGGAGCGGCCGCGCCAGGGCGATCTGCGCAAGCTGCACGAGCCCGTCGTCGTGCGTGGCAAGGACGGCCACGGCGCGGCCGGCCTGCCTTGCGCAACCTGTCACGGCAAACAGAACTTCGACCCGGCAGGCGTTCCGGGCGATGGGCACTGGGCGCTCGCTCCGGCCTCCATGGCCTGGGAAGGCAAGACGATCGGCCAGATCTGCGAGCAATTAAAGGATCAGAACCGCAACGGCAGCCGCGACGCCGCGGCGCTGATCAAGCACGTCACCACCGACACCCTCGTGCTCTGGGGCTGGAAACCCGGCAAGGGGCGCCAGCCGGCGCCGGGCACCGCGGCGGAGTTCGGCGCGTTGATGCAGGCCTGGGCCGATAGCGGCGCGGCCTGTCCGGCACCGTAGCGGGCACAACGCGGCCTGCCCCCTGCAGACGCAATCTGGCCGGCGCCGCCCGGCCGGAAGGGCGCGTTCGGCGCCTTCGGCGCGACCGCCGTTTCGCCATGCGGACAGGTAAACCGGGATGGCACGATTCCTGATTGAGTGATGCCTGGTCATTCAACGGGGAACATCGACAAGGCATGGTGCCCAATCTGCGCATCCTCATCGTCGACGCGAACCAAGTCAGGGCCGCCATCATCGAGGAAGGCCTGCGGGAAGCGGGCTACCAGAACCTGGTCCGCATCGCCGCCACGACGGGGCTGGTCGCCGCCATCGAGGCCCATGACCCCGACGTCGTGGTGATCGACCTCGAGGATCCCAGCCGCGACGCGCTGGCCGACATGTTCCTCGTCAGCCGGCATGTCCGCCGGCCGATCACCATGTTCGTCGACCAGTCGGATTCCGCCTCGATCGAGGCGGCGGTCGAGGCCGGCGTCTCCGCCTATATCGTGGACGGGCTGAAGAAGGAGCGGATGCAGCCGATCCTGCAGACCTGCATCAGCCGCTTCAACGCCTTCCGCAGGCTGCGCGAGGAGCTCGACGAGGCCCGCTCGCAGCTGGAGGACCGCAAGACGATCGACCGCGCCAAGGCCATCGTCATGCGATTGAAGGGCCTTTCCGAGGAAGAGGCCTACGCGCTGATGCGCCGCACCGCGATGAACGAGAAGCGCAAGCTCGTCGACATCGCCCGCTCCCTCATCACCGCCGCGGAGATGCTCAAATGACGACGCTGCACCTGCGTGTCGGCTTCATGCCGCTGGTCGATTGCGCGTTGGTCGTGCTGGCGAAGGACGAAGGCTTCGCCGAAGCCGAGGGGCTCAATCTCGAACTGGTTCGCGAGGTCTCCTGGTCGAATCTGCGCGACAAGCTGAATGTGCGGCTGTTCGACGCCGCCCATATGCTTGGCCCCGCGGCAATAGCCGCGACGCTGGGCATCGGCGGAGTGAAGGCCCCAATGGCGGTGCCGATGGCGCTCAATCGCGACGGCGCCGCGATCACACTCTCGGTCCGGCGCTTCGAAGAGTTATCGCGCCTGGTCGAAGGCGATCTGGCCGATCCTGCCGTCTCGGCCCGCGCCCTCGCGGCCATGGTCGCGCGCCGCAAGGCCGCCGGCCTGCCGCCATTGACCCTCGCCGCGGTCTTCGGCTTCTCGATGCATATCTACCTGCTTTGCGAGTGGCTGGAGAAGGGTAGGCTCAAGCTCGGCGAGGATATCCGTTTCGAGGTCGTCCCGCCGCCCCAGACGGTCGAGGCCCTCGCCAGCGGGCGGATCGACGGCTTCTGCGCCGGCGCGCCCTGGAATTCGGCGGCCGTAGCGGCCGGTGTCGGCGCGATGGTGCTTGCCAGCGTCGACCTGCGGCGCGACTGCCACGACAAGGTCCTGGCCTGGCGCGCCGACGATGTGCACAGGCGCCCGGCCGCCGTTGCGAAGCTCGGCGCCGCGATCCTCAAGGCCAGCGCCTGGGCCTGCCGCCCCGAGAATTTCGCCCGCATAGCCCATCATCTCTCGACGCCGGACCGGCTCGCGCTACCCGCCCCGCTGATCGAGCGCATCCTGCATGACGAACTGATCCAGGGCGCCGACCGGGCGCCCAGGCATATCCGACGCTTCATCCGGTTCGACCGGGAGGCGCTGCGGCCCGACCGGGACGATGCCGATTGGGTCCTGGCTGGGATGGAGCGCGCCGGCCAGATCGTCACGACGCCGCAGATGCAGGAGATCGCCCGCGACGTATTCCTCCCAGCCTCTTTTGAGGGCATTCTTTCCGCGAGCAAGATTCTGCCTAAAAAATAGGCTCTCGCACACATTGTGCGACGCAGCAAGGCAATTGCGCCGGCCATCGGCATCATCCCGCATTCGCAAACTATCGCAATTCAAGGCCGACCCATGGCCGAGCGGTTGGCACGATCCTTGATTGGCATGCCGTGACGTGGCCAACGCTGCCCGCGCCGCCCCCAATCTGGAAGACACAGCAACGTCGCTGTCGAAATGCGCCTGTCACGGTGTCTTTCGCGCGGCGTTTTTCGTGTTCGGGGCCAGTTCCAGGGCAAGCGGCTTTCAGCAACCGAGAGGCGATCGATGACGCATAACTCCAAGACAAGGATCGGCTCCAAGACCAGGATCGAGACGACCGCATCCGCGCGGGTCAATGCCAGCCGCCGTCACTTCCTGCGCCTGTCCGGCACGGCCGCGCTGCTTGCCGCGGCGAAGGCGGCCCTGCCCTCCGGCGCATTCGCGCAGGGGACGGGCCCCGAGGTCAAGGGCACGCGGCTCGGCTACATCGCGCTGACCGACGCCGCGACGCTGATCATCGCGAAGGAGAAAGGCCTCTTCGCCAAGCACGGCCTGCCCGACATGGATATCGCCAAGCAGGCCTCATGGGGCGCGACGCGCGACAACATGGCGCTCGGTTTCAAGGCGAACGGCATTGACGGGGCGCATATCCTCTCGCCCAAGCCGTATCTCTACACGACCGGCAAGGTCATGCAGAACAGCCAGCCGCTGCCGATGTACACGCTGATGCGGCTGAACGAGGACTGCCAGGGCCTCTCGGTCTCCAACGAATACAAGGACCTGCCGGTCGGCACCGATTGCTCGGCGCTGAAGGAGGCTTTTGCCAGGAAGCGCGCGGCGGGCAAGGAGGTGAAGGCCGCCATGACCTTCCCGGGCGGCACGCACGACCTCTGGATTCGCTACTGGCTAGCCGCCGGCGGCATCGACCCCGACAGCGACGTTGCGACCATCGTGGTGCCACCAGCCCAGATGGTGGCGAACATGAAGGTCGGCACCATGGACTGCTTCTGTGTCGGCGAGCCCTGGAACGAGCAGCTCGTCAACCAGAACATCGGCTTCACCGCCGCCACCACCGGCGAGATCTGGTTCAAGCATCCCGAAAAGGCGCTCGGCATGCGCGCCGACTTCGTCGACGCCAACCCCAAGGCCACGCAGGCCATCATGCTCGCCACGATGGAAGCCCAGATCTGGTGCGAGGCGATGGAGAACAAGCAGGAGATGGCCGAGATCATCGGCCGTCGCCAATGGTTCAACGTCCCGGTGCCGGACATCATCGGCCGCATCAAGGGCGACATCAATTACGGCCGCGGCAAGGTCGCCAAGGGCACGAGCCTGCTGATGAAGTTCTGGGGCGAAGGCGGCTCGGTCTCCTATCCCTGGAAGAGCCTCGACACCTGGTTCGTCACCGAGAATATCCGCTGGGGCAAGTTCGAGTCGAACACCGATGTCAAGGCGCTCGTCGACAAGGTCAACCGCTCCGATCTCTGGCTGGAGGCCGCCAAGACACTGGGCGTCGCCGGCGCTCCGACCTCGGATTCACGCGGCGTCGAGACCTTCTTCGACGGTATGAAATTCGACCCCGCGGCGCCGATGGACTACCTCAAGGCGCTGAAGATCAAGCGGGTCGCCTGACGCCATGGCCGAGCCGCTGATCATCGTCGGCAATGGCATGGCCGCGACACGGCTGGCCGATGAGCTCAGCCAGCGCGCGCTCGGGCGCTATTCCATCGCCGTGATCGGCGACGAGCCGCACCTCGCCTATAACCGCGTCCTGCTCTCGCCCCTGCTGGCGGGCGAGATCGGCGGCAGCGAGATCGAGCTCAAGCCGGCGCAGTGGTGGCGGGCGCGGGGCGTCTCGACCTTCTACGGCCGCGCCGTCACCGCGATCGACCGCGCCGACAGGACGGTGACGCTGAGCGACGGGCTCGTCCTGCCCTATGGCAAGCTCGTCCTCGCCACCGGCTCGCGGCCGCTGATGCCGCCGGTGCCGGGCTTCGAATTGCCTGGCGTCGCCACGTTCCGCGACGTTGCCGATGCCACGCGATTTCGTGCCGTGGCCGCGGGCGCGCATGTCGTGGTGATCGGTGGCGGGCTGCTCGGTCTGGAGGCGGCTTACGGGCTCGCGAGGATCGGCGGCAATGTCACGCTCCTGCATCTGGCCGACCGGCTGATGGAACGCCAGCTCGACCGCGAGGGCGCGAGCCTGCTCGCCGCTGCGATCGCCGCGCGTGGCATCGATATCCGGCTGAAATGCACGGCCGAGCGCTTCGTCGGCGAGGATCGGGTCGAGGCGGTGGAGTTGCCCGACGGCAGCGCGATCCCGGCCGATCTCGTCGTCGTCGCCATCGGCGTGCGCCCGCGCGTCGAGCTCGCGGTGGCGGCGGGGCTGGACGTCAATCGCGGCATAGACGTCGATGACGGGCTTGCCAGCAGCGATCCTGCGATCTTCGCCATCGGCGAATGCGCCGAGCACCGTGGCCAGACCTACGGCCTGGTCGAGCCGGCCTATGAGCAGGCGCGGGTGCTGGCGGCGCGGCTCGCCGACCAGAAGGAGCGCTATACCGGTTCGCTGCTTTCGACCAATCTCAAGGTCTCCGGCGTCGGTGTCTTCTCGGCCGGCGAATTCGACGCCGGCGAGGGCACCGAGACGGTCGTGCTGCGCGATCCCGCCGCCGGCATCTACCGCAAGTTCGTGCTGCGCGACGGCCGGCTCGCCGGCTGCGTGCTCATCGGCGATACGCAGGGCGCGCTGTTCTATCTCGGGCTGATCCGTTCGGAACAGGACATCAGCGCGATCCGCGCAGACCTGCCCTTCGGCGAAAGCTATTGCGTCAGGGAAGCCGCCTGATGCGCCATGACGCTCCCCTCGCCCCGGCCGCTGCGCGCACCACCTGCCCCTATTGCGGGGTCGGCTGCGGGGTGCTGGCGACGCCGGACGGGCTGGGAGGCGCGACCATCGCAGGCGATGGAGAGCATCCGAGCAATCGGGGACGGCTCTGCTCCAAGGGCTCCGCGCTCGGCGAGACGCTGGGGCTGGGCCACCGCGTGCTGCACCCGCTGAAGCGCAACGCGGCGGGCGGTTATGACCGCGTGAGCTGGGATGTCGCACTCGATGCGGTGGCGGACGGCCTTCGCGCCATCATCGACCGCGACGGGCCGGACGCGACCGCCTTCTATCTCTCGGGTCAGCTCCTGACCGAGGATTACTACGTCGCCAACAAGCTGATGAAGGGCTTCATCGGCTCGCCTCATGTCGACACCAATTCGCGGCTGTGCATGTCCTCGACGGTTGCGGCGCAGCGCCGGGTCTTCGGCTCGGACACGGTGCCCGGCGCCTATGAGGATTTCGACAGCGCCGACCTGATCGTCCTCGTCGGTTCGAACACCGCCTGGTGCCATCCGATCCTGTTCCGGCGGATGCAGGACAACCGGCGTGAACGCGGCGCGCGCCTCGTCGTGCTCGACCCGCGCATGACCGCGACGGCGGACGATGCCGACATGATGCTGGCGTTGAAGCCGGGCTCCGACGCCGCGCTCTTCGCCGGGCTGCTCGTTCATCTCACCGATCGCGGCCTTGTCGACCGCAGCTATGTCGCACGCCATGTCACGGGCTTCGACGAGGCGCTCGCCAATGCGCGCGAGATCGCTCCCGATATTGCCTCGGTTTCCGTCGCGGCCGGCCTGCCGGTTGAGCGGATCGCGGCCTTCTACGAACTCTGGGCCAGCACGCCCCATGTCGTCACGGCCTGGAGCCAGGGCGTTAACCAGTCGGCGCAGGGCACGGACAAGGTCGCCGCGATCCTGAACTGCCATCTCGCGACAGGGCGGATCGGGCGATCCGGTTGCGGCCCCTTCTCCCTCACCGGCCAGCCCAATGCCATGGGCGGGCGCGAGGTCGGCGGACTCGCCAACATGCTCGCCGCCCATATGGGCTACGCGCCGGACGAGATCGACCGCGTCCGCCGCTTCTGGCAGGCGCCGAACATCGCCCGCCGCGAGGGGCTGAAAGCCGTCCAGATGCTGGACGCGGTCGCGGATGGTCGCATTCGCGCGATGTGGGTGATGGCGACCAATCCGGCCGCCTCTCTCCCGAATGCCGACAAGGTCAGCGCCGCGCTCGCCGGGCTGGACCTCTTCATCGTCTCCGAGAACGTGCTCTCGAACGACACACTGGCGGCCAGGCCCCATTACATCCTGCCGGCAGCGGCCTGGGGCGAGAAGGACGGCACCGTCACCAATTCCGAACGGCGGATCTCGCGCCAGCGCGCCTTCCTGCCGCTGCCGGGCGAGGTGAAGCCGGACTGGTGGATCCTCTGCGAAGTCGCGAAGCGCCTGGGCCACGGCGAGGCCTTCGCTTACACCGGCCCGCACGAGATCTATGCCGAGCACGCGGCGCTCTCCGCCTTCGAGAATGACGGCACGCGCGATTTCGACATCGGCGCCCATGCCGGCCTCGACAAGACAGGCTATGACGGGCTTCGGCCGGTGCAATGGCCTGCGCCGGCACGACAGCCCGGCGGCACCGCCCGCCTCTTCGGCGACGGCAGCTTTTTCGGCCCCGAACGGCGCGCGCAGATGCGCCCGCTCGCCGCGCCGAAGCTCGCCGCGCAGACGAGCGATGATTTCCCGTTGTTGCTCAACACCGGCCGTGTCCGTGACCACTGGCACACCATGACGCGGACCGGCTTCAGTCCACGGCTCAGCGCCCATATCGCCGAACCTTCGGTTTCGGTGCATCCCGCTGACATCGCGCGCTTTGGGTTGGCGAAAGGCGGCTTCGCCCGCCTCGCCAGCAGTCACGGCACCGCGATCCTGAGGGTCGTGGCTGATGGTGGCATGGCCGAGGGGGCGGCGTTCGCGCCGATCCACTGGTCAGGCGAGACGGCGTCCGACGCGCGCATCGGCGCCTTGACACAGCCGCTTTGCGACCCCTTCTCGGGCCAGCCCGAAATGAAGGCGACGCCGGTTTCGATCGCGCCTGTCGCCTACCGTTTCGAGGGCTTCGTCCTGGCGCGCGAACCCTTCGCCCTGCCGGCGGAGAGCTGGTGGGCACGGCTGGCCGTGCAGGGTGGCGAGGGCAGGCTTTTCGCCACCGACGCGTCGATCGATGCAATCGCGATCCTGATGCGCGAGCGTTTCGGCACGGACGAACTGACCGAGCTGATCGACCGCGACGGCGGCAGTTATCGCTGTGCCGTGCTCCGGGGTGGCCAACTCCTCACCGCCTTCTTCCTCGCTCCCGCCGGCCGCGCCCCGCTCTGGGACACGGTGAAGGCCACCTTCGCCGATCCAACGGCCGCCGTGGAGAGCCGCCTTGCGCTGCTTGCCGGACGCAATCCCGGCGGCACCGATCCCGGACCGACCGTCTGCGCCTGCTTCGGCGTCGGCCTGAACGCCATCCGTGCCGCCTTCGAGGCCGGTGCTGCGACGGCTGAGGAGATCGGCCTTCAGCTCAAGGCGGGGACCAATTGCGGCTCCTGCCTCCCCGAAATCCGCCGCATCGGCACGCGGGCCGGGGCGGCATGACGAATGCCACGGAAAAGCTCGATCAGAGGCAAGAGCTCGATCAGAGGAGAGACTGGAACATGGGTCTGCCTGTCTTGAAAGGCGCGGCTGCCGGCGCAGCGGCCGTCACGCTCCCGGGAAAGCCATCCGAGGTCCTGCCCCTGCCGGCCGGCCCCTCGAAGTCCTTCGCGGCCAGGCTGGCTCCGCTTGCGAAAGGCGCGCTCGCCAATCTGCTGCCGCCGCTGATCACGGTCGCGCTCATCCTGCTGTTCTGGCAGCTCGCCGCGCACGGGCCGCAATCCTCGCTGCCAACGCCCACCAAGATCTGGGAAGAGGCAAAGGACCTGATCGTCGAGCCGTTCTACTGGGCGGGCTCGCAAGATATCGGGCTGGGCTGGCGCATCCTGGTTTCTCTGCAGCGCGTCGCCATCGGCTTCAGCCTGGCGGCCATCGCCGGCGTGCTGCTCGGAACGCTCGTCGGCCAGTCGGTCTGGGCGACGCGCGGGCTCGACCCGATCTTCCAGGTGCTGCGCACCGTGCCGCCGCTCGCCTGGCTGCCGCTCTCGCTCGCCGCCTTCCGCGACAGCCAGCCCTCGGCGATCTTCGTGATCTTCATCACCGCGATCTGGCCGGTCATCATCAA
>JAEWKP010000033.1 GCA_023393655.1 Pseudomonadota bacterium | reverse complement strand
CCTTCCGCCGCGCCGCCATATTCCGGCCTTTCTTGGCGCGTGACGGCGGGCTTCGGGCATGCTGATGTGGCGCCATGTTCGTCGAATTCGCCACCGCCGCCCTCGTCACCATGCTGGTGACGCTCGACCCGCCGGGCCTTGCGCCGATCTTCCTGTCGCTGACGCGCGGGATGTCGGAAAGCGAGCGGCGGCAGGTCGCGATCCGCGCCTCGATCATCGCCTTCTGTATCATGGCCTTCTTCGCCGTGGCGGGCGACATCGTGCTGAAGGCGCTCGGCGTCTCGCTGCCGGCCTTCCGCATCGCGGGCGGGCTCCTGCTGTTCTGGATCGCCTTCGAGATGGTGTTCGAGCGCAGCACCGAGCGCAAGCAGCAGACGGCCGAGACTGCGATCACGCAGGATCATATCCGCAATGTCGCTGCCTTTCCGCTGGCGATCCCGCTGATGGCAGGGCCGGGCGCGCTGACGGCGATGATCCTGCTCGCCGGCCGGGCCGGCGGTGATCCGCTGCTGCTGGTCACGCTGGCTGTGATCTGCGGGCTGGTGGTGCTGTCCTGTCTTCTGGTCTTCCTCACGGCGGCGCCGATCGCGAAGCTTCTGGGCGTCACCGGCAATATCGTGCTGACGCGCCTGCTCGGCGTGATCCTCGCGGCGCTGGCGGTGCAGTTCGTGATCGACGGGATCAAGGCTGCGGCGCAGGCGGCGTAGGGCAGGCCGAACTCCGTACACGACCCGATGCAGCCGGTTGAAAAACGTCTCGGTCTGAACCGCTTTGCGGCTCGCGGTGAAAGCCAAGCGTGCCTGGTTCAATCGTAGAGATAGAGGCGGTGCCACAGCTTGCGTTCGATTTCGCTGCCCACCTTGTAGTTCAGTTCGGTGATGTCGAGGTGCCGGGGGCCGGTTTGGCAGCGGTAGGCAAGGCGAAACCATTTGTCGCGGCTTCTGAAAGCAGCGCCATCTGCTATGAGCCGATTGCTTTTCTGTGTCGGACTTTGAAATGTATAGGCTATGACTTTGTCCACGGTGAATTCCGGGTGGTCGCGATTGATCTGAAGCATCACTTCGGTATCGCAGACCTCTTCAAGCCGGGTTTGCAATTCGACACGCTCGAACTGCTGGCGGAGCCGTTTTTCGTAGGTCGCTGCCTGTGCCTGGCCAACGACCGTCAGCGATGCCAAAAAGCCCGCAAGCCAAAGCTGCGCCGGGCCTATGCGCATTGATCTCATGTCAACGATACCTATCAGCAGCCCTCTGGGCATTTCGACCCGAGGTCTATCGCAACCGATAGCGATGGATCAAATTTTCGAAACTCTCCGACCTTCACCGGCTGATCTCTGTCGCCGACCGGTTCGTTGACTGGTCCCCCGCTGTTCAGCGCTTCGGCCCCATGGTCCCGATCGTTTTCAAGCGCGCCGACCTGACCCAGCCGCTGACGTCGCTGCCGGTCCGCGGATTGAGATAAATCACCGAGGACCAGCCATCCCGCGTCTGCGCATAGGCGATGACCTCGTCTTTCGGGACGATGAAGATGCCCTTCATCGGGCAGGTGCTGTCCGGCGCCGAATGGAAGGGCAGGCGGCCAGTGCCGGTCACGACCTGGCTCAGCGGCGGCGAGAGGGCGGGGGCCCGATCCGAGCCTGCCGGCGGCTCCGTGCAGGCGGCCTGCGCGGCGTGGGAGATAAGCACCCATGCGAGGAGCATGGCTGGCCTCGTCATTCTCATGGCGTGCTCTCTCGCGCTGTAGGCGGGTTTTGGGAGCACGCTAGAGCATGCTGGCGTGCAACGGAACCGCGCGGTCATCCCGGACAAGCTGCGCAGCAGCGCCGATCCGGGATCCATCGTAGAGCTCCGGAGCCCTCCGATGGATCCCGGAGCAAGCCCGGGATGACGGCGCAATTCGGGAAGCGAGCGACGGCGCTGTTGCAGGGCTGTTGGCCTTCGAAACAGCCTCTTGCGTTTCATATAAGTCAATGCTTATGTATTCTCATGATCGAGAACGAGATCTTCAAGGCGCTGGCCGATCCGACGCGGCGCGCCATCCTCGACAAGCTGACGGCGGGCAGCCTGAACGCCAGCGCATTGCGCGAGGGCATGGCGATCAGCCAGCCGGCTATGTCGCAGCATCTCGCGGTCCTGCGCGGCGCAGGCCTCGTTCAAGAGGAGCGGCAGGGGCGCTTCGTGAACTACCGGGTCGATCCGGAGGGGCTGGCGCTGGTCGCGCAATGGCTTACGAAATACCGCGCCTTCTGGCCGGCACGGATCGATGATCTCAGGACCTTGCTCAAGGAGATGGATCAATGAGCGGCGAGGACAGCGAAGCGGCGATCGATCCTCTCGTCTTCGAGTTCCGGTTCGACGAGCCACCGGAGAAGCTCTGGCGCGCCCTCAGCACGCCGGGCCTGCGCGAGCATTGGCTGCCCGAGGCGGAGCTGGCCGATCCCGAGCCGAGCGTCGTCTCGCCGGGGGAGGCGCTGCGCTACCGGATGCGCGACAGCGAGCCGCCCTTTCTCGAAAGCGTGGTCACCTTCCGGATCGACGCCGGCGAGGCCGGCGGAAGCAGCCTGCAGGTGATCCATGAACTGACCGATCGCCGTGTCGGACTGGAGCTGATCCCGGCGAACAGCAACGGGCCGCCGCTGATGCGCGCCGCCGCCTGAGACGGCGCGACACCACACCATCCATCTTCCCGAGACTTTGGAGTTCGCCGATGCGCGAAGCGATGCAACTCGTCCCTATGGTCGTCGAGCAGTCGAGCCGCGGCGAGCGCTCGTTCGACATCTACTCGCGGCTGCTGCGCGAGCGGATCATCTTCCTGAACGGCGAGGTCAACGACGCGATGAGCGCGCTGGTCTGCGCGCAGCTTCTCTTCCTGGAAGCCGAGAACCCGAAGAAGCCGATCCATCTCTACATCAACTCTCCGGGCGGCGTGGTGACCAGCGGTTTCGCCATGTACGACACGATGCGCTATATCCGTTCGCCCGTGCATACACTGTGCATGGGCACGGCGCGCTCGATGGGCTCGTTCCTGCTGATGGCCGGCGAGCCGGGCGAGCGCGGGGCGCTGCCAAATGCCAGCCTGCATGTCCACCAGCCGCTCGGCGGCTTCCAGGGGCAGGCCTCCGATATCTTCATCCATGCCGAGGAAATGCGGCAGACCAAGCACCGGCTGACCCGGCTCTATGCCGAGCATTGCGGGCGCAGTTACGAGGAGGTCGAGCGCACGCTCGACCGCGACCGCTTCATGACGGCGGAAGAAGCGCTGGAATGGGGCCTGATCGACCGGATCGTCCACCGGATGGAGGAGCCGGCTGCGGCGTGAGCGGCCGGCCTCGCACGGTCATTTCTCCAGGAACGCCCGGATCGCCCCTTCGGCCTGTTTCATCGAGATCACGCCGTCGAGATGGCCGCGGCTGCCGTCGATGGTGGCGTGGGTGATGTCGCGTCCGGCCGCCTTCGCTGCCTTTACCGTCGTCGCGACCATGTCGGGCGTGAAGACGAGGTCCTTCGGCTGGGTGATCAGCAGCATCGGCGCCTTGATCTTGCCCATACCATCGGCCAGCGACGTGCCGCCGGCGGCGAAGAGCTGGTTCGCCTTGACGAGATAGAGGAAGTGGTTGGCGTCGGAGATTTTTGCGCGGGCCATGCCGGCATTGTCGAGCACGCTCTGGACCTGGAACTTGTTGGCGAGTGCCTTGCCGGGCTCCTCGCCCTCCTTGGCCGGTCGGCGGCCGAAGGTGGCGTTGGCCCAGTCCTGATGATTGGCCTGCAGCGTCACCGCCGTCAGCGCCTTGGCGAGGCCCGCCAGCGGCGGCGCCTTGCCGTAATAGTCGCCGTTGTTCCAGTTGGGATCGACGAGGATGGGCGCGGCCCAGACGTCGAGCCAGGCGATCAGCATCGCGTCGGCCTCAGCCGCACCGATCACCGGCATGGCCTTGGCGACCATCTCGGGATGGCTCGCCGCCCATTCGAAGGTCTGGAGCGAACCCATCGAGGGGCCGGCGACCAGCTCGAGCTTCCTGATGCCGAGGCTTTCGACCAGCGCCTTCTGGACCTCGACGAAATCGCGGACAGGCACGATGGGGAAGTCGAGCCCATAGGGCTTGCCGGTGTCGGGATTGATCGAGGCCGGGCCGGTCGTCGTGGTCTTGGGATCGCCAGTGTTGAGGTTCACCAGCGTGTCCGAGGAGAGGACGAAGTACTTGTTGGTGTCGATCGCCTTGCCCGGGCCGATGATCGCGTCCCAGTAACCCGGTGCCGGGTCGTTGGGCGCGTATTTGCCCGCGGCATGCGAGTTGCCGGAGAAGAAATGGCAGATCAGCACGGCGTTGGACTTGTCGGCGTTGAGCGTGCCGTAGCTCTCCCAGCCGACGCGGACATTCTTCAGCGTGCGCCCGCTCTGCGTGGTGAAGCTCGCGAGCTCGAAGACCTTCTTCTCGACCGCCAGATCCTGCGCCTCGGCCATGCCTGCCGTCATCCATCCAGCGAGCGCGAGAGCGCCCATGAGCCACATCTTCATCGCCGCATCCTTCCCGCCGCCGCAACAAGGTCCGGCCGTATC
>JAEWKP010000229.1 GCA_023393655.1 Pseudomonadota bacterium | reverse complement strand
AAGCGAGAGAGGTCAGCGCGCTGCGGACGCCGGAAGAAAGAGAAACGGTAGCCATTGTTGAAAAACCCTTCTGGGATGGTGCCTTCTGGCGTCGTGGCCGTTCTGGCCGCGACGGAGGGACCCTGCTGCGACAGCCCGTAACAACAGGTAAATTTCAGCCGGCGAATTGAAGCGGATCGGCGGCTTGTCGGGGCATGGTTAAGCGGCCTTTAACGGCTGCGATGTCGCCCGTTCGCTGCCATTTGCACCGTGCTTCGGGCGAGGGGGGCGAAACGCAAACCGCCCGCGCAAGGCGGGCGGCTGGAAGACGTGATGGCAGGGGAGCGGGAGGCCGGCAGGCCGTTCGCTCGACCTGAGGGTGGTTCTCGCTGGCTTCGCGGGCCCGCTCGCCGAGTTCGCGCGCATAGGCGCGCAGTTTGAGAAGCGTCTCGTCCGGCAGTTGCGAGATCGTCTCGCCGGTCTGCAGATCCTTCTTCTGAAGCACGATCGCGCGGGTCTGCGGATCGATGATCAGCTTGCGCTCGACAGTATCGTCTGCAGTGCGGGTCGCAGCGCGATTGTTCTGGTCGTTGGCGCGGGCGCGGCGCTCGCCATCGGCGCGGTTCTGCGCATCGCGTGTCTCGGCGCGTACCTCGACATTGACGGCCGAGCCGGCGGGGGCGGATTGCACTGTCTTTTCGGGAGGAAGGTCCACGGCGACGCTGCCGGCCTGGGCCGTAACATCTGCGCGGGAGACGGGCGGGGGGCCGATCACGGCCGCGAGCCTGGGGGCGTTGCCAAAATCCATGACCACTCCTTCTGGAGTCGTTCACGGCGCCGTTGCGCCGCTCTCGTCCGGTAGCGGGAGCAGGACGTGCTACCCGAGGCTGGAAGGATTGGCAGAAAAGATTGAATCCGGCGTCAAGAAATTAGGTAAATCTTTAGGGTTTCCGGCGCAGCCGGTGCATAAACCCTTTATATACCAAGGGGCTGGCCGGGGCCGTCATTCAGCCGGAGCCAACCTCTCCCAGCGGAAGCTGTTCAAAGCCGGCGTGAGACGACCAGCGGTCCGGAATTGGGACGGGCGAAGACACCGGCGCCGACGGTCGCGGCCGGACCGTAGCCATTGGCCCGCATCGGCCTGTTGGCATCGGCGGCGCGATCGCGAACCACCGATTCCGAAACGGCGCGCGCCGTGGCCAGCACGATCTGGTTGGTCTCGATCAGGCCCTGGAAGGCGTGATGGGCATCCTTCAGCCGCTTGACCTCTCCCGGCACGAAGCGGGCCAGAGCCACGGCATTCAGCTTCACCTGCTCGACGCCGCGCATGTAGATGCCGGCGAGCTCGGTCTTGCGCGGCTCGCGCGTCATGGCTTCCGGCAGGCGGCCGGCGCGGACCAGCTCGGTCTCCTCGCCGACAAGATGCGAGAGGGCACCGAGCGCCTCCAGGACGGCTTCGATCAGGGCTCGGGCACCAAGCGGGTCGGCGATGCGGGGGCGTTCGTCGAGGACAGGCTTAGCGACCGGCATTCTGGACTCCGCCCGCGGCCTGTTCCTGGAGATTGATCAGGTCGCGCATGATCTGGTTGGAGAGGCCGATGCCGCCGGCCTGCTGGATCTGCTTGGCGTATGCTTGCGTGAGTTGCGAGCGCCAGATGCCGCCGCCGGTGCCGTTCTCGCCGAGCGGGCCTTCGGTGCCTTCGCTGGCGAAGAGCTTCTCGGTCATCTGCTCGAGGAACATGGTCTCGAAATCGTCGGCCTGCTTCTTGGCCTTGGCCTTGGCCGGGTCGAGCGCATCGGCGATGCCGCTGGCGACCTTGCCGGCGACGCCGAGGGCGAGATTCGCGGCGGGAAGCGCGAGGGCAACAGTCATTACATCACCTCGATTTCGGCCTGCAGCGCGCCTGCCGACTTGATGGCCTGGAGAATGGAGATCAGATCGCGCGGGCCGATGCCCAGCGCATTGAGACCGTCGACCAGCTCGGCCAGCGTCACGCTTTCCTTGACCAGAGCGAGCTTGTTGCCGCCGCCGGTATCGACCTTGACGTTGGTCCGGGGCGTCACGACGGTCTGGCCGCGGGAGAAGGGCTCTGGCTGGGAGACCTGCGGCTGCTCGCTGATCGTGACGGTGAGATTGCCCTGCGCCACGGCCACCGTGGAGACGCGGACGTCCTTGCCCATGACGATGATGCCGGAGCGCTCGTCGATGACGATGCGGGCGAGCTGGTCGGGCTCGACGCGCAACTGCTCGATATCGGTGAGCAGCTTGATCATGTTGCCCTTGAAGCGGGCCGGAATCTGCAAGGCCACGGTCGAAGGATCGGTCGGCTCGGCCGAGTCGCCGCCGACGAATTCGTTGATCGCGGCGGCCATGCGGCGCGCGGTGGTCAGGTCGGGATTGCGCAGCGACAGGCGCAGCGTCTGGAGCTTGTTCAGCGCGAAGTCGATCTCGCGCTCGACGACGCCGCCATTGGCGATGCGGCCGACGGTCGGCACCCCGCGGGTGATCTTGCTGGCCTCGCCCTCGGCCGAGAAGCCGGAAATCGCAACCGGACCCTGCGACACCGCATAGACCTCGCCATCGGCGCCGAGCAGCGGCGTGACCAGGAGGGTGCCGCCCTGCAGCGACTTGGCGTCGCCCATGGCGGAGACGGTGACGTCGACGCGGGTGCCCTGGGTGGCGAAGGGCGGCAGGTTGGCGGTCACCATCACGGCGGCGACGTTGGCGGTGCGCATGTTGGCGCCGCGGGTGTTGACGCCGAGACGCTCCAGCATCGCCTGCAGCGACTGCTTGGTGAAGGGCGTGTTGTTGAGGGTGTCGCCGGTGCCGTTCAGGCCGACGACGATGCCGTAGCCGAGCAACTGGTTGGTGCGCACGCCCTCGACCGAGGCGAGGTCCTTGATGCGCGAGAGCGCGAACACCGGCTGCGACGACAGGCCGACGACCACGGCCAGCAGAGCGGCCAGCGGCTTCAGCAGCGTCTTCAGGGCGGGGTTGCTGAACATGCGTCTGGCACCGGAGGTGGTTGAACTCACTTGGGCCCTTGCGAGTGGCGTGCCAAACCGCTCGAATTTGAAAAGCCTTGTTTGTCAGTCCTTTGCAGTTCGGCCTCATGCTCGGAAGGCTCTGGCTGAACCTGCGCTTCCTGCCGGGGCGGCAGTTTCTGCCGGGTCGTTTACCGGCTGTTAACCGTCTTCCGACAAGGTTTCATTAACCCTTCACGAGGCCGCCGATGATCAGGATCGACCAGCGCGCGCCCGTTTCGAATGCCGGCCCGGCCAGTTCCGCGAGGCGCTCGAGCGGCGCCGCCTTCACGCTTCCGACGCAGGATTCCGTCACCGCGACCCGCAGCAGCGGCGTCAGCGCGGCCGGGCCGCTCGATACGCTGCTCGCCGTCCTGGCGCAGGAGGATTCGCAGGAGCGCAAGCGCCGGCAGGCCAGGCGCGGGCATGACCTGCTCGACGGGCTCGACCGGCTGAAGGCGGCGCTGCTCTCCGGCCGGATTCTGCCGTCGGAACTGGAGCGGCTGCGCACGTCGCTGGCGCTCAGGCGCGAGACCACCGACGATCCTCGGCTCGACGAGGTTCTGGCGCATATCGAACTGCGCGCCGCGGTGGAGCTGGCGAAGCTGAAGCGCTGAGGCAGCCTCAGGGCGTCATGCTCGCCCTTATGGCGAGCCGCCACGTCTTGAGCAGGGCATTCGATCAGCGAAGCGCAGACATGGATGGTCGGGGCAAGCCCGACCATGACGGGAAACGTCAGCGAATGAATTGATCGACATAGTCCGCGCCGAGACCGTTCTGCGCGTAATGCGCGCGGCACTTGTCGATGCGGGTGAAGGTGTCGTCATAGCCGAGGCATTTGCCGTCCGGGTCGACATAGATCATCGCGCCGTTGACCTGGAACATGGTGATCATCTCTTCCGTCTCGGGATCGACCACCAGCGTGTGGGTCTCGCCGGGCGCCTCGTAGACATAGGAGCCCTCGGTCGCGACCCAGTCATGCTCCAGATAGCGCCATTGACCCTTCAATACGTAGCCATGGACCGGCAGCGGATGGCGATGGCGCGAGAGCACGCCGGCGCGGCGGACCTTGAGCAGGTTCATCCAATAGCCGCGCGAGACGCAGAAGAGCAGGGGACGGAACCAGACGTTGTCGTCGACCGGAACCCAGACGCGCTCGTCGGTCGGGATCACGTTCGGGACGATCAGCTCCGGCGGTGATTCCTTCGGCTGAGGGTGGCGATAGGGCGTCCAGCGCTCCTCCTGCGTGGCCGCGACGGGTATCGGGCTCGTCGGGTTCATGGCGTCTCTCCCGTGCTGATGTTCTGATTCAAAGCGGTTGCAATTCGATTCAGGTTTCCGGCTCAAGCCGTTGGCCCGGAATCACTTTCCTAGACCGCGAGATAGCCGCCATCGACCGGCAGGATCGCGCCGGTGACGAACTGGGCCGCGTCCGAGAGCAGGAAGGCGATGGCGCCGCCGACATCGCCGGGATTGCCCCAGCGGCCCATCGGCGTGCGGGCGAGGATCGGCGCCGAGCGTTCGGCATCCTCGACCAGCGGGCGGGTCAGCTCGGTCTCGATCCAGCCTGGCGCCACGGCGTTGACGCGGATGCCGTCCTGCGCCCAGGCGGCGCCGAGCGACTTGGTGAGCTGGCCGATGCCACCCTTGGAGGCGGCATAGCCCGGCGCGAAGGGCGAGCCGTGGAAGGTCAGCATCGAGGCGATGTTGACGATGGCACCGCCGGTCTTGTCCGCGCTCTTGGCGGCGAGCTTGTCCTTCGCCGCGAGGCACATCCGCATCGTGCCGTTGAGATTGACCTCGATGGTCAGGCGGAAGGCCTCGATCTCGAATTCCTTGCCGCCGCGCTGGATCATGCCGGCGCAGTTCACCAGCGCGTCGAGACGCGGGCTGGTCGCGACGATAGCGGCGACCTCGGCGTCGCGGGTCACGTCGAGCCGGGCATGGCGGATGGCGGGATGGGCCGGCGCCGCCGCCACCTCCTCCACGGTCAGGCCGGTGGCAAGCACCTCGTAGCCGGCTTGTGCCAGGGCAAGCGCGGCGCCGGCGCCGATGCCGCGGGTGCCGCCGGTGACGAGAGCGAATTTGGTCGAAGTCGGATTTGTCATGGAGCGAAGCTAGAGCGCTCCGCGCCCCCGGGGAAGGCAGCATGATGCAGGCCGCCATGCGATGGCGGCCACGCCGGTCAGTCCCACTTGTATTTGAAGGAGAGCAAGGCCCGGCCCTGCGTCTCGAAATCGCTGGCGACGAGCGGCACCTTGCGCGCCAGCGTCAGGTCGAAGGAAGTCTGCCAGGGCAGGTCGGCGAGTTTGGCGAGATCGACCGAGAGCTTCATCTCCGGCGTGAATGCCGTGTGGAAGCCGTCGCCCGGCGCGAAAACGTAATTGCCAGCCATGGCGAGCCGGGAGGTCAGGGTGAGATGCGGGAACAATTCCTGCCGGTAGCCGATCACGGCCTCGCCGGTCTGTTCGGGATTGCCGTAGAGCGAGCCGCCGCCGCCGGTCGCGAAACTCCAGATGAAGCCCTTCCCGGCAACGGCCGGCTTGACCAGCCGCCAGCGCAGTTCCGCGTCGCGCGTCGCACCGACGCTCGCCGGATCGGAGAGCGTGGTCGAGAGCGAGAAGATGTCCCGTCCGAGCTTGAAGCCGACGGAGCGGTCCTGCGCCGCGCTGGTCATGGTCTGGCGCGCGGCGAAGCCCTTGCGGATGATGTCGACGGGGATCGGCGCGCGCGCCCGCAGATGGGCGCCGGACGCCGCTGCCGCACGGCCGAGCGCGGCCAGTCCCGGATCGAAGACAAGGGCATCGGGGTCATCGGAGGCGAGTGCCGGGGCCGCCATCGCGTCGGCATCGGGGTCGATCAGCGCACCGCGCGGGACGGGCAACGGAGTGGTCGGTGTTTCCTCGGCCGTGATCGGCGTCGAGGCCAAGGCGGGACTGAGCGTCGCCGCGAGAAGGATCGCGGCCGGCTGGAGGCCGGCGCGGAGGTCGTGAATGAAGCGGAACACGTCGTTCGTCCTGTCGCTATGACGAGCGGCAGGACAGGCTAGGCCGGGAAGGTGCCGATTTTGCGGCAATGCAGCATAATCATTGTTGCATGAGATTGCCCGAAAGCCGCGCTTCCCCCGCCGGCTCTAACGAGCTAGGAAGCGACCCAGCCGCGGGCCGCGGCCAGAAGCCGGCCCAGGATCGTTCTATCTGGAGAGAACAGGGGTCATCGCATGAGCAAGATCAAGGTCGCCAACCCGGTCGTCGACATGGACGGCGACGAGATGACCCGGATCATCTGGCAGAAGATCAAGGACACCCTGATCTTCCCGTATCTGGATCTCGAGCTCGACTATTACGACCTCTCGGTCGAGAACCGCGACGCGACCGATGATCAGGTCACGATCGATGCCGCCAACGCCACCAAGAAGCATGGCGTCGCGGTGAAATGCGCCACCATCACCCCGGACGAGGGCCGCGTGAAGGAATTCAACCTGAAGTCGATGTGGAAGTCGCCGAACGGCACGATCCGCAACATCCTCGGCGGCGTGATCTTCCGCGAGCCGATCATCTGCAAGAACGTGCCGCGCCTCGTGCCGGGCTGGACCCAGCCGATCGTGATCGGCCGCCACGCCTATGGCGACCAGTACCGCG
>JAEWKP010000482.1 GCA_023393655.1 Pseudomonadota bacterium | reverse complement strand
GGTCTCAGCGCTGATGTTCGTCTGGGCCGTGCTGGTGCCCGGCCGCGAGCGCAACGCCGATCCGATCGCGCTGGCCCAGCCGGCAGAATGACGCTTGCACCCGCCGGCCACCCGGCCGGCGGGCTTCCGTTTCCTCGCCCTACGGATTTTCGCGATGAACATGATCCCGCGCCCGCCGATTCCGGCTCCCGCCTCCATCGACATCCCCGCCTATACCGCGTCCGGCAACGAGCGCTTCCTGTTCGAGAAGGCCTGGGAGCGGCGCCTGCCGCTGCTGCTGAAAGGGCCGACCGGCTCGGGCAAGACCCGCTTCGTCGCCCATATGGCCGCCAAGCTCGGGCTGCCGCTCTTCACCGTCGCCTGCCATGACGACCTCTCCGCTGCCGATCTCACCGGCCGCCACCTGCTCAAGGGCGGCGAGACCGTCTGGGTCGACGGGCCGCTGACGCGGGCCGTGCGCGAGGGCGGGCTGTGCTATCTCGACGAGATCGTCGAGGCCCGCAAGGACGTCGCGGTGGTGCTGCACCCGCTCACCGACGACCGGCGCATCCTGCCGTTGGAGCGCACCGGCGAGCTGCTTGCCGCGCCGGCTTCTTTCATGATCGCGGTCTCCTACAATCCGGGCTACCAGAACCTGCTGAAGAACCTGAAGCCCTCGACCCGCCAGCGCTTCGTCTCGATCAGCTTCGACTTCCTGCCGCGCGAGCAAGAGATCGCCGTGGTCGCGCAGGAAAGTGGGCTCGACGAGGCCGCCGTCGCGCCACTGGTCGACCTCGCCCGGCGCCTGCGCACGCTCAAGGGGCAGGATATCGAGGAGGGCGTCTCGACCCGCCTCGTCGTCTATGCCGCGAGCCTGATCGCCGCCGGCCTGCCGCGGCAGGAGGCCGTGATGGCCGCGATCATCGAGCCTCTGACCGACGAACCGGAGGTCCGCGCCGGGCTGGTCGAGATCACCCGCGCGGTCCTCGTCTAGGGAGCCCTGCGATGCTGGACTTCCTCGAGCTGGAAGAGACGGTCGGGCGCTTCTGGCACCGGCTGGTCGGTGACACCGCGAGCCTGCCGCATCACCCGCAGGCGGCGGTGACGCTCGCGAGCATGGCGTCGATGCTCGCCGTCTGCTTCCGCGGCTTCGGCGGCGAGCCCGGCGTCAGGATCGTCCCGGCCCGCGAGCGCGCCGCCGGGCCCCGGCTTAACCTGCGACAGCGCGTCGGCCTCGGCGAGGAAAGGCTGGCGCAGGCGCAGCGCACCCCGGACAGCCTGCAATTGCCCACGCAGATCGCGCTCTTCCCGCAGCCCAGGCTCAACCGCGATCTCTATGTCTGGCTCGCCGCCTGCATGGCCGCGATGCCGCGGCGGCCGGTCACCGAAACCGACCCGCTCCAGCGCGACCTCGCCTTGATCGCTACTGCACAGCGCCTGGTCGCAAGGGTTCTCGCAGCCTTTCCCGGCCTCGGCTCGACCTATCGCCGGTTGGCCGACGCCCTGCTCGCGAGCAGGCGTCGCGAGGGCCTGCCCGCGACCGAAGCCAAGGTCGAGGCATTGATCCGTGCCTTGCTCAGTGGCGAGGCGATCAACATCGCCCCCGAGGATTGGCTCGCCAAGGCCCCTGCCGGCTATCTGCCGGCACTCGGCGTGCCGCTCTGGCCGCTGGTGAGCGCCGCCGCCCCCGCCCGCACGCGCCGTCGCGACGAGGACGAGCCACCGCCGGCCTCGACGAAGGCCGAGGAGCAGATGAAGACCTACACCGCCAGCCGCGACGAGACGGCCGAGGATTGGCGCGAGCGCAGCCCCTTCGCCCTCAACCGCTTCGAGACGATCCTGGCTATGTCCGAGATGGTCGCGGTCGACCGCCCCTCCGACGACAGCGATGAGCACGATCCCGAAGCCGCCGACGAACTCGACGACATGGTGCTGAGCGAGCGCAAGGGCCGCCCGGCCTCGCGCTTCCGCTTCGATCTCGACCTGCCGCCGGAGGCAATGAGCGAGACAGCACTGGCCGGCGCCCTGACCTATCCGGAATGGGATTTCCGCAGCGCAAGCTATCGCAACGATCATTGCCGCGTGCTCGCCGGAATGGCGCATCAGGAACTGATGCCCCCGGTGCAGGACGCCGCGACGCGCGCGCTGGTGCGGCAGGTTCGCCGCCAGTTCGAGGCTCTGCGTCCCTTGCGCGAGCCCCAGCGCGGCCAGATCGACGGCCCCGATCTCGATCTCGACGCGGTCGTGCGGCGTCAGGCCGATCTCGCCGCTGGCGGCTCCGGCAGCGACCGCATCCATCGGGCGAGCCGGCCGCAGGCGCATGACCTCGCCGTGACCACGCTCATGGACGTCTCGCTCTCGCCCGATTCCTGGTTCGACGACCTGCGCGTGCTCGATGTCGAGAAGCAGGCGCTCACCGTCTTCGCCCATGGGCTCGCCGCCTGCGGCGACCGCCACGAGATCCTGACCTTCACCTCACGCCGCCGCGACTGGGTCCGAATCGAGACGGTAAAGCGCTTCGACGAGGCGATGGGGCCGGCGGTTGAGGCGCGCATCGCTGCGCTGAAGCCCGGCTACTACACGCGCATCGGCACCGCGATCCGCCATGCTGCCGCCGGACTCAAGGCGAGGCCCGACCGACGCAAGCTGCTGCTCGTCCTCACCGACGGCAAGCCCAACGACATCGACCATTACGAGGGCCGCTTCGCCATGGAGGATACGCGCATGGCGGTAATCGAGGCGCGCCGCGCAGGCATTTGCGTCTTCGCGGTGACGGTCGACCGCGAGTCGCGTGCCTACATCCCGCATCTCTTCGGCCGCAACGGCCACGCCGTGGTCTCGAAACTCGACCGTCTGCCAGCGGCACTTCCGGCGATCTATCGCGCGCTTGCCGCTTGAGGAGCTCATCATGACCGATGCCCAGATGGGTCTCGCCGTCGCCACGCCTGCTATCATCGTAATGGCGCTGCTGCTCTACCGAATGGGTGTGCTGCAGAAGGGCGGCGTCGCAACGGCGGTGTTAGCCTCACTGGTCATCGCCGTTATCCTGTTCCTCGAACAGTGAAGCGACGAACTGAATACTCTTTGAGCCCCGACAAATTTCAAAGGGGTCGACCCGGCTAGGTTCGATGACGCCCACCTTGGACGCTATCGGAGCCGGAAGCCATGACCACCTTGCCCCTCGAACCACTGGATGTACGCGCAATCCCGCCGGTCGTTCGCCATGCCACGATCTTCGGTATTCTGGAGCGTCTGGCGCCAGGCGATGCCTTCACCATCGTCAACGACCATGATCCCGCGCCGCTGCGCCGTCAGATGGAGGCGCGTTATCCCAGGGCGTATTCCTGGACGTACATCGTGCAGGGTCCGCAGATCTGGCAGGTCGAGATCGGCCGCCTTGAGGCCAGCGCCCAAGAGAGCCAGGAGCATGCCGCCGATTGCGGTGGCCATGACGACGGCCATTCCTGCACCTGCGGCCACTGACGCCGCCGATAACAGGAGACCGCAGCCATGCCCATGGCATCGCTGTCCCGCTGGACGATGAGCTATTTCGCGGCCGCGCTCGCCTTCCTGCTCGCAGCCGAGGCCATGGCCATCGCCGGAGTGGGTTATCCGGCCGCGGCTCTGGGCGAGCCTGCGACGCTCATCCTCGTCCATATCGTGGTGATCGGCTGGCTTAGCCTCGCCATGGCCGGGGCACTGCTGCAATTCGTGCCGGTGCTGGTCTCCCGCCCTCTCGCCTTCCCGCAGTTGGCCCTGCCTGCGCTCCTGGCGCTCATCGGCGGTCTTGTCCTGCTTTGCGCCGGCTTCGCGACGCTCGCCGGCTGGATCGGCGGGCTGCTGGACTTGCTGCCGCTCGCAGCAGCCGGTCTGTTAACGGGCTTTGCCCTGCTTGGGCTGATGCTGGTGGCGACGCTGTTGAGCGCGCGCCCGGTCACACTGTTCGCCTATTTCGTCCTGACTGGTGTGGCCTGCCTCGCCGCCACGGCGCTGAGCGGCTCTGCCTTCGCGACGATCCTATCCGGCCGCGGGGGCTGGTTCGTCGACCTTGCGGTATTGCCGGACGGCCTGCCCTTTCATGCCTTGCTCGGCCTCGGTGGCTGGCTGGGTCTGATCGCCTTCGGCGTCAGCTACCGGCTCTTCGTCATGTTCATGATGTCGCCAGAACCGCCCGCCCGGCGCGTGCGGCCGGTGCTGCTGTCGGCCGGCTTCGGGCTCGGCATTGCCTTTGCCGGGTTGGTCGCTCCCTGCGCCGGATTCGAGGCCGGGACCGGATGGGTCGCCGCCGCGCTCGCAGCGCTCGCCCTAGCGAGCGCGTTCTACGGCCGGGGCATCTTCGTTCTCTTTCGGGCGCGTCGGCGTAAGGCACTTGAAATCAACATGCTCGCCAGCATCGCCGCCTATGCCTCGCTCGGCCTCGGCGTTACCCTGATGCCGATTGCCGTCGCTGTCGGTGTCCACGAGAGCGTCGTCGCGGCGCTGACCTTCCTTTTGGCATTCGGCTGGCTCGGCGGGTTGACGCTCGCCCAGCTCGTGAAGATCGTCTCCTTCATGACCTGGCTCGAAACCTATGCGCCGCGGCGCGGTCGCGGCCCGGCCCCGCGCGTCGGCGACCTCCTCGCCATGCCGCGCACGGGCTGGTGGTTCCTGCTCTATTACGG
>JAEWKP010000477.1 GCA_023393655.1 Pseudomonadota bacterium | reverse complement strand
GGCGGGGGGGGGGCGGGGGGGGCCCGGGCGGCCCCGCGCCGGACCGGACGGGGCGGCCCTGCTTGACCAGTACGAGAAAAAATAGTGCGCAATCGGGGGTAGATCGCTGCAACGGCGGCGTCTGCCGAGGCAGATCGGCGGGAATTGTGCGATTGTCGCCGCATTGCCGCCGATGATCAGAGCCATTTCAGCATGATGATGCTTCGCCTCGCCGCCGCCTGGGCCTCCGTCGCTGCCTTCCTGCTGTTCGGCGACAGCCTGCTCGGCCAGCTTGGCGCGCCTTTGCCGTCGCTCCTGGTCTTCGTCTGGCTGCTCGGCGTCATCATCTGGTCCGCCTTCGGCGTGGTCCATGAGGCCGAGGATCTCGCGCATCGATTGGGCGAGCCTTACGGCACGCTGATCCTGACGCTGTCGATCGTGATCATCGAGGTGGCGCTGGTCGGCGCCGTCATGCTCGGGGCCAAGGGGGCGCCGACGCTCGGGCGCGACACCATGTTCGCGGTGCTGATGATCGTGCTCAACGGCGTCGTCGGCATCGGTCTGCTGATCGGCGGCCTGAGGCATTTCCAGCAGCGCTACAATCTGAAGGGCGCCTCGTCCTATCTCGCGGTGATCATTCCGCTGACCGTGATCCCGCTGTTCCTGCCGAATTTCACGACATCGACACCGGACGGCACGCTGACGCCGTTCCAGGCCGTCGCCTTCTCGGTCTTCACCGTGCTGCTCTACGGGGCATTTCTCGCGCTGCAGACCGGGCGGCACCGCACCTTCTTCCACGAGCCGGAGCCCGAGGACAGCAAGCCGGCCCTGGCTGTCGACGAGGCGGGCGCACCGGTTTCGCCGTCCTCAGCGCGCGAGGTGCTGCCGCGTGTCGGGCTCCTGCTCGCCAACATCCTGCCGATCGTCATCCTGTCGAAAAGCCTTGCCGCCGTGCTGGATTTCGGCATCGCCAGGCTCGGCGCACCGGCGGCTCTCGGCGGCATCCTGATCGCAATGGTAGTGTTCACGCCGGAATGCATCGCGGCTCTGCGGGCGATCACTTCGAACCAGCTCCAGCGCGCGGTCAATCTCTGCCTGGGCGCGGCCGCCTCGACGCTGGGCATGACCGTGCCGGCGGTGCTGCTGATCGGCGTCTTCACCGGTCAGCCGGTGGTGCTCGGCCTTTCGGCGACCAATATGGTGATCGCGGCGATGACGTTGCTGCTCTCCACCCTGACCTTCACCGGCACGCGCACGACGATGCTGGAAGGCGCCGTGCACCTCGCCGTGTTCTTCGTCTTCCTCGTGCTGGTCTTCAGCCCCTGAGCGCCGCGCGATTACCCTGGTGGTAATCGACCTCATGCGCCGGAATCGCCATGGTCTTCCGCAACGAACGGCCTTTCGGCCGCCAGATGCAGGAGAGAACCATGACCGCCTATGCCATCGCCCATCTGCAGGATGTCCGCCTCGGCGCCGGGATCATCGACTACATTGCGCGCATCGACGAGACGCTCGCGCCCTATGACGGGCAGTTCCTGATCCATGGCGCGACGCCGGAGATCGTCGAGGGGCCGTGGCCTGGCGATCTCGTGATCATCGCCTTTCCCGACATCGAACGGGCGCGCGCCTGGTACGATTCGCCGGCCTATCGCGCGATCCTGCCGTTGCGGACGGAAAATTCGCGCGGCGTGACGATGCTCGTGAAGGGCGTGGAACCCGGTTATCGCGCGAGCGACTTCCTGGCCAAGGCCGGACTGGCCTGATCCTGCTCAGGCGGCGAGCTCGTCCTCGATGAAGCCACGCACCTCGTCCGCGGCGACACCGTGAGCGATGAAACTCTTGCCGATGCCGCGGGCGAGGATGAAGGTCAGTACGCCGCGCTTGACCTTCTTGTCCTGCGCCATGGCGTTGACGATTTCTTCGGCGCTGCCGGCGCCGCCCGGCACCTGCTGCAATCGACTGGGCAGGCCGACATGGTCGAGATGGCGCGACACGCGGCCCGCATCCTGTCCCGAGCAGAGATCAAGACGCTGCGAGAAGCGGAAAGCCAGCGCCAGACCGATCGCAACGGCTTCGCCATGGACGAGGCGGGCGGAATCGTAATGCGTCAGCCGCTCCAGCGCGTGGGCGAAGGTGTGGCCGAGATTGAGCAAGGCGCGGTCGCCCTCCTCACGCTCGTCGCGGGCGACGATCGCTGCCTTGGCGCGGCAGGAGACGGCGACGGCGTGGTCGCGTTCCGGGCCGCCGGCGATGACGCGGTTCCAGTTCGCCTCGCACCAGTCGAAGAAATCGGGATCGTCGATCAGCCCGTATTTCACCACTTCGGCATACCCCGCCTTGAACTCGCGCTCGCTCAGCGTGTCCAGGAGGGCGGTGTCGGCGATGACCAAAGCCGGCTGGTGGAAGGCGCCGATCAGATTCTTGCCGTGCGGCGAGTTGATCCCGGTCTTGCCGCCGACGGAGGAATCGACCTGAGCGAGCAGTGTGGTCGGCACCTGTACGAAGCGCACGCCGCGCCGCAGAACCGCCGCCGCGAAGCCGGTGAGATCGCCGACGACGCCGCCGCCGAAGGCGATGACGAGATCGTTGCGCTCGATCTTCGCGGCCAGCAGCGCATCGCAGAGCGCGACGAACTGCGCGTAGGATTTGGAGCTCTCGCCAGGCGGGATGGTGATACGGGTCGCGGCGATGCCTTCCTGCTGCAGGCAGGTCTCGAACGCCGCGCCATGCAGGGCGGCGACGCTCTCGTCGGTGACGATGGCGGCCTTGGCGCCGGGCGCGAAAGCGGCGATCAGGGCGGCTGCCTCGCAGAGCTGGTGGCGGCCGATATGGATGTCGTAGCCGCGGCCTTCGAGCGCCACGGGGACGACGATGCGGGCGCCGGTCTTGTCGGAGATGCTGGCGTTCATGATGCTGTCGCTCCGGCTGCCGGCCCGAGATAGTCGCCCAATGCGGCGATGGTTTCGCCGACCACGACTTCGTGAGGCTCGTCGCTCGACAGGATGGTGATGTCGGCCAGCGCGTAGACCGGCTCGCGCTCGGCCAGCATCCGGCGCAAGGTCGCTTCCGGGTCGGCGGTCTGGAGCAGGGGCCGGTTCGAGCGCTTGCGGACGCGGCGCATCAGCACGTCGGGCTCGGCCTTGAGCCAGACCGAGATGCCGAGCTCTTTCACGCGCTCGCGCGTCTCGGCGTTCATGAAGGCCCCGCCGCCGGTCGCCAGCACCAGCGGGGCGCGGGTCGTCAGGACGCGGCTGATGACACGGCGCTCGCCCTCGCGGAACTCGGCCTCGCCGCGCTGAGCGAAGATCTCCGGGATCGTCATATGCGCGGCCGTCTCGATCTCGGTATCGGCATCGACGAAGGGCAGGCCGAGGCGCGCGGCCAGCCGGCGGCCGACGGAGCTCTTGCCGGAGCCCATCATGCCGACGAGGACGATGGCCCGCGTGCCGAGAATGGCGCGGAGATCAGTCGCTTCGGGCGGCACGATGGAAGCGGCGGCGGTCATGATACCTTTCAATCCTCGGCACGCCTGTAGCACCGGCCGGCCGCTGCGTCATGCCCCGGCACACTTCTTGTTCATCGCATATTTGTCGGCGCGGATCTTCGGCTCTTCACGCGAGCCGGTGCCCATCTCGCTCGAAAATGCTCCAGGCGTGGCCCGTCGGCCCTTGCGCGGCGCGGTTGCGATCGGGGATAATCAGGTCCGGTGCCGGGATCGCGCGCACCCCAAGCGATTGCGAGAGTCCGCCCGACGTGCCGACGCTGTTCCGTTTCCTGGGTTTCATCGCGATCATCGCCGGGCTGATCTTCGGGGGCATGGTCGCGCTTGTCACCTTCGTCCAGCCGGTCCAGCGCGAGATGATCGAGATCGTGCCGCCTTCGAAACTGCAACCGAAGTGAGCCGGCTGGCGCGCCAGCGATTGAACGCCTTCCTCGACATGCTGGCGGCCGAGCGCGGGGCGGCACGCAATACGCTCGACGCCTATGAGCG
>JAEWKP010000474.1 GCA_023393655.1 Pseudomonadota bacterium | reverse complement strand
CAGTCCAACCCGACCTATTTCGTCGATTGGGGAACGCGCCGTCTCGTGCTGCGCAAGCAGCCGGCCGGGCCGATCCTGCGCGGCGCCCATGCGATCGACCGCGAGTTCCGCGTGCTCGAAGCGCTGTCGAAGACGAATGTGCCGGTGCCGCGTGCCGTGCTGTTCCACGCCGATCCCGCGCCGCTGGGCACGCCCTTCTATCTGATGGAGCGGCTTGATGGCCGCGTCTTCCACGACGCCGCCTTGCCGGGCCTCGTGCCGGGGGAGCGTCGTGGCCTCTATCTCGGCATGGCGGAGGCTCTGGCTAAGCTCCACGCGGTGAAGCCCGATGAGGTCGGCCTCGGTGATTTCGGAAGGCCGGGCAATTATTTCGAGCGCCAGATCGCGCGCTGGACCAAGCAATTGCGGGAATCGCCAGGCGAGCCGATCCCTGAGCTGGAAGCGGTCGCCGACTGGCTGCCGGCGCATCTGCCTGACGACGATGGCCAGATCTCAATCGCCCATGGCGATTTTCGGCTCGGAAACCTGCTCTTCCATCCGGACAAGCCCGAGGTGATCGGCATCCTCGACTGGGAATTGTCGACGCTCGGGCACCCGCTCGCCGATCTCGGTTACTGCGCCATGCCCTGGCACACCGCGCCCGACGAATATGGCGGCATTCTCGGGCTCGACCAGGCCGCGCTCGGCATTCCCACCGAGGCCGAATTCCTCGCGCATTACTATGCCCATGCCGTGCCGACGGCGCCGCTCCTGCGCTTCCACCTCGTCTTCGCGCTGTTCCGCTTTGCCGTGATCTTCGTCGGCATCGCAGACCGGGTCCGCACCGGCACGGCCGCCGCCGCCAATGCGGCCGAAGTCGCGCCGCTCGCCCGGCGCTTCGCCATGCGGGCGCGCGAGGCGATGGAGGGATCAGGCCGCCTCGGTTGAACGCAAGACAACGATGAGGATTGGGCGGGCGTTGTCTTCGAACACTGGCGGTAGTCTGTCAGAATTCTAGAATAGATCTAATTTAGATCGATTCAAAACAGATAGAATTGCTTTGCCGTCCCAAGACGGGCTGTGTTAGCGCGAGGGCATCTTCCCCGGCAGGATGCTCTTCCGATGCCCGCTTCCCTTTGGCTTGCCCGTCTTTCCTCCGCTGTTCTGGTCGGTGCGTCGTTGCTGTTTGCAGGAGCCGCCGCCGCCGAAACGATCGAGGTCACCGATCTCGCCGGCCGCGTCGTCAACGTCACGCGCGACCCCCAGAAGATCGTGCTCAGCGAGGGCCGCCAGCTCTATACGCTGGCGATGCTCGATCGCGAGGACCCGTTCAAGCGCGTCGTCGGCTGGGGTAACGATCTGATCCAGAACGATCCGGGCGCGTGGCAGAAGTACCTGGCCAAGTTTCCGAAGGCCAAGGACGTCGCGGACATGGGCAATCCCTATCCCGCCGATGTCAGCATGGAGAAGATCGCCTCGCTCGGCACCGAGGTCTACATCCTCGACCTCTCCAACTACTTCAAGGCGCAGGAGACGGGCCTGCTCGCCAAGCTCGAGAAGGCCGGCATCACCACCGTCTTCGTCGATTTCCGCCAGGACCCGACCCAGAATGTGCTGCCGAGCGTGCAGCTGCTGGGCCGCATCCTCGGTCGCGAGAAGGAGGCGAATGCCTTCGCCGACTATTACATGCGCCAGACCCGCAGCATCTATGCCCGCGTCGGGGCGATCCCCGACAAGCAGAAGCCGCTGGTCTTCGTCGAGCGCGCCGCCGGCCTGTTGCCCTGCTGCGCCACCTTCGGCCCGTTCAACTTCGGCCGCTTCATCGAGGAGTCGGGTGGGCGCAACTGGGGCAGCCAGTTCTTCTCCGCCTTCCAGGCTCAGGCCGCGCAGGAGAAGGTGCTCGCCGACAACCCGGACGTCTATTTCCTCACCGGCGCCAACTGGTACGGCAGCAATCCCGGCAGCAGCGCCGTCAGCCTCGGCTATGACGCGACGCCCGAGAAGGTGCAGAAGGAAATGGCGACGCTGATGAATCGCCCGGGCTTCCAGCAGCTCAAGGCTGTGCAGGCCAAGAAGGTCATGGCCTTCTACCACCAGTTCTACGACGCGCCCTATTACTTCATCGCCGAGCTCGCCATGGCGAAGGAGTTCTATCCGGACCGGTTCAAGGACGTCGATCCGGAGGCTGTCTTCAAGGAATTCCACGAAAAATTCCTGCCGATCTCCTATTCCGGCGTGTTCTGGGCCAAGCTCCAGTGATGACGGCCTGAGCGACGATGGCCGCGACCCTGCCCATGACGGCAACCGCCACCGGGGATTATCGCCGGCGCAACGCGCGCCGGCTGAAGCTCGTGCTGCTCGGCCTCGTCGCGCTCGCCGTCGCGCTGGCGCTCGACGTCTCGATCGGGCCCGGCAATCTCCCGCTCGGCGACGTCCTGCGCACGCTGGTCGATCCGCAATCGGCGGCGCCGCGGCTCTCCGTCATCGTCTGGGACTTGCGCCTGCCGATCGCGCTGATGGCGATGGCCGTCGGCGCCATGCTGGGGTTGAGCGGCGCCGGTATGCAGACCATCCTCGCCAACCCGCTCGCCGACCCTTTCACGCTCGGCGTTTCCGCTGCGGCGACGGTCGGCGCCTCCGTGGCGATCGTCTTCGGCTGGAGCGTCATCCCCGGCGCCGGCCCCTATATCGTCACCGCGAATGCCTTCGTCTTCGCGCTGTCGGCCTCGCTCGTCCTGTTCTTCATGACCAAGCTGCGCGGCGTCAGCGCCGAGACGATGATCCTCGTCGGCATCGCCCTGCTCTTCACCTGCAATGCCATCACCGCCTTGCTGCAATACCGCTCCAACGAAGTGCAGCTCACCCAGATCGTGTTCTGGACGCTGGGCAGCCTCGCCCGCGCGAGCTGGGAGAAGGTCGGCGTCGCCGCGCTGCTGATCGCGCTTGCCCTGCCGTTCTTCGTGATGCGCGGCTGGGCGCTGACGGCGCTGCGCCTCGGCGATGAGCGCGCCGAGAGCCTCGGCGTCCGCGTCGACCGCCTGCGCTTGGAAATCCTGATCGCGACCTCGCTGCTTGCGGCGGTCTCCGTCTCCTTCGTCGGTGGCATCGGCTTCATCGGCCTCGTCGGCCCGCATATCGCGCGACTTCTGGTCGGCGAGGACCAGCGCTTCTTCCTGCCGACCGCGACGATTGCCAGCGCCGTGCTGCTCTCGCTCGCCTCGACCGTCTCGAAGGTGATCACGCCCGGCGTGATCTATCCGATCGGCATCATCACCGCGCTGATCGGCGTGCCCTTCTTCATCAGCCTAGTGATGTCGATCCGCGGCAGGGGAGTCTGAGCCATGGCTTTGCAGATTCGCGACCTCGATTTCCGCTATGGTGCGACACCGATCCTGCAGGGGCTGGGCACGCAGGCCTTGCCGCGCGGCGAGCTCGCTGCGCTGGTCGGCCCCAACGGCTCCGGCAAGTCGACCCTGTTCCGCTGCGCCGCCGGCCTGCTGCGGGCCGAGCGCGGCACGGTCGCGCTCGACGGCCATGATCTCTCGCAGCTCTCGCAGCGCGAGCGCGCCCGCAAGGTGTTCTACCTCGCGCAGGATACCGGCGCGCGCGTCGCGCTCTCGGTCTTCGACATCATCCTGCTCGCCCGCAAGAGCCTGCATCGCGGCTATGCGCTCGCGGCCTCGCCCGAGGATACCCGCGCCGTCGAGGCGGTGATCGAGGAGCTGGGCTTGGCCCCCTTCGCCTCGCGCGACATTGCCACGCTCTCGGGCGGCCAGCGCCAGCTCGCTGCGATCGGCCAGGCGCTGGTGCGCGAGCCCGACGTGCTCCTGCTCGACGAGCCGACCAGTGCGCTCGACGTGCGCCGCCAGCTCGACGTCATGGCGACAATCCGCGAGGCGACGCGCCGGCGCGACATCGTCACCGTCGTCGCGATCCACGATCTCTCGCTCGCGGCGCGCTTCGCCGATCAGGTGCTGGTTATGAATTCAGGGCGCATCGCGCAGGCCGGCGCACCGGCCGAGGTGCTTGCGCATGAGGCCGTCTCGGAGACATATGCGGTCGGCGTGCATCTGGAGCATTCGGCCCGGGGCACGCTTCTGGTCGAGCCCTATATCCACGGTCATTGAGCCATGTCCGCGCCCGCCTCGCACGACAATTTCACCCTGAAGGAAGAGATCCGCGCCTATTGGTCGGCGCGGGCCGAGAGCTTCGATCTCTCCTTCGGCCACGCGATCAAATCGGACCGCGAGCTGAAGGCCTTCCAGCGCCTGATCGGCGATTCCTTCGGCCCCGAGCCGCTCGACGTGCTCGATCTCGCCTGCGGCCCCGGCGAGATCACCCGCGCCCTGCTCTCGCTGAAGCACCGCGTCACCGCGCTCGACTTCTCCGAGGCGATGCTGGAACGCGCCCGCGCCAAGCACGGCAAGGCCGCCCGCTTCCGGCTGGGCGATGCCGAGCATCTGCTCGACGAGGACGCGAGCTACGACGCGGCGATCACCCGCCATCTCGTCTGGACGCTGACCGATCCGGAGGCGGCGCTCAGTGAATGGTTCCGCGTCCTGCGCCCCGGCGGCCGTCTGCTGATCATCGACGGCGACTGGGTCAACCGCACGCGCTGGCAGGCGCTGGTCAACCGCTTCGGCACCTGGCTGCGTGAGAAGCGCGGCGCCGCCGTCCACCAGATCGACGCCGACACCCATGCTTCGATCACCAGCCGCTTCTACTTCAAGGACGGCCTGAGTCGGCAGCGTCTCGAAGCGATGCTGACGGCAGCCGGCTTCACCGACATCGTCCCGGCCGATTACCATCAGGTCGTGCGCGAGCAGCAGCGGGCTGCCCCCCTGCATGATGCGATCCGGCTGGCGTCCTCGACGCGCTTCGCCCTCGTCGCGCGCAAGCCTGCCGACGCAGTCGTTTCGCGCTAGGAGAGATCGATAGCCTGCTGCTCTCAGCGCGGGTTGCGGGACAGGAGCGAGCAATGAATGCCAAGCCGGATTGGGACGCCACGCAATATCTCCGCTTCGAGGACGAGCGGACGCGACCCTCGATCGACCTCCTCGCCCGCGTGCCGCTGAGCCAGCCCAGGCGCTGCATCGATCTCGGCTGTGGCCCCGGCAACAGCACGGAGCTGGTCGCGGCCCGCTACCCCGACGCGGTCAATGAAGGCCTCGATTCCTCGCCCGACATGCTGGAAAAGGCCCGCAACCGCCTGCCCGACCTCTCCTTCGTCCTCGGCGACGTGAACAACTGGTCCGATGCGGCGGGCTACGACGTGATCTTCGCCAATGCCGTGCTGCAATGGCTGCCGGATCATGCCGCGCTGTTCCCGCGTCTGGCGCGCTCGTTGACATCAGGCGGCTGCCTCGCCGTGCAGATGCCGAACAATCTCAACGAGCCCTCGCATGTCGCGATGCGCGAGGTCGCGGCTGAAGGTCCCTGGGCGGAGAAGCTCGCCAACGCAAAGGCCGAGCGCGCCACGATCGGTTCTTTCGGCGATTACCGGCGTTGGCTGGGTGAAGCCGGCTGCCACGTCGATATCTGGCAGACGACCTATGTCCACGCGCTCGCCAATCTCGAAGCCATCGCCGAATGGTTCAAGAGCACGGGCCTGAAACCTTATCTCGATCGGCTGTCGGCCGAGGAGCAGCAGGACTTCCTCGCACGCTATCTCGAGCGCATCGCGCCGCACTACCCGGTCGAGAGCGACGGCACGGTACTGCTGCGCTTTCCGCGCCTGTTCGTGGTCGCGGTGCGCGAGGGCTGATCAGGTCTTCGCGGCTTCCGCCTTCTTCGCAGCGACATGCTCCTCGTCGGAAGCACCGGCGCGCCAGTAGCTGACGACGAGATTCTGGTCGCGGTCCGGTCTGAGCTTGCCGCGCGACGCCGCCCGGATCGCCTTGAACGTGGCATGCTCGGCGGCAGCCCAGAGATAGGTCGAGGGGCCGTCCGCCGGCCAGTCGATCGTCGCGAAGGCATCCTGCAGCAGCGTCACACTGCCCGGCGCCGCGCTCCCGCGATGCAGCCAGGTCAGCGACACGCCGGCCGGGTGGCGCAGGGGCTGTTCCTCGGCCGCATCGGCGACCTCGATGAAGACTTGGCCCACGGCCTCGGCCGGCAGGTTCTCCAGCATCCGCGCCACGGCAGGCAGTCCGGTCTCGTCGGCGAGGAAGACATAGCGCTCGGCCGGCTTGAGACCGCGCCCGCCTGGCCCTGCCATGCCGATCCGGTCGCCGGCCTTGGCCCGGAACGCGAAGGCAGAGCCCGGTCCGGCATCCTCATGCAGCACGAAATCGAGCGCCAGCGTGCCCGCAGCGACGTCGATTTCCCGGATGGTGTACTTCCGCACCAGCGGCTTGGTTTCCACCGGCGAAGGCAGCAGCAGGCCGTCATCGCCGACGATCGGCCAGCTTGGCTCGTTTACGCCCTCAGGGGGAATGAACAGCCGCACATGCAGCGCGTCGATATGGTCGTAGCGCGCGAGGTTCTCAGCCACGAAACGGATGCGCGCCATATGCGGCGTGATCCGCTCGACGCCGGTGACCGTCAGGATGCGGAACTCGGGCGGCAGGGCGGGGCCGGTGCCGTCACCGGTCCAGCGCATCTCCGGCGCTGCGTCCTTCGGGGCGAATTCGATGACATGGCTGGCGATGGCGCGCTTCATGCCCAGGAGCGTGGAGAGGTCCGGTGCCTCGACCTGGACATCAAGCGCGGCTGTCGTGAGCTCGATCCGCGCCAGGCTGCCGTCGAGGGCGATGATCGTCGTGCCGTCCTGCTCGGTGATGACGGCCTCATGCTCGACGAGATGTTCGCAGAGCGGCTTCAGGACGCCCGCCGGGTTGGCGAGCGCGATCCGGGTCGAGGTGGCGAGCATGAGGGTCTCCGTCAGGCTTTCGGCGCCGCCGCGATCCAGAGCGTCCCGTCGAGCGGGATCGCCGAGAAGCGGGCGCCCGCGGCAAGCGTCGCGGCCGGGTCGATATCGGCGAAGCGCTCCGGATGGAGCCATTTCGCCAGCGCCTCGATCGCGACGACATGCAGTGGGGTATCGTTGAACAGGTGCCAGAAGCCGAAGGCGCGGCGCTTCTCGATGGCACTCAGCGTGCCGAGCGAGGGCGTGGCGAGGAGCTTGGCAAAGCTGGCGGCAGCATCGGTCTCGCTGACGCCGAGGCCGAGCACGAGCCCGCCGAGCTTGGCGAGATGCGTGCCGCCGGTGGCGACATAGACGTCCGGATCGGCGCCGATCAGCTGTTCGAGACCGATCTGCCCGGTCGCGCCCGGCAGCATCGCGGCGGCGATGTTGCGTCCGCCGGCGGCCTGGATGAACGCGTTGAATGTGCCCTGTCCTGCCGTCATGCAGCAATCATAGCCGCCGGCATGGGCGTGGATGAAAACCGACGGGCGCTTCGCATCCGCGACCCGGCTAGCGATCCGCTTCATCCGTCCCTCGTAGAAGCCGATCAGGCGCTCGGCCTGCTCCTGCTGCCCGGTGAGGATACCGAGTGCCCTGAGGCTCGGCACGGTGTCGCGCAGAGGTTCCAGGAAGAAATCGACGACCGCGACAGGGATCCCCGCCGCTTCCAGCTTCTCGACGAGGTCGCCGGGGCCGCGGCGCGTGCCGGCGAGCGATTTGCTGAGCACGACGAGATCGGGTCCGAGCGCGATCGCACGCTCCAGCGAGAAGCCGGTGGCCGTTCCGCCGTCGCCGACGAGCGGCAGCGCATCGATCGCCGGAAAGCGCGCCCTGTAGCGGGCGAGCCCGTCCGGGTTCTGGCGTTCGAGATCGCTGCCCCAGCCGGCGAGGATGCTGACCGGATCGGGATGGATCAGGCCGAGCGCATTGAGCTGGCGGCCCTGCGCCAGCACGATGCGCCTGGCCGGCGCGGCGAGCTTGACGGAGCGACCGAGGACATCGGTGGCGACGACCGGCGCGGCGGCCATGGCGGGCAGCACCGGCAGGCTCAAGCCGCCCAGGACCAGTGAGCGTCTGTCGAGCATCATGCTGCCGCCGCCTTGTCCTGAGCCGTGCCGGCGAGCGCGAAGGCGACAGTGCGCGAGAGCATCGAAGGGATCACCGAGACATGGTTCTCGCCGGGAAATTCCACGAAGCTGCAATCGACGCAGCCCGAGGCCGTCAGGCGCACGGCCATCTCCGCCGCGTTGTCGCGCATCCGCGCCCGTGCAAGCCGCTCGGCCCGCTGCGGAGTGACGACGAGAGTGGGGGCCTGTTCATGGTTGCCGACCGTAATCAGGAGCCGTCCGGCAGGGCCGGAGCTGCCACGGCGGAAGGCTTCCTCGCTCGCGAGAATGGCGCGATCCTGCCACCAGATCGACGGGCTGCCGGCGACGAGGGCCTCGAACAGGCCGGGCCGGGTGAACAGCGTGTGCAGAACGAAAAGCCCGCCATAGGAATGGCCGGCGAGCGCGCCCCGGCTCGGATCAAGCGGCGCGAGCTTTGCGACAGCCGGCAGGACCTCATCGACGATCATGTCGAGGAACCGGTCGGCCCCGCCAGGGATGGGCAGGAGGTCGCGCTGGCGCCGCTCGGCATCGAAGGGGCGCTCATCGGGGTAACCGATGCCGATCACAACGGCAGGGCCGACACCCGTCGCCTCTGGGCGCTGCGCCTGCAGGCGGGCGGCCGTGGCGGCCACCGGGAACAGCGCATGGCCGTCGACCAGCACGAGGCAGGGAAATCCGCGCGCCGGCGCGGGGCCTTCCGGCACGGAGATCAGCAGCCGGTAGCGCGAACCGTCCCGTGCCTCGAAGTCGCGCTGCCAGGCCCGCGGCAGCGTGACGGGCGCGAGGCCGATATCGGGAGGGCTTTCCGGCTGCATCGGCGACCTCACCAGCGGTAGGACAATGTCGCGAGGACCGTGCGGCGCAGGCCGAAGGAGCATTGCGTCGTGCCGTAGCAGCCGGAGATATATTCCTTGTCGAACAGGTTCTGGGCGTTGACCTGCACCTTCCAGCCCTTGAGCGTCGGGCTGGCCGCGGCGAGGTCGTAGCTGATCGCGGCATCAACCAGCGTGTAGGCCGATGTGGAGAACGTGTTGGCGGGATCGCCGGCGCCGCTGCCGACATAGCGCACGCCCGCGCCGAGGCCGAGGCCCGAGAGCAGGCCCGTGCGGAAGGTGTAGTGCCCCCAGAGTGCTGCGGTATGGCGCGGCACGACCGTCGGGCGCTTGTGCAGGTCGACGCCGCTGCTCTTGGTCACCTCGGCATCGGTATAGGTATAGGCCGCGACGAGATCGAGATTGTCGAACACGGTTGCCCGGGCCTCGACCTCGATGCCCCGCGCCCTGACCTCGCCGGTCTGGATCTGGAAGGTCGGGTGGGCGAGGTCGGTCGTCGGGACATTGGTCTGGGTGAGCTGGTAGACCGAGGCCTGCAGGAAGGCGTTCATGCCCGGCGGCTCGTATTTGAAGCCCACCTCGAACTGTTCGCCCTCGGTCGGCTTGAACGGCGTGCCGGCAAAGGTCGTGCCCGCCTGCGGATCGAACGAGGTCGAGTAGCTGGCATAGGGCGCGAAGCCGTTGTCGAAATTGTACAGCAGCGCGACGCGGCCGGTGCGCGCCGTATCGTCCTGCTTGGTCAGCACGCCGGTGCTCATCGCGCGGGTACGGGCCTCGGCCCGGTCGAAGCGGCCGCCGACGAGCAGCGAGAGCCGGTCGAGCTTGATCTGGTCCTGCAGGTAGATGCCGTACTGGGCCGTGGTCTGCTTCGTGCCGGCCAGTGCCGGCAGCGCGAAGGGCAGGCGGCCATAGATCGGGTTGGTGTAGTCGAGCGTCTGCACGGTGCCGCCGGCGCCGGTGAAGGCGGTGCCGTCGGTCCAGTAGCCGTCGACGCCGAACAGCACCTTGTGGGTCAGCGGTCCCGTTCGGAAATCGGCCTGGAGCTGGTTGTCGATGCCGGCGGTGCGCGCCTTCTCGTTCGACATCGTCACGCGGCGGGTCAGCGTCTTCTGGTCGGCCGCGATGCCGCCGACAGCCACCGTCCGGAAGCGTGATTCGAGGTCGGAGAGCCGGACGTTCTGGCGGAAGCTGAGGACGTCGTTGAAGCGGTGCTCGAAGGCCCAGCCGAGATTGGCTTGGTTGCGGCTATAGCCCTCGAAGCGCGGCTCGCCGGGGAAGAACTCGCTGCGGATGCGGCCGTTGCGGCTCGGCAGGACGGTGCCGACCGCCGGGATGAATCCGTAGAAGCCGGTTTCGGGGTCGCGCTGGAACGAGGCCATCAGCGTGAAGCTCGTCGCGCCGTTCGGCCGGTAGGTTACGGAGGGTGCGATGAAGATGCGCTGGTCCTGCGTGTAGTCGACCTGCGTGTCGGCCGTGCGGCCAAGTCCGACCACGCGGTAGAGCCAGGTCTTCTGCGGGTCGATCGGCCCGCCGACATCGAAGGCCATCTCGGCCCGCTGCCGATTGCCGACGCGGAGCTGGATCTCGCCGTGCTTCTCGTCGCGCGGGCGCTTGCTGACCATGTTGACGAGGCCGCCGGGCTTGACCTGCCCGAACACCACCGAGGACGGGCCGCGCAGCACCTCGACCCGCTCCAGACCCCAGGGCTCGAAGGAGGGCACGAGGAAGTTGACGCCGCGCAGGTAGCGCAGACCGTCGAGATTGTTGACGAAGCCGGCGCCCGATCCCGCGCCGCCGAAGCCGCGGATGAAGACGCTGTCATAGCGGCCGCCCGAGGACAGGCGCGTCTCGCCGAGCACGCCGGCGCTGTAGCGCAGGGCCTGGCTGACCGTGGTCGCGCCCTGGTCGTCCATCTGGTCGCGGGTGACGACGGTGATCGACTGCGGCGTTTCCATGATCGGCGTGTCGGTCTTGGTCGCGGTCTCGCTGCGGCGGGCGACATAGCCGTTGACCGGGCCGCTGGCACGTTCGCCCTGGACCTCGATCGTATCGAGGCCGATCGCCGTACTGGCCGGCTGTGCGGCGTCCTGCGCCAGTGCCGTGCCCGCTCCGCCGGCGACGAGCGCGGCCAATGCCACGCCGGCCCGCCACATCGCGCGATTGCTGCCGTTGATCCCGATCATGCCCATAATCCTGCCCCTGGCGCCTGCGCGCCCTCGTCTCCGGGGTTCTTTCAGGAAGGCTGCCGAGCCGGCAACGCGCTTGGCTTTCGATCGCGGCAGTATTTCTTTCGGTCGCGTTTCGAACGCGTCCAAGCAAGGACGGGAAGGCCGATTCATGGCCCGGATCAGCGCAGGGCGCTGGGCGCGATGCCGAAACGCTTGCGGAACAGCCCGGAGAAATGCGCCGGGCTGTAGCCGACCTGGAAGGCGGCGACGGCGACACTCGCTTCACCGCTCGCGATCAGCGCATAGGCCTGTTGCAGGCGCTGCTCCTGCAGGTACTCGAAGACGCTGGAGCCGAACTCGGTTCGGAAGGCGGAGGTCAGCTTGGTCGGGTTGAGCCCGCTCTCGCGCGCCAGCTCGGCCAGGCTGAGGGGGGCTTGCAAGGTTTCGAGCAGTCGGTCGCGCGCGGCATGGACCTGCTCGCGCAGGCGCGGGTTGAGCCGTGCCGGGCGGGCGGGCCGCTCGCCGAGCATCCGGTCCAGCACCAGCGCGCCGAGCTCGAGCGCCTTGCCGGCGAGATAGAGCGGGCGCAGCGCTTCGCCGACCGGGCACTCCGCCATCTGCAGCGCGAGCGAGCGGATCGGGGCATCGGCCGGACGCACCCAGAAACCCGCATCGGCGGAGCAGGCCAGGCGCGCGGCCTTGGCGACATCGGGGCCGAACTCGCGCGCGACGAAATCGAAATCGAACTGCATCAGCGCGCAGCGCAGCGCTCCGTCGGCGAGGCCCGTCCGCTGCTGTGTATGCTCGCCGCCATTGGCTGCGACGAGGACCATAGGGCCGTCGAGGACGACAGCCGGGCGGTCGTCGAGCTCCAGCGCCTGACGGCCTTCGAGCATGACGGCGACCTTGAGGCCCGGTCGCATCGGCCCGACGATCCGCTCGCCTTCCTGGATCAGGAAGGTGCCGGCCGAGAGCGAGAGATTGCGCGAGAACAGCTCCAGGCTCGTGGCGGATTTCTGGACTGAGCTGGAACCGGCGTGCATCGCGACCTCTGCTGAGTGACGAGGCCTAGCCGATGTTGTGGTAAAACTCAAGTAATATCAATAGTTTAAATGAATTCTAAGGTTCATGCGGCATCGCCTCGCAAGTGCCGTCCTGCCCATGCCTCCGCCATGTCAGAGATAGGGCGGCGTGCAGGCACTGACCACGATGCAGCGCTCCGTCCCGATATTGCGGTAGCGATGCGGGATGCGGCTGTCGAAGAGATAGGCATCGCCCGGCTTTAGCACCTTGATCTGGTCGCCGACGGTGATCTCGAGCTCCCCGGCCAGCACCACCCCGCCCTCATGGGATTCATGTTTGAGCATGGCGGCCCCGGTATCGGCCCCGGGATCGTAGGACTCGTGCAGGATCTGCAGGTTATGGGCCTGGGCGTCTCCGACCTGGCGGAAGGACATCTGGCCCCGGCTCTCGCCGCCATTGACCTGATGCAGGCGTGAGGTCAGGTCGAGCAGGTCCGAGGCCTCGAAGAAGACC
>JAEWKP010000472.1 GCA_023393655.1 Pseudomonadota bacterium | reverse complement strand
GTCGACGCTCGCCAAGGCGATGACCGGGCTCAACCGCTTCGAAGGCGAGATCCGCTTCGCCGGGCGCCGGATCACCGGCCTCGGCGATATGGATCGGGCCTATCGCCGCGATGTCCAGATTATCTTTCAGCATCCGGATTCCTCGCTCAATCCGCGCCAGCGCATCCGCGAGATCCTGTCGCGGCCGCTCGCGCTCTATGGCGAGCCGGGCGCGCGCCGCGATGCAGCAAAGATCGGGGAACTGCTCGAACAGGTCCGCCTGCCGGCGTCCTATGCCGAGCGCTATCCGCATCAATTATCCGGTGGCGAGAAGCAGCGCGTCGCCATAGCGAGGGCCTTCGCCTCGAAGCCGAAGCTCGTGATCTGCGACGAGATCACCTCGGCGCTCGACGTCTCCGTGCAGGCTTCGGTGGTCGAGCTACTGGTCGATCTGCAGAAGCGCTTCGGCACGGCCTATCTCTTCATCACCCACGATCTCAATCTGGTGCGCCAGATCGCCCATCGGATCGCGGTGATGTATCGCGGCGACCTCGTCGATCTCGTCGATATCGCCACGCTCTCGACCGGGCCCCTCCACCCCTACACCCAATCCCTGCTCGAAGCCGTGCCCGCACCGGCCACGGCCGCCGCCTGACATCAGAGGCTTGACCATGAATCCTCGCGACCTGATCCATTCGCTCGACGAGAAGGCCTGCCTCGCGCTGCTGTCCGATTGGGTGAAGCACAAGAGCTATTCGGAGACCGAGGGCGAGAAGGCGCTCGTCCACCATGTCGTCGACCAGCTGAAGGCCATGGGCATCGAGGCAGAGGCTCAGGCCTTCGACGAGGGGCGCCGGGCCAACGCCATCGGTCGCTGGAAAGGGCAGGGCGGTGGAAAAAGCCTGCTGTTCAACGGCCACCTCGACACCAATCCGGCGACCGAGGGCTGGACCGTCGATCCCTGGGGCGGCGTGGTCGACGACGAATTCATCTACGGCATCGGCGTCTCCAACATGAAGGCGGGCGACGCAGCCTATTTCTGCGCGGTCAAGACGCTGATCGACGCCGGCGTGAAGCTGAAGGGCGACGTGGTCCTGACCTTCGTGGTCGGCGAACTGCAGGGCGGCGTCGGCACGGTCGCGGCGATCCGCAACGGCATCCGCGCCGACTACTTCGTCAACAGCGAGCCGACCGACCTGCAGGCCGTTACCATGCATGCCTGCGCCTTCTCCTTCGTCATCGAACTCACCGGCAACACCCGCCATCTCTCCAAGCGCGAGCAGGCGGTCGATGCGATCATGGCGGCTTGCGACCTGATCCCGCGGCTCAACGCCATGACCTTCTCGGGCGCGCCGTCGGCCGAGCATGAATCGATCAACCGCGTCCATGTCGGCGTCGTCCATGGCGCGCTCGGCAAGGAGCTGCATGAGTGGCGCGCCCCGCAGGTCGCCGATTACTGCAAGCTCAAGGGCTCCGGCCGCTATGCGCCGGGGCAGACGGAAGCAGGCGCGCTCGCCGACATGCAGCGCGAGCTCGCCGCGCTGGAACAGCGCTTCCCGGGACTGAAGACGTCGATCCGTGTCGAGAAGAAGGAAGGGCATCAGTCGATGCCGGCCTTCGAGGTCGCCAAGGACGCCCGCATCGTGAAGACCGTCAACGCGGCTTACGAGGCGGTGCGCGGCGAGAAGCAGCCGACCGGCGCGATCAAGCCGCCGGGCTTCTTCGGTACCGATGCCGGCCATCTCTATGCCGAGGCCGGCATGGAGGGCATCGTCTGCGGGCCGGGCGGGCGCTACAACACCATGCCCGACGAGCGCGTCGATATCCGCGACTTCCTCGACATGGTCCGCATCTACCTGCTGACCATCCTCGATATCTGCGAGGTGGCGTGAGCCTGCTCTTTCCGCGCGAGGAATTCGCAGCGCGGGTGGCCAAGACTCGCGCGGCGATGACGGAGGCGGGCGCCGAACTGCTGCTCGTCGACCATGCCGAATTCCTGGCATGGCTGACCGGCTACACGGTCTCCGAGACGATGTACCGGGCCGCCTTCCTGCCGCGCGAGGGCGAGCCCTGGTTCGTGCTGCGTGACCTCGACGCCGGCCCGTGCCGGGATGCCTGCTGGTTCGGGGATATCGTCGGTTTTGCGGATACCTCGGAGCCGCATCAGGCCATGGCCGACGAGATCCGCCGGCGCGGTTTCGCGCAGGCTCGGATCGGCGCCGACCACGCCTCCTACGGTTTCACGGCGGCGACGCGCGCGCGCCTCGCCGCGCTCCTGCCCGATGCGCGCTTCGTCGACCTGCCGCGCGCGAGCGACCTGTTGCGGGCGGTGAAGTCGCCGGCCGAGATCGCCCTGATCGCAGAGGCAGCGGCAATCGCCGACAAGGCGATGGCGGCCATTGTCGCAAAGGCGCTCCCGGGAATCTCGCCGCGTGCCGCAGCCGCGGTCGCAGCCGCCTGCTTCCTGGAGAACGGAGCCGATACTGGCGAGACCGGCCCGATCGTGCCGGGCGTCGGCGATCACGAATTCCTCCATGGCGTGATGACGGCCCAGCCGCTGGCCGAAGGCGACATCCTGCATGTCGAGCTGATCCCGAAGCGTCGCAACTACGGTGCGCGGCTGATGCGGCCGGTGCTGATCGGGGCGGATCGGCGTGGGCTGTCGCCGCTCGCCGCGCGTCTCGTCGCCTTGCAGGATCGGCAGATTGCGGCGATGCGGCCGGGCGCCCTGGCCTGCGAGGTCGACGCGATCCTGCGCGGCGCCGTGCTCGCGGAGGGCCTGCGCCCGGTCTACGACAACGTCACTGGTTATGCCCTCGGTCTGTATGGCCGTACGCCGCGCACCAGCGACTTCTCCCGCGTCTTCCTGCCGAACGCGCGCTGGCCGCTGGAGGAGGGCATGGTCTTTCACATGTATGTGTCGGCAGGCGGCCTCGGCTTCAGCGAGACCGTTGTCGTGGAGGCGGGCGGTGGGCGGCGTCTGACATCGGCGCCGCGTGCGCTGCTTTCGGCCGCCTCGCGGTAGGTCGCTGATCCGGTCTCGGGTCGTCGCGCTTCGCGCCGAGGCGGCCAAGCTGCCTTGATGAGCGATCGCCCGCTGCGACACTGGCCGGGTGCCGTTGGGGGACGGCTCTTGCCACGCTCGCGATCAGGCACCGATCATCTCGCGCAGATGGCGCGCGAACATGGCCGGCAGCGAAGGCAGCGGCCTGCCGCTTTTCTTGACGAGGCTGATCTGCCTGACGAAGCCGACGGCTTCTATCGGGCGCGAGCACAGGTTCGGAAATGCATCGATCTCCTTTGCCGAGGAGGGCAGGAAGGTGATGCCCAGGCCGGCCTGCACCATCCCGGCCGCCGTCATCATGTATGTCGCTTCCCCCGCCGCCGTCGGGATCAGGCCGGCGGCGTGGAAGCCCGCCTCCACCACGGCCCGGACGCTCGTATCGGGGTCCATCATGATCAGCGGGTAGAGCAGATGCTGATCAGGCGTCACGGCTTGCGCCTCCGCAAGCGGGTGGGCCTGAGGGAAGACGACATGCATGCTGTCCTCGAAAGCCAGCAGCACGTCGACATTGCCTGTGTTCGTCGGGCCGCCGGTGATCCCGAGATCGACCTCCTCGGCCTCGACCAGGGAGAGGATGCGGCGAGCGATGACATCCCGAATGCGGAAATCGGCTCCGGGATGGGCCGTGCGGAATGACTTGATGGCTCGGGGCAACAGGCCTGCGGCGGCGGTCGGCAGCGCGGCGATCCTGACCAGGCCCTGGTAGCCGGTCCCCTGGTTGCGGACGTCCCCGATCACGCCATCCAGGTCCTGGACCAGACGCGCCAGAACCGGCAGCAGGTCACGCCCGGTCTGGGTCAGGGCGACCGAACGCGACGTCCGGTCGAAGAGCCGGACTGACAGCGCCTCCTCGAGCTTCCGGATCTGCACCGTCAAGGTCGGCTGGGCGACATGCAGCAACATTGCCGCGCGCGTGAAGCTGTTGAGCCGCGCGACAGCCACGAAAGCCTTGATCTGACGGAAGCTGACATCCATAGAAAAAAGCTATTATAATGATTGAATTATTTCAATTGTTTAATCGTCTTTGAGCCCTCAGCCTGCGCGGTATGCTGAGCTCGGCGCCCTGAATTTCGTCATGAAGGATGCCCTCGGAGGCGGCGTGACACGCTCGCTGTCGCTCGACGCCCACGGCAAGGGCCTCAGTTCGGCACTGCTCGATCTCGACCTGCCGGAACCGGCGCGCACGCCGGGCGGCACCCGCTGACATGACGACAAGCAAATCCTGGAGGGGAACGACAATGGCCACAAGACGCGGATTTCTCGCCGGCATGGCATCCGCCCTGAGCATGCCGTCCATCGTGCGGGCCCAAGGCGCTTCCGTACTCAAATTCGCCCCGCAATCGGACGTCGCTATTCTCGACCCGATCATGAGCGTGTCCTACGTCACGCGAAACCACGCGATGCTGATCTTCGACACGCTGTATGGAGCCGACGAGCGCAACCGGGCCCAGCCGCAGATGGTCGAGGGTCATGTCGTGGAGCAGGACGGATTGCAGTGGACGCTCACCCTGCGGGAGGGGCTGCGCTTCCATGACGGTTCGCCGGTTCTCGCCCGCGACGTGGTCGCAAGCCTGAAACGGTGGTGGAAGCGCGACAATGTCGGCCAGGTGCTCGCGGCGCTGACGGACGAGCTTTCGGCGGTTTCGGACCGGGCGGTCCGTTTTCGGCTCAAGGCGCCTTTCCCGATGCTGCCGGATGCCCTGGGCAAGTTCGGGACCAACAACGCGGTCATCATGCCGGAGCGGCTCGCGCTGACGGAGGCGACGGTCCAGGTGACGGAGATGGTCGGCAGCGGCCCCTATCGCTTCGTTGCCGGCGACAGGGTGCCGGGCAGCCGCCTCGCCTATGAAAAATTCGCGAACTACGTGCCTCGCCAAAGTGGCCAGACCAGCGCCCTGGCTGGCCCCAAGATCGCTCATTTCGACAGGGTCGAGTGGGTCGTCATGCCGGACGTCGCGACCGCCGCCTCGGCCCTTCAGACCGGGGAAATCGATTGGTGGGAGCAACCCGCCTCCGATTACTGGGACCTGCTCGCCTCGAAGGACAACGTCAAGCTCGACCTGATCGACACGTTCGGTTCGGCCGGCGTGATCCGCTTCAACTTCCTGCAGGGGCCGACGAGCGATGTGCGGGTGCGGCGGGCCGCGTTGGCGGCCATCAGTCAGAAGGACGTGATGACCGCGGTCATCGGCGAGGACCCCAAATACTGGCGCGACAAGGTCGGGTATTTCCTTCCCGGTACACCGATGGCCAGCACGATCGGTCTCGACGCGCAGAAGGAGCCGCCGGACCGGGACTTCGTGCAGCGCACGCTGAAGGAGGCCGGCTACAAGGGAGAGCCTCTCGTCTACCTCGTGCCGGGCGACATCGCCACGCTCAAGGCCCAGGGCGAGGTGGTGACGGACGCGCTCAAGCGGGCCGGTTTCAACATCGACATGCAGGTGATGGACTGGGGCACGGTGCTCGCCCGCGCAAACAACCGGGAGGGCCCCGACAAGGGAGGGTGGCACCTCGTTGGAACCTTCACCGCCGGCGTCGGCCTGCTCAACCCGTCGAGCAACAACTTCCTGCGCGGGAGCGGTACCTCCGCCATCTTCGGCTGGTCCGACATCCCGCGGCTGGAAGAGCTTCGCATGGACTGGTTCCGGGCCTCGGACGAAAAGGCCCAGGCCGCGATCTGCGCCGAAATCCAGCGGGTCGCCTTCGAGGCGGTGCCTTACGCTCCGACCGGTCTTTATTACCAGCAGACGGCCTATCGCAGTAATCTGACGGGTGTGCAGAAGGGCCTGCCGCTGTTCTACGGAGTGCGCAGGACATGAGCACGAACACGGCGGAACCGCGTCGTTACGTTCCGCGAGGCGAGGATTTCCTCCTGCTCTCGCCGACATGGCAGGCCTATGCCTACCGCAATGTCGACAGCATGTTCGCGACCCGGCGCATTCAGCGAGGCCAGCAGACCTTTCCGCTCACGCGGGCCGCCGAGATCGCAGTCGAATACGAAACGGGGGGCGAGCGCCGGGGCATCGACGACTATATCTATCGGGCCAATGTCGCCGGGCTTCTCGTCTTGCAGGGCGATACCATCCGGCTCGAGCGCTATGCGCTGGGCCTGGAGGAGCATCTTCGATGGTCATCCATGTCGATGATCAAGTCGTTGACCACGACGCTGGTCGGCGCCGCCCTTCAGGATGGGGCCATCGCGAGCCTCGATGATGCGGGCTCGCTCTATCTGCCGGCGCTGCGCGGCAGCGCCTATGACGCGGTCAGCGTCCGCAATCTCATCACCATGTCGTCGGGCGTCGACTGGAACGAGGATTACACCGACCGCAATTCCCATGTGAATCGCTACAGCAAGTCGCTCGGCGACAAGGTCCCGGGAGGCGTCCTGGCCCTGATGCGAAGCGTGCGCGGCCTGCACAAGCCGGGCTCGCAGTTCCTCTATAACACCGGCGACACCTATGTTCTCGGTGCGTTGCTCTCGGCCGCCACGGGCCGGACGCTGGCAGATTACATGTCCAGCAAGATCTGGTCGCGGTTCGGCATGGAATTCGATGCCTTCTACACGCTCGAATCCGAAGGCGGCCAGGAGATCGGCGGCAGTCGCGCGGGCATGGCGTTGCGGGATTTCGGCCGGTTCGGGCTATTTCTGCTGCAGGGCGGTGTGATCGGCGGCGAAAACGTCCTGCCGCCGAACTGGCTCGACGACGCCGGTTCGCGCGTGTTCACCCTCGATCCGTCGACGAACAGCTATGGTGCCGATGGCTACGGCTATAGCTGGTGGATCGACCCCGATGGCGCCATGGTCGCAGTGGGTTTCGCCGGGCAGACGCTTTATGTGAACCGCAAGGCCAATGTCGTCATCGTGACGCTGTCGTGCCAGCCCCAGCCTCCGTTCGCAGCCAGCTACGACATCGATATCAGGTCCGAACGGTTTGCCTTCAAGGGCGCGGTGCTCGATCGTCTCCGGGAGGGCGGCTGACAACGGCCCTGGAGCGGGATTTCACGCACTCAGCATGGCCGCCGCGGCCGATGCCTGCCAGCCCTGCAGTTCGCGCCAGTTCGGCTCCAGTGCGGCGAAGCGCGACAGCTTGAAGGAGGAGATGTCGGCGAAGCTGCAGGCCCCGTCGAGCACGAGATCGCGGATCGCATGGCCGCTCGCCGGAGACAGGCCGAAGCCGACGCTCGACAGCGTGGCGACCACGACATTCGCCTGTGCATCGAGCCGGTCGATCACCGGGCGGCCATCCGGCGTGTTCTCGATCACCCCGGCCCAGGAGCGGATGATGCGGGCATGGGCTGCTTTCGGCAGCAGTTCGGCGAGGCGCTTGCCCATGTGCAGCATCAGCGGCGTCGTCGGCTTCGCCGGCGTGCCTTCCTCGGCCATGGCCAGCCATTCATGCGGCCCGCCGCCATAGGCGAGGTTGCCGCGCAGGGTCTGGCGGCCATAGAGCCCGCAGCCGTCGACGCCGCCGAGCGGCATCAGGGGCAGGGGCTCCGTCACGATCATCTCGCAGCGGGCGGACTGCACCGGCACCTCCTGCCCGAGCAGGCCTGAGAGCCGTCCGGTCTGGGGACCGGCCGCGAGCACGAGGCTGTCGCAGCCGATGAGGCCGCGATCGGTCTCGACCGCGGTGACGCGCCCGCCCTCGCTGCGGAACCCGGTGACGGTGGTGTGCTGCAGGACGCGCCCGCCATGGTCCTGCATCGCCCAGGCATAGCCCTGCAGCGTGCGGTGAGGATTGGCGTGGCCGCCGAACTTGTAGTGATAGCCGCCGACGACGGTGTCGCCCGCCAGCGGCACCATCTCCTTGGCCTGCTTGACGTCGAGCACCGCCGACTGGAAACCCTGTCGCTCGGCGTTTTTCAGCGCCCGGCCATAGAGCGCCATCTGGTGCTCGCTGGCGGCGAGGCGGATGCGCTCGCCCCGGAACTCGGTGGGGTAGCCGAGCAATTCGTCCATGATCGGCCAGAGCCGCTGCTCCTCGGCGAAGAGCGGCGAATGGTGGTGCGAGCAGCCGCCGCCATTGCGGCCGGAGGCCTCCCAGCCGATCAGTCCCTTCTCCAGCACCAGCACGTCGACGCCGTCTCGCGCCAGCCACCAGCCGGCGGAGAGGCCCGTGACGCCGCCGCCGACGATGACGACGGATGCTCCCTTGATCTCGCTGCTCATGACGCTCTCACTCGCTCGCGACCGGGCCGGTCGCGTCGTTGCCCGCGACGGTGTA
>JAEWKP010000389.1 GCA_023393655.1 Pseudomonadota bacterium | reverse complement strand
ACGGATCGGCGCAGTTCTATGTCAGCTTCGACAACAAGAATGTCGGGGAACGCATGGCGCAGGGGCTGGAGCAGTGCATCGCCGACTGGAAGGTCGAAAAACCGCAGATCTTCCATCTCGGCGGATCTCCCACCGACAACAACGCCACCCTCGTCGAGCAGGGCTATGACGAGGTGCTCGGCCGGCTCTACGATGCCGGTAAGGCAACGCGCGTCGGGGCGGTGCGCGTGCCCAACTGGGACAACCAGGTCGGGCTCACCATGTTCGAGCAGGCGCTGCAGGCCAATCCGCAGATCAATGCCGTGCTGTCGGCCAATGACGGCCTCGGCCAGTCGGCGATCTCGGTGCTGAAGAACAACGGCGTTGCGCCCTTCACGTTTCCGACCACCGGGCAGGACGCCACCTTGCAGGGATTGCAGAACATCCTCACCGGCTACCAGTGCATGACGGTCTACAAGCCGATCTATCGCGAGGTCGCGGCCGCTGCGGCCGTTGCCGTGATGGTGCGCGCCAAGCAGACGCTCGGTTCTGAGCTGGTCAACGGCGAATATGACGCGGAAAGCCACAAGGTGCCGTCCATTCTCCTGGAGCCCGTCAGCGTCACCAGCAAGAACATGGCCGAGACCGTGGTCGCCGACGGCTTCGTCACCGCCAAGGAGCTCTGCGTCAACGAGGTCGCCGATGCCTGCACCAAGGCCGGCATCCAGTGATCCGCGTGGGCCGTGCCGCAAATGCGGCGCGGCCCGTCGGCCGGCTGAGGGCGGTGCCGTGTGATCGGCCTCCAATTCGAGGTGAGCAATGAACGAGTCTCCTCTGCTCTCGCTGAGGGCAATCAAGAAGTCTTTCGGGGCGGTGCAGGTCCTGCTGGGTGTCGATCTGGACGTGCGCGCCGGCGAGGTCACGGCTTTGGTCGGCGACAACGGGGCGGGCAAATCCACGCTGATCAAATGCCTTGCCGGTATCCATCAGCCCAATGACGGAGAGATCCTCTGGGAGGGACGGGCGATCCGCATTCCCAATCCCAAGGCGGCGTCCGCGGTCGGAATCGAATTCGTCTATCAGGATCTGGCTCTCTGCGACAATCTCGATGTGGTCCAGAACATGTTTCTCGGGCGCGAGCGTAAATGGGGCCCTTTCCTCGACCAGGATTCGATGGAAATGGCGGCGCGCGAGGTTCTGGCAAGCCTTTCCGTCACCACGCTGAAATCCGTCCGCCAGCCGGTGGCGAGCCTTTCGGGCGGGCAGCGGCAATCGATCGCCGTCGCCAAGTCGGTGATGTGGAATTCGAGGCTGGTGGTGCTCGACGAGCCGACGGCAGCGCTTGGCGTGGCGCAGACCCAGCAGGTCCTGGCGCTTGTCCGGCGGCTTGCCGAGCGTGGCCTCGCCGTCATCCTCGTCAGCCATAATCTGGAGGACGTGCTCTCCGTTTCGGACAGCATCGCCGTGTTGCGCCTCGGACGGATGGTCACCCAGCTCCGCCGCGAGGACGTCGATAGCGGCCAGCTCGTCGAGCTTATCACCACCGGTCAGATCCGCGGCGTGACGCCGCCCATGAACAATCGCCCAACCTCAAGGGGGGAAGCCCACTGATGTCCGCGCAAAACCCTGTCAAGGACGCACCTGCGGCACCCTCGCTCTCGCCGCTGCATTCAATGCTGGCAACGATGCGTTCCGGCGATCTCGGCATCTGGCCGGTGCTGGTCGGCCTCGTTCTCCTGGCCGTGATCTTCCAGAGCCTCAACGCCAATTTCCTGACGCCCGGCAACCTGGTCAATCTCATGGTCCAGGGCGCCGTCTACATGCTGCTCGCCATGGGCATGGTCTTCGTCCTGCTCATCGGCGAAGTCGACCTGTCGATCGGCTTCATCGGCGGTGTCGCGGGGGTCATCACCGCGACGATGATCTACGGGGCCGATGCCAGTCCGTGGTATCTGGCGCTGCTGTGCGGCTGCCTGGCCGGCCTTGCCATCGGCGTTTTTCACGGCCTGGTGATCACGCTGGTGCGGCTGCCGTCCTTCGTCGTGACGCTGGCCGGTCTCTTGGCTTGGAACGGCGTCATGCTCATCATCCTCGGCAACGGCGGCACCGTGCCGATCCAGGATGCGATGATCGTCGGCCTAGCCAACGGCCTCATCAGCGTCGAGGCGGGCTGGGTGATCGCGACCGTGGCCGTGTGCCTCTACGCGATCGATGCCTGGTTCACCGATCGCCGCCGCCGGAGCAACGGCAATGTCGCCTGCTCGCCGGCCAGCACCCTGGCCCGCATCCTGCTGATCGCCGCGCTTGCCGCAATTGTCATGGCCTTGTGCAGCGTCGACCGCGGGAACTTCGCGCCTGTGCGCGGCGTCCCGGTCATCGTCCTCATCGTCCTGGCTTTCGTGAGCTTCTGGACGGTGCTGCTCAACCGGACAGCTTTCGGAACCTATGTCTACGCCATCGGCGGCAATGCCGAGGCCGCGCGGCGTGCCGGCATCGCGGTCTCGCGCATCCGCGTCATGGTCTTCGGCATTTCCGGCTTAATGGGCGCCGTCGCCGGTATCATCTACGCCTCGCGCCTGCGGTCGGTCTCCACCAATCTCGATGGCGGTACGCTGGTCCTCTATTCCATCGCCGCTGCCGTCATCGGCGGGACAAGCCTCTTCGGCGGACGCGGCAAGGCCATCCATGCGGTGCTCGGCGGGCTGGTGATCGCGATGATCGACAACGGCATGGGGCTTTTGGGCCTCTCCGCCGCCACCCGCTACGTCGTCACCGGCATCGTGCTGCTCATCGCCGTGTCCGTGGATGCCTTTGCCCGCCGCGGCCGGGCCGCGGCCGGCATCTGACCCCTCAACATCTTCAGTGCAAGGAATGTCCATGAAAGTCGAGGCACTTCACTTCCCTCGCCGGGGCGCGGTGGAAATCAAGCAACGGGAGATCGGCGAGCCGGGACCGGGCCAGATCCTCGTCGCCGTCAGGGCCTGCGGCGTGTGTTACGGCGACGTATCGCTGTTTCACAGCGACGACGCCTCGAGGTTCCCGACCTATGGCGGCCACGAGGCCGCCGGCGAGGTCATCGCGGCCGGGGCGAATGTCACCCGTTTCAAGGTCGGCGATGCGGTGGCCCTGCTCGGCCAGAACAGGTTCTCAACCCATACGATCGCCGACGAGAGCCAGGCCATGGCGATACCGGGGCCGGTGACCGACTGGCGGCAATGGGTGGTCGAGCCGATCGCCTGCTGCGTCAATGGCGTCGCATCCGCCGGCATCGAGCCCGACGATATCGTGGCGGTGGTCGGGTGCGGCTTCATGGGCCTGGGATTGCTGCAATGCCTGCGCATGAGCCCGGCCCGCGTGCGGGTGGCGCTGGCGCTGCGCGCGTTCAGCCTGGACCAGGCGCGCCGCAACGGCGCCACGCACGCGCTGCGTTCCGATGACGACGGCGTCATCGCGCAGATCGCGGCCCTGGCGCCGGCCCGCCCGATGCCGAACCAATATGTCGTGGAAGGTTTCGAGGGCGGCCCGTGCGACGTGGTGTTCGAAGCGTCGGGCACGTTGTCCGGCCTGCGGCGGGCAAGCGAGCTCGTGCGCGTCGGCGGCACGCTGGTGCTGTTCGGGCATCAGGAAGGGGAGGTGCCGGTCGACGGCACGCTCTGGCACATGCGCGGCATCACCGTGCTCAATGCCTCCCCGATGATCGCCAAGGATTTCACGCAAATGTTCTACCGCACGGTGGGGCTGCTGACCTCCGGCGCGCTCAACATGGCCGATCTGGTGACCCACACGGCCCCAGCCCGCGAGGCGCAGGCGCTGTTCGATCAAAGCAAGGAAAAATCATACATCAAGGGCGTCATCACCTTCTGACGCCCCGATTTCCATGAAAAGGGGTTTCGCATGCGACTTGGATTCTTCACCGACTATTCGGAAAGCGTGGCAGCCTTCGCCCACCGGACCGGTTTCACCTCCCTGCAACTGTCGGCCTGGCCGCAGTCCGCGCTCAACGCCGATACGATCACCGATGCCCGCATCGCCGAGATCAGGCGCGATCTCGATGCCAAGAACATCGAGATATCGGCCATCGGCTACTATCCCAACGTTCTCAGCGAGGATGCCGACGCCGCCGCCGAAGCGCAGCGCTATCTCAAGCAGGTGATCCGGCTGGCGCATCGCATGGAGGTGGGGGTCGTGGCGACCTTTGCCGGCCGGCGCAAGTCGCGGCCGGTGCATGAGAGTTTCGCTCCGTTCCGCGAAGTCTTCTCCGGCATGATGGATCTTGCCGAAAACCAGGGTGTGAAAGTCGCCATCGAGAATTGCCCGATGCACGATTTCATGACCGGAACCGGCGAGAATATCGCCTACAGCCCCGAACTCTGGGATGAAATCTTCAAGCTGGTGCCGTCCGAGAACCTCGGGCTCGAATTCGACCCGTCGCACTGCATCTGGCTGCATATCGACTACATCGCGGCGGTGCGGGATTATGCCAGGAAGATCTTCCATGTGCATGCCAAGGATCTGGAGATCCGCAGGGACATCATGAGCCGCGTCAGCATCCTGGGATCGGCGACGACCTTCCAGGGGCATGTCATGGCGCATGGCTGGCCGCGTGCCCGCACACCGGGCTGGGGCGATGTCGACTGGCCGAAGTTCATCACCGCGCTGTACGATTCCGGCTATCGCGGCAATCTCGACATCGAGCATGAAGACGACGTCTTCGCCAACACGGCGGCCTTTACCGAGCATCAATCGGAAGCCGACGTCGTCGGAAACTACGGTCGCGACGAGGTTGGCTTGACGCTCGGCTACAAAACCCTGTCGCGCTACCTGGCGTAGCCTCCGGCCCCTATCGCTTCGTTCGCTTTCGACCTGCCGGCGGGCTGTGCTCGCCGGACGGCGAAGCCATATCAGGAGAAATTCCATGAAAATCGCCATTTCCGAAATCACCACGCTCAAGGCCGACCTGGAAACCGACATCGCCGCCTTCGCCGCCACGGGCTGGACCGCCTTCGAGCTGTCTCTGGAGAAAGCCGGCCGCTATCTCGAAAGTCACAGCCTTGCGGATCTCAAGGCCCTGCTGGCGGGCAGCAACCTGAAGCCGGTCGCCGCGATCGGCCTTGCGCCCACCGGCCCCGGGCTGTTCCTTGCCCGCGGGGCCGATCGCGAGGCCTATCTCGCCTCCCTGCGCCGCCAGATCGAGATGTGCCGCGTTCTCGGCATTCCCTGCATCGGTATCGGCGCCGATCCGGCCCGCGGCGTGCGCGATGACGACTGGATCGAGGGTGCCGTCGCCAACACCCGCATGGCCGCGGACATGGCGCGCGAAAGCGGCGTTGCGGTGGGTATCGAGGCGCTGAGCCTCAGCCCGCCGATCGGTCCTTTCCTGCTGGCGGGGCTCAACGAGACCCGCGCCTTTGTCGAGCGGGTCGACCATCCCGCCGTCGGGATCAACTTCGACGTCTTCCATTTCATTCGCAGCGGCGGCACGCTCGCCGACATCGCGGCGGTGAAGCCGGGGCAGGTGCTGCATGCGCATATCTGCGACCTGCCGCAAATGCCCGCCGAAAGCTGGGAGGACAGCCATCGCGTCATGCCGGGCGACGGCGACCTGCCGCTGGCCGCCATCCGCGATGCGCTCATCGCCCGCGGCTATGACGGCTACTGGGCGCTCGAACTTCTCAACGAGGACTATTGGGCACGCGATGCGGCCGATGTGGCGCGCATCGGCAAGGCCAGCATGGAGCGTTTCCTCGGCTGATGCCCGCCGGTCATTTCAACGAGAGCGATGAGGAGATCACGGTGGCCGAGGCGCTTTTCGTCGGCGATGCGGGCATGGACCTCACGCTTGTCGCCGACCATTTTCCCGAGCCCGACGAGAAGGTCCACGTCGCCGCCGTCCACGAGGCTGGCGGCGGCGTGGTGGCCAATGCGGCGGTGGCGGCGCGCCGTGCCGGCGCATCGGTGCGGATGCTCGTGCAGCTCGGTCGTGACGCGACCGGGCAGGCGGTGCGCGACGCCCTGGAGGCGGCCGGGCTTGCGGTCGACGCCAGTTTCGTCCCCGGCCGCACCTGCCGGGTGTTCATCATTCTCGAGCCGCATGGGGAAAAGCGTCTTTTCCTCGACGAAGGGGTCTCGATGTTTCCCGCCTTGGCTGAGGTGGAGGCCGTGAGCCTGCAGCATGTCGGCTGGGTGCACACCGCGCCCTACGCGGCCGAGGCCGCCGATCTTGCCGGGCGCTGCCGGCGGGAGGGTATTCCCCTTTCCTTCGACCTCGAGCCCGCCGTGCTGCGCGGCGGGCTTTCGCCCCTGGCGCGGCTTATCGAGGGAGCCGCGGCGGTCTTCTGCAACGATCGCGCCGCCTCGATGCTCGGGTCCGACCCTTCCGGGACGCTGCTTGCGGCCGGGGCTCGCGCGGTCATCCTCACGCGCGGCGCACGCGGCGTGCGGTTCGTCGAGAACGGGAAGCCCCCCGTCGACATCGCCAGCCCCGTTGCTCCGCGCGTTCAGGATACGACGGGAGCGGGTGACTGCCTTGCCGGCTGGTTCGTCGCCGGACGGCTTGCCGGCGCAGCGCCGGTCGCGGCCCTGACGGAGGCCGTCGCCGCGGCGGCGCTCAGTTGTGAAACCACCGGCGCGCAGGCGGCCTTTCCGGATCGCCCGGCGCTGGCCGCATTCCTCGCCCGCTCCTCCATTCCCCATCACGTCACATAGGAGGCGATCATGCCCGCTCCCAAAGTCCTGCCCGCCAAGGCCGATGCCCTCGATGCCGTTTTCGGCGTCAAGAAGCCGGTTATCGGCGTCATTCACCTCAAGCCCCTGCCGGGCGCGCCGCGCTATGACGGCGAGGTGATGAGCGATATCTTCGCGGCCGCCATCGCCGATGCCCGGACGCTGGCCTCCGGCGGTGTCGACGGCATCATGATCGAAAACGCCGGTGATCTGCCCTTCGCACGGCCCGAGGATATCGGACCGGAATCGGTCGCCGGGCTGACCGCCGCCTGCATGGCGGTGCGCGGTGCCGTCGATACGCCCATCGGCATCACCTTCGTCGCCAACGGCGCCGTCGCGGGCCTGGCCGTCGCCAAGGCGGTCGGCGCGCGCTGGGTGCGGGTAAACCAATGGGCCAATGCCTATGTCGCCAATGAAGGATTGCTGAACGGCGCCGCCCCGCAGGCCATGCGCTACCGCTCCTACATCGGAGCGCGCGACGTGGCGATCTTCGCCGACGTGCACGTCAAGTTCGGCGCCCATGCGATCACCTCGGACCGGTCCATCGCCGAACAGGCGACGGATGCGGAATGGTTCGACGCCGACGTGCTGATCGCGACCGGTGCGCGCACGGGTTCGCCCACCTCGCGCAAGGAGATCGACGAGGTGCGCGACGGCACCAACCTGCCGGTGATCGTCGGCTCGGGCCTGTCGCCGGATCAGGTGCCGGCGCTGTTCGCCGCGGCGGACGGGGCGATCGTCGGCCAGTGGCTCAAGGTCGATGGCGTCTGGTGGAATCCGGTCGATCCCCGGCGGGTCGAAGCCCTGATGTCCGCCGTCAAGACGATGCGAGGCTGACCATGACGCTCCTCACAGGGGAAACCGAGGTCTTTTCCTCCGCTGCGACCGCGGACCGCTGCGCCGTGATGTTCATCGCCCGCCGCCAGCTCGAACCGGGCGAGACGGCGGATGGGGAGCGGGAGGCGATCGCCGCCGTCCTGTCCGAGCTGGATGCGGAGGGCTGGATCCTGTCGATCCGGGCGATGTTCGATCCCGCCGCGGACCGAGGCGCCTTCGCGCTCGACACCGGCTTTGCGCATGATGCGGATCTGGCCGGCGTGTTCGAGGCGCCGAGCCTGACCGCCGCGCTGGCGGGCACGGTGCGGCTGGAAAAGGCCGGCTGGGCCCGGCTGTTCACGACGGAATGGCTGATCGGCCCGCGCGAATTCGCGCCGGTCCCCGGCGCGGGCGGGACGGTCGATCGTCCATGGGGTTTTCTCGCCCTGTGGGAGTGGAACGACGCCTGGGCCGAGGCCGGTCCTTCCGCCCGCATCGACTACGATGCGGAATGCGACGTGGCTTTCAAGGGCGATCTTTCGCTGGGGGTCAACATCGCCGGGCGGCACCGCTTCGACTGGGCGCATGGCTGGCACCATCTGGGTATCTGGGAGGCGGCCGATCCTGGCGTCATCGATCGCGCCATCACCGGCCACGAGCACGCCGCGGACTTCATGTTCACGACGTCGCGCCACATCATCGGGCGGGTGACGCCGCTTCTCGATCTCATCGCAGCCAAGGATATCGCATCATGACGAACGACACGATCTGGATTCACTACGCCCGGCCCCGGCCGCACTGGTATCGGTTGCCGGAGACGGAAAAGGCGGAGAAGCAGGCCGGCTGGGACGGGATCGCCCGGCAGGCCGTTGCGGAAGGGGCCCTCGCCCTTGGCGACTATCACATACGCGGCCAGCACGATTTCCAGACCGTTTCCATCTGGCGCTTTCCCTCTCCCGAGGCGGCTTTCGAGCATTGGTCGCGACTGACGGCGGCGGGCTACAACGAGTGGTACGCTTTCACCAACAATATCGGCCTCGCGCTCGACGCCACGGCTTGAAGGCGCGGGCCTGTATCGGGCCGGCGGTGTTCTCAGTCGCCGGCGCCGGCGAGCGGCAATGCGCGCATGGCCGGATGGACTTTGGCAGCTCCGGCCCTATCCGGCGGTCGTATAGCGGGCTTCCATGAGATCGGCTTCGCGCACCAGCTTCCGCACGAGTTCGTCGGAAAGCCTGCGGGCGCGTCCGAGGCGGTAGATTTCGTCCCGTTCGGCTCTCACCCCGGCAAGGCGCAGCCGCCGCTCGATCTCGTCGAGATGCTTCACCTGCTCGGCCTCGTCGCCGGTCTTGGAGCGGGTGTCGATCCTCCTGCGGTAGAGTTCCATCAGCCGGCTTCCGATATCGGCATAGAAGTCGACATTGCCCCGGCCTTCGCCCAGTTCGTGCTGCAACCGTTCGATCATCCTGATCGCGGCCTCTGCCGCCGCGATGCGCGCGGCATCCTCCTCGCGCTGGTGGTCGGGCTCCGGCGGCAGTTCCAGATTGCGCAGCAGGAACGGCAGGCCGATGCTGGCGGCCACGAGCGAGGCGATGATGACGCCTGCCGCAAGGAAGATGGCGAGATCGCGCGCCGGAAACGGCGTGCCGTCGTCGAGGGCGAGCGGCAGGGTGAGGATGCCGGCGAGCGTGATGGCGCCGCGCACGCCGGCGACGGACATGGCCACCACCAGCCGCCAGTCCGGCCTTGCCACCGCGCGCCCCTGCCTTGCTGCGCGATAGAGGGTGAAGCGCAGCGATATCCAGACCCAGAGCAGGCGCAGCAGCGCCAGGGCGAGGTTGATCGCCACGACATAGACCGCCAGCCAGATCGGCTCGTGATGGCCGGTATCGATCACGACCTGCGCGGCGCCGGCCACGATGCTCGGCAATTGCTCGCCGAGCAGGACGAAGATGATGCCGTTGAGGGAGAACTGCACCGTATCCCACACGGCGGTGCGACGCACACGCGTCACGGCAAGGGTCTGGCCGGTCTGTTCCGCATAGCTCATCGTGATCCCGGCGGCGACGGCGGCCAGGATGCCGGAGCAATGAAACTCTTCCGCCAGGAGATAGGCGCCGAAGGGGATCAGCAGGCTGATGAGGATCTGCGAGCCCGGCTCCTCGCCGAGCTTGCGCGAGAGGTGATCCTTGGCCTTCATGACGATCCAGGTCATGCCGGCGCCGATGACGATGCCGCCGAGCGAGAGCCAGAGGAAGGTGCCGAGCGCGGCGACGGGCGAAAAGACCCCGGTGAGGACGGCCGCGACGGCAAAGCGCATGCAGACAAGGCCCGACGCGTCGTTCAGAAGCGATTCCCCTTCCAGGATGTGCATCAGGCGGTTGGGGATCGGCACGCGGGCGGTGATCGCCGAGACCGCGATGGGATCCGTCGGGGAGACGATGGCCGCCAGCGCGAAGGCGACCGGCAGCGGCATCGACGGGATCATCCAGTTGATGAAGAAGCCGACACCGATCACCGTGAAGATCACCAGGCCCAGCGATAATTCCAGGATCGTTCCCTTGTCGCGGAACAGCCCTTCCTTCGGAATGCGCCAGCCGTCGAGAAAGAGAAGCGGCGGCAGGAAAAGCAGGAAGAAGATATGCGGCTCGAGCTGCACCCTCGACCCCGTGATGCCGGCGATCGCCGCGCCGAGCGCGATCTGCACCAGCGGCAGGGGGACGGCCACCGGGGAGAGGCGCGCAAGCGTTCCGCTCGCCACCACTGCCAGCAGCAGGATCAGTGCGATGCCGATATTCTCCATGCAATCTCCTGCTTGCGGATCGGCGGCCATCGACGGGATGTGCAGGGGCCGCTCGCCTCGCGAAGTTTGAAAGCGGCGATTTCGATGGTCAAGTCGTCGATACTTGCTCTTGCCGGAAATGCTCCAGCTTTTTGTTTTGCCGCATTGTCCGACGCCGAAGCGATCACGCTTCGGCTGGAAATGCTTTAGCTGACCGCCATCGCCCCGGCCTCGTCGAGATGCAGGAAGGTAAAGCCGCGGGCCTTGAGGGCGAGGATGCCCGAGATCACGCCTGCGCCCGCCGGCCGGTGCGGCTGGTTGACATGGGCGATGACCACGTCGCCGCTCTTGGCGCCGGCAATGCGCCTGTGCGCCATCCTGGCGGATGCGCTCGCGCCGAAATCGCCGTTGAGGGAAAAGCCGGCGATGTGAAAGCCCATGGAGGCAACCAGCGCCATGGCGTCGGGGCTGTAGAGCGCGGTCGCGTCGCGATACCATTTCGCGCTCGTGCCGAATGCGCGGGCGATCGCCTCGGCGCCGCCGCGCACCTCCTGCGCCACCGCGGCGGCCGTGCCGGCCGGCACGAGACCATACGGCCGGCCGGTGCCGATGACGGCGGACAGGTGCTTTGCACCGTGATTTTCGACGACGAACAGGTCGGGATGCTGCTTCAGCAGCCTGATCGCCGCCGGATTGCGATCGAGCCAGCGGCCGGTCGCGAAGATGGTGACCGGGATCTTGTTCTCGATCAGCGGACCGAGGATGCGCATGTCGGTCTCGCCCATGCAGGCATCCAGCGTGATCGCGACCTGCAGCTTTCCGTCCGCCGGGGTGAAATGCATGTGCGATTCGATCAGGCTGGAGCCGCGCGCGCTTCCGGCCAAAGCGGCGTAGCAGCAGGCGGCGATGAATTCCCGGCGGCGCATGATGAACCCCTCATCCCTTCCCGATACGGGAATCGCCGCGCCGCCATCCGGGAGCCGCCGAACCCGCCTGTCGTCCGAACACGCGCTGCAATCGCGCATTCGCGTCGCAATGTCGAGTCGATTTCACGTACCGGCTCCCGGGCGCCGGGACCGGCGGATCGGGCTTCGGAAGTGCCGTATGCCGGGCTCGCGCGAGAGCCTCTTGTTGCGCATTGCAAAATGCCTATATTGCAGCGCAACAACAGGAGAAGACGCATGACGATAAACATCAAAAATCCGATTGCCGAACTGCGCACGACGACGGGCTATACCGTCGAGCAGCTTTCGCTGATTTCCGGCCTCACCGAGTTGGAGATTATGAAACTGGAGAGCGGCGAACTGGTCGATCCCGCCAAGCTCACGCGGCTGCTGGCCGTCGGCCGCGGCAAGCAGAGCTAGGGTCCGCGTTCGGACCTCAGGAGCAAGGCCTGCTGGCCTCGCACAAAACTGCCTTCCCCCTTGAAGGGGGAAGGGCTGCGACGAAGCCTTCGGTTCCTTTCGCGCACGATCCGCCCGTCGCCGAACGACAATCGCATGGTGCGCGGATGGACATTCCATGGTCGCGCCGGCGGCAGCTGCCTTCAGCGGTCAAGCGCTTCGAGAAATTCACGCACCCCCACCAGCCCGTCATAAATCGCTTCCTCCGCACTGCGGGCGATGGTGCAGTCGCCGATGGTGGTGAAGGGCAGCCCGGCGCCGGCGAGCTCCCGTTCCAGGGTCATATCCGGGGCGTGCCCCGAACAGAGGACCAGGCTGTCGGCATCCTCCAGTATGATCGGCAACCCGCTGGCGCCGTGGAGGAAATAGACGCTGTCGCCGTCGACGCCGAAGAGGCGGGCATAGGGGGTGACCTCGATACCGGCCTCATGCAGGCGGCCGGCCCACAGGTCCCGGACATATTGCTGCAGGTTCTGGCCCGCCGCGATGCCGTTGACCGCAAGGCGCACATGATGGCCTGCGCGCTGCAGGAGCATGGCGATGCCGATACCGATCCAGTCGCAACGCCAGTCCGCGACGACCACGCGCGCGCCGGGCCGGGCGCGACCGGCAAGCAGATCGCCGGCCTCGATCACATTGCCGCCGTCGCGGCCCTCGACGGGCGTTTCGACGGGCTTCGAACCGGTGGCGACAATCAGGGCGTCGGGGGCGATCTGCCCCGCCAGTTCCGCCGTCACCCGCGTGTTCAGCCGCAGATCGACGTCATGATTGGCCAGTTCCGCCAGAAGGTTCGTCACGAGACCGCCGAATTCGGCTCTTTCCGGCAGGAGCTGGGCCATAAGCGCTTGTCCGCCGGCCTGCGGGGCCGCCTCGGCGAGAACGACCTTGTGCCCCATCTCGGCGGCCGTGATCGCGGCTTTCATCCCGGCCGGGCCGGCGCCCGCGATCAGGATCTTCCGCTGCCGCCCGCTGCGCGGCGTGCGGGACAGCCTGGCCTCGCGCCCGGTCACGGGGTTCTGGATGCAGGAGATCGGCTGGCCGGCGTGGAAATGGCCGATGCAGGCCTGATTGCAGCCGATACAGGCGCGGATATCCTCCGATCGCCCAGTACGCGCCTTCTCGGGCATGTCGGGATCGGTGATCAGCGCGCGGGTCATCGCGCACATATCCGCCTGACCCTCGGCCAGGACCTTTTCCGCGATCTGCGGCTGGTTGATCCTGCCGGCGACGAAGACCGGCACGCTCACGGCCGCGCGGATGCGCGCCGCACGCTCGGCGACATAGGCCGGGGCGATCTCCATCGGCGGCACCACATGGACGGAGGCTCCGAGCGCCGCCATCGTTCCAACGGTGGTGTTGATGTAGTCGACAAGCCCCGCGGCGCTGAGATCGCGGCATACGTCCAGCACCGTGGCCTGATCCAGCCCGCCCTCGTCGAGCTCGTCCGCCGAGATCCTCAATCCGATCATGGGTTCCGTGCCGATCGCGGCGCGGGCGGCGGCGAGGCTTTCGCGCAGCGCCCGCATCCGGTTCTCCAGCGACCCGCCATAGCGATCCTCGCGAAGGTTGCTCGCCGGATTGAGGAATTGTGCGAAGAGCAGCCCGTGGCTTGCCATCAGCTCGACGCCGTCATAGCCCGCCTCGACATAGCGGCGCGCGCCTTCGGCCAGCGCGGCGACGATCTCGGCCACCATCTCCGTCGGCATTTCGCGCGGCACGGTGTGGAAGCGGTTCTCGGGCACCGAGGAGGGGGCGAAAACCACGCCGCGCATGCCGTTCTGCATCCTGCGGCTGACGCGTCCGGCATGGGACAATTGTCCGACGATGCGTGCGCCATGAGCGTGCACGGCCGTCGCAAGTCGCGCGTAGTGGCCGATCGAATCGTCGCTGGCGATCACGAGATCGGGGCTCTGCGTCATGGAGGAGGCATGGAACCGCGCGGCCTCGGTGACGATCAGCCCCACGCCGCCGCGAGCGCGCGCCGCATGATAGGCGATGAAATCCTCGCCCGGCAGGCCGGCCCGCGCCAGATAGGTCTGATGCCCGGTCGACAGGATGCGGTTGCGGATCGCATGCCCGCGAATGGTCAGCGGCGAAAACAGTCTCGGATAGCTTGCGGACATCGCGCCTGCCTTTGCCGTTGGCCGTTCATGCGTGGAGGTCAGCTCCGTAGGAGATAATCGTGCGCGGAAAGCACATGGGTGCGCACGACATGGAGGAATTCCTCGATCTCGACATGCTCGTCATGGGAGCCCATGCCATGGGGATAGGGGCCGTAGACATAGGCGGGCACGTTGGCATACCGCCAGAGCCGTGCATCGGTGCCGCCGATGCTGACGATGGGAACCGGGCGCGGACGGCCGAAAGCCTCGACATTGTTCTGGATGATGCCGACCATCTCGTGATCGGGCGCGCACCAGGAGGGTTCCGCACCGCCGATCTCACGCCATTCGGCCTGCGGATAGCGCGCCAGGATATCGGCGACCTTCGGCAGAAGGTCCTCCTTGCTCATTCCCACCGGCAGGCGCAGGTCGGCCGTGAAGCGGCAATGGGAGGGGATCATGTTCACCTTCTCGCCGCCTTCGATCATGCCGATGTTGAGCGTGACCTGCGAGACGAGATCCCCGGCGCCGGCGCCCATCATCCGGTCCATCGTCGCCCGCCCGGCATCGATATAGCTCTGGACATTGCCCGAGACCTCGCCGGTGAGCGCGGTCAGGCTCTCCAGCTCGCCGGCGATGGCCATGGCGATCTTGGTGGCGCTTTCCGTCGCATGGACATATGCGCCGTGCGCGCCGGCCGTCCGCACCTCGAATTCCAGCCACAGCGGGCCGCGTTCGCCGAAACGGATCGATTCCGGCCCGCTCGGCTCGCCGTTGAGCATGCAATCGCCCAGGACCTCGGGATGGTGCTCGACCAGATAGCGCGCGCCCCACGGCCCGAAGGTCTCCTCGTCGGAGACGCAGGTCAGCGTAAGCTTGCCGAACAGCGACTCGCGCAGCTTGCTCAGAGCGACATAGGTCACGATCGAGGCGGTCGTGCCGGGCTTCATGTCGGATGCGCCGCGGCCATAGATCTTGCCCTCGCGGATCTCGGGCTGCCAGGGATCCGAGGTCCAGCCGTGGTGGTCTTCCGGCACCGGAAAGACATCGATATGGCCGTTGAGGACGAGGTGGCGGCCCGGACTGCCGGCGTCGAAGGCGGCGACGATATTGGGCATCTGCGGATGGGGCGAGATGATGCGGTGGGAGAGGCCATGGCGGTCCAGATAGGCGGTGACGACGCTCGCCGCATCGCGCGTGTCGCCGGGCGGATTGGGGCTGCGTGCGCGCAGAAGATCCGTCAGCAGGGTGACGATATCTTCGCGCTCCTCGTCGAGCCATGCGAGCAGCCGGTCGCGGGTGATGGTCATGATCGGTTCCTATCCTGTGGTCCGGTCGATCCAGTCACGCAGGCGATACCAGGCGAGAACGGCTGGCAGCATCCACGGATCGCCGGAGTAAAGCGGCTTCGTGGTGAAGGGAAAGCGCGCGAACATGCTGTCGCTCGGCCGCGCCGAAATCATCGCCCGCGCCGCCTGAAAGCCGAGCCAGCTCTGCATCGCCACGCCGTTGCCCTGGCAGCCGAGCGCGTAATGCACACCCTCATGCGCGCCGACATGGGGAAGGAAATCGAAGGTGAAGGCGACGTTGCCGTTCCACGAATGCGTCACCTTTGCCGTCGCCAGGTCCGGCCAGACGCGGGTCATCACGCGATGCAGCCGCCGCGCGCTTTCACGCGGGTCCATGTCGTGGGTGCCGACGCGCCCGCCCCACAGCACGCGGCGATGGTCTGGCGAGAGGCGGAAATAATTGAGCACCCGGCGGGTGTCGGCCATGGCGCGGGCCTTCGGCGCGATCTTCCGGACGACATCCTCGGGCAGTTCCTCGGTCGCGATCATGAAGCTGGCGACGGGCACGAGGCGTCGGCGAAACCAGGGGGCCTCCGGGCCGGTATAGGCGTTGGTCGCAAGCATGACATTGGCCGCCGAAACCTCGCCGCGGGTGGTCGAGACGATCCATCCCTTGCCCTCGCGGCGCATGGAGGTCATCTTGCAGGCGCCGGTCAATTGCGCACCGGCCCGCCTCGCCGCCCGGGCAAGGCCCCGGACATATTTCGCCGGATGCAGCGTGCCCGCACCCTCTGCGACCTGGCCGCCGCGATAGTAGTCGCTGCCGATCTCCTCGTGCTGGCGCTCGGGCGGAACCATCCACGCTCCCGCCCCGGTGAGCCGCGCGACGTTTTCGACCGAGGCGGCGAGCTTGTCATAGTGGCCCTTCGACCACGCGCAGGTGAACCGTCCCGCGGCGGCGAGATCGCAGTCGATCCCCTCGCGAAGGGTGAGGTCCTGGACGAAGCGGAAGGTTCCGATCGCCTCGGCCACCAGCCTTTCGCGGTCCGTCTCGGGCAGTTGCGCGGCCTGCGGGCTATTCGCGATCTTGAGCCCGCCGGTGATCAGTCCGCCATTGCGCGAACTTGCGCCCCAACCAATCCGGTTTTCGTCGATGACCAGGCAGCTCGCGCCGTTGCGCGCCAGCTCGAGCGCGCAGTTCAGCCCGGTATAGCCGCCGCCGATGATGCAGACATCGACCCGGCCCGGCAACGGGTCGGGCGCGGGAGCCTCCGGTTCGGCGGCATCCCACCAATAGGGAAGGGGCCGGAAATCCGAGGCGAAAATATCGTCCTGCGCCATCGCACCCGCTCCCGCCTCAGCCCCTGACCACGAATTCCGGCTTCACGCGGCTGAGCACCTCCGGCGCGCCGTCGCGGGTCAGGATCGTGTAGCCGAGCGACATTGCCAGATTGGCGTCCGCATCCACCAGGATCGCGTGGAGGAACAGCGTCATCCCCGGCTCGATGATCATCTCGTTGCCGGAATAGATCATCGGCGGCACATCCATCCAGCTCGGCCGGTAGGTCGCGCCCAGCGAATAGCCGCAGGCCGACATCCGCGCATGGCCGTAGCCGCGGCGATCGAAAACGGCGCGATGCGCATCGTCTATGCTGCCGATGGTCGCGCCCGAGCGGGCCGCATCGGTCATCGCCGTGATCGCCTCCAGCGTGACGTCGAACATCTGTTCCTGTTTCGCGGCGGCCTTGCCGATGGCGATGGTGCGCATCAGGCACGCGCAGTAATGCCGGTAGCTCGCCGCGTGTTCGAGGGTGAGCTGGTCGACCGCGTCCATCGTCCGGTACCCCGTGGCCGAGCGCACCAGCAAGGCGCGATCGCCCGAGCCGAGCACCGGGCCGGAGGGCGGCGGATCGCCGCCACCGGCAAGGATCGGCACCGCGCCCGCCGCCGCCACCTTGCCTTCGAAGACGCCGGGGCCGGCCGCCTCGATCATCGCCTCGAGCGACTGGTCCGCCAGTTCGGCGGCCTGGCGGACATAGTCGATTTCCGCAGGGCTCTTGATCACGCGCAGGCTGCGCACCAGCCATGACGCGTCGACCAGTTCGCACCAGCCAGCAAGCCGTGCCGCGATCAGCGCGTAATTGTCGGCGGTCAGGCCGAAAGTGCGCATCTCGATGCCGACCCTGGCGCCCTTGAGCTTCTTTTCCTCAAGGATCGAAAGCAGCTCGCGCGAAGGATCCATGCCGGGGCGGTCATACCAGAGCCGGATGTCCGTGAAGGTCGAGGTCCGACGCGCCTGTTCCAGATCCGGGCGCCGCGTCAGCAGAACCGGCGGATCGCTCTCATCGGGGGTCAGCAACGCGCATTGGAAGAACACGAAGCCCGACGTGTCGAAGCCCGTCAGGTAGAAATGGCTTTCCTGCGCGAAAAGCAGCAGGGCATCCAGCCCCTCCTTGCGCATCAGCGCGCGGGCGGCCTCTATGCGGCGGTCGAATTCGGATCGTTCGAAATGAAGCATCTTGCACCTGCCAGACTATCGTGAGCGCTTGCGATCCAGGAACTGGGACAGGCCCAGAAGGAGGATCGAGAGCAATATGAGAATGGTCGAGATCGAGGCGATGGTCGGGTCGATCTCGTCGCGTAGCGCAAGGAACATCCGGCGCGGCAGGGTGGCCATGTCGCCACCGGCGATCAGGAGCGCGATCACCACCTCGTCCAGCGACACGACGAACGAGAGCAGCGCGGCCGAAACGACCGAGTTCCTGATCTGCGGCAATGTCACGGTGAGGAAGGCCTTCGGCCGCGATGCGCCGAGGCTGCGCGCCACCTGTTCCTGATTGAGGTCGAAATTGCGCATTCCGGCAGTGACGGTGATCAGCACCAGCGGGATCGCCAGCGTCGAATGCGACAGCACGAGCCCGGTCAGCGAGCTGTTGAGCTGCAGCGGCGCGAACAGCATGAAGATGCCGACGGCCAGCAGGATCACCGGGATGATCATCGGCAGCACGAGGAGCACGGACAGATGTTTCGTGATCCTCATCCGCGAGCAATGCAGCCCGTAGGCGGCGAGCGTTCCCGTGACGGTGGCGACGACTGTCGTCCAGGCCGCCGCCTGGAGCGAAACCGATGTCGCCGCGCGCCATTCGGCCGAATTGAAATAGGCCTTGTACCAGCGCACGGACCAGGTCTCGGGCGGGAAGCTCAGGAAGCGCGATCCCGAAAAGCTCATCGGGATCACGAGAAGCGTCGGCACGACCAGATAGAACAGGACGAGGCCGCAGAGGATGTAGAGCCAGAGCCGTTGCAGATGGGTGATCTGGGTCGAGGTCGCAGGGCGGCGCAGCATCTATCGTCCTCCCGCAGCGGCGTTGACCGCACCCGTCAGGCGCGAGAACAGCCACAATATCGCAAGGGTGATCACCAGCAGCACCACGCCGAGAGCGCTGGCCGCGCCCCAGTCGGAATAGACCGCGAGCGAGCGTTCGATCTGCATCGCCCACATCATCACCCGTCCGCCGCCGAGAAGTGCGGGCGTGACATAGAAGCCGAGCGAGAGCACGAAGACGACCATCACGCCCGCGCCGAGACCGGGCAGCGACAGCGGCACATAGATCTGCCAGAAGGCCTTCACCGGCGAGGCGCCGAGATTGGCGGCCGCGCGCATGTAGTTTTCATCGATGGATTTCATCGCGGCATAGAGCGGCAGGATCATGAAGGGCAGCATGATATGGACCATGCCGATCGCGGTGCCGGTGAAATTGTGGACGAGCCGCAGCGGCGTGTCGATGATCCCCCAGTCCTGCAGCCATGTGTTCAGCTGGCCGCGCCGTTGCAGCAGCACGAGCCAGGCATAGGTTCGCACCAGGAGCGAGGTCCAGAAGGGAAACAGCACGCACAGAAGCACGATCCGCGCCGATCGCGGCGACATCTGCGCCGCGATATAGGCGAGCGGATATCCCAGCACCACGCAGACCGCGGTGACGAGGAAGGCGAGCTCGAACGTCGTGCGCAGGGTCAGAGCGTAGGACGGATGCAGAAGGCGTTCGTAATGGGCCAGGGTAAAACCGTCCGCATCCATGAAGGACAGCCAGAACAGCCATCCGATGGGAACGAGCACGATGAAACCCACCAGCAGAAGCGCGGGAAACGACAGCGACAGCAATCTGAGCTGTTCGGTGAAGGCCTGCTTGGCGAGGGCTGCCTCGTTCTGCCGGTCCGTGCTTTCGGCAGCGCTCATGGTGCATCTCCCGAGGTGCCCGCGGGCACGACGATCGTATCCTCGATGCCGTAGCCGAGCGTCACATGGTCGCCCGGTTGCGGCAGCACGACATTGCCGCGCAGCGGGATGCGCAGGGCGATCTCGTGCGTGTCGCGGACCGTGACGTAGATCATCACGCTGTCGCCGTGGAACACCGACTGGCGCACCTGGCCGCGGATGACGTTGACGCCCGCCTCGCCATTTGCGGCATCGGAGAGCAGCGTGAGCTTTTCCGGACGGAGCACGAGGAAATGCGGCCCCGGGCCCGTCATGTCGCGCGGCACATGCAGCGGCTGGTCGAAAAGCATGGCGCGGCCGTCGTTCACCGTCACGGGAAGGGAGAAGGATTCCCCGATGAAGTCGGCGACGAAATGGGTGGCGGGGCGATCGTAGAGCGCCTGCGGCGGATCGACCTGCTGGATCCTGCCCCTGTCGAGCACCGCGATCCGGTCGGACATGGTCAGCGCCTCGCGCTGATCGTGCGTGACATAGACGGTGGTCATTCCCAGCCGTTCGTGCAGCCGGCGCACTTCGAGCTGCATCTGCTCGCGCAGGTTCTTGTCCAGCGCCGAAAGCGGCTCGTCCATCAGCAGGATGCGCGGCTCGAAAATCACCGCCCGGGCGAGCGCCACCCGCTGTCGCTGGCCGCCGGAAAGCTCGTCCACGCCACGCGCGCCCAGCCCGCCGAGCTGCACCAGATCCAGCGCCTTCTCGACCCGCTCGTCGATCTCGGCGCGGGGCACATGGCGTAGTTTCAGCGGATAGGCGAGATTTCCCGCCACCGTCATGTGCGGGAACAGCGCATAGTTCTGGAAGACCATGCCGATGTCGCGCTTGTGCGGTGGCAACAGCACCACCTCGCGCTCGGCAAAGCGCACGGACCCAGAATCCGGGCGCACGAAGCCCGACAGCACCATTAGGAGCGTCGTCTTGCCCGAGCCGGAAGGCCCGAGCAGGGTCATGAATTCACCGCTGCGGATGTCGAGGCTGACATTGTCCAGCGCGCGGAAGCTGCCGTAGTTTTTCCTGATGCGGCTGATCGTGATGGGAAGCGCGGCAGCGCCTCCCATCCCCTCAGACCGGAGAGGTCCTGATGTCATGCCCCCGCCTTACTGCTGGATGAACAGGTCGAAACGCTGGGTCAACTCGTCAAGATTGTCCGCCCAGTAATTCGCGTCCAGGATGAAGCCCTTGGCGAGATTGTCGGGATGGCTCGGCAACTTCTTGGCGGCCTCTTCCGGGATCACGCCGGTTTCGAAGGCCTTGCTGTTGGCCGGGCCGTAGTTGATGTAGAGCGCGATCCGCGCCTGGACTTCCGGGCGGCTCATGATCTCGATCGCCTTCATGGCGAGATCCTTGTTGGGCGCGCCTTTCGGCACGATCCAGCAATCGGTCAGCAGCATCTGCTGATTGTAGGTGATGCTGACCGGCGCGCCTTCTTCCGCGATGGTCTGCGCCCGTCCGTTCCAAAGGCCGCTCATGTCGACCTCGCCGTCCTGCAGCACCTGTGCGGACTGGGCGCCCGAACTCCACCAGACGGTGACGTGGTCGCGCAGACTTTCAAGCTTGGCGAAGGCGCGGTCGACATCGAGCGGATAGAGCTTGTCCATCGGCACGCCGTCCGCGATCAGCGCCGCTTCCATGTTGTAGACCGGGCTGCGGCGCATGCTGCGCCCGCCGGGGAACTTCTCGGTGTCCCAGAGATCGGCCCAGGCCTGCGGCTTGGTATCGGGATAGGTCTCGTCGTTCCAGGCAAGCACGTTCGCGTAGACGAGGTTGGAGATCCAGCCCTTGCCCTTCAGGCTGGCGTCGAAGCCCTCGATGTTCTGGATGGCGTCGGAAAGCGGCTCGGCATTGCCTTCCTTGTCGAGGATGGCGCAGCCGTAATTGCCCTGCTGCACGAGATCCCATGTCGGCTTTCCGGACGCGACCTGGACGCGCACGTCGGCAACGCCCGAGGTGGTGTCTTCCTTGATGGTGATGCCGAGTTCCTTGGCGACGATGTTGAACCAGGCTTCGCGCTGCGCGTCCTGGTAGGCGCCGCCCCAGGAGGCGATGGTAAGGGTCTGTTCGGCGTGAGCAGCGGATACGAAAGTGGTCAAGGCCAGTGCGGCAGCCAGGCTCCCGTGGAAACGTCGTCTCATGTTCTAAAACCTCCCTGTTGGTGTGATGCGCGGTCCTGTCGATCTGATCTCATCCCCTGCCGGTTGGCTCCGGTCTTTATGTCGGGGAGTGGTCTGCTTGGCGGCGCCTGACGGCTGTTCTCCTTGCAACTGCATCTTGTCTGGATGTTTAAAGATGCTAGTCTGTGAGGAATCGGCAATCAAATGAAAAATAATCACTAATCCATGGAGAAAAACTCACATATTGATGCTCCGCAAGCCAGAGATGCGAGTTTTGTGAGAGAGCTTCCGCCCTTGAACGCGCTGCGCGCCTTCGAGGCGCTGGGCAGGCGCGGTTCGCTGAGCGCGGCGGCCGACGAGCTCAACGTGACGCATGGCGCCATCAGCAAGCAGGTCAAGCAACTGGAGGCGCGCCTTTCCACCCGGCTGATCGCGCGCTCAGGGCGTGGGGTGGAGCTGACGCCGGAAGGGCGCCGGCTGATGGAGCGGCTGTCGCGCGCCTTCGGGCAGCTTGATGCGGCGATGCAGAGCCTCGACGAAGGCGCGCACGAAGGCACGATCACCATCAGCTGCATGCCGGCGCTGGCCAGCAACTGGTTGATCCCGAAGCTCGAGCAGTTCTCCGCGCTCTATCCCAAGATCGACATCGTGGTCATGGCCTCCAGTTCCGCCGACGCCAATGCGATCGATGCGATCAAGGCCGATCTGCATCTGCTGTACGGCCGACCCGACTGGCCGGGCAAGGAGATCCGGCTGCTGACCCAGTTGACGCTGTTTCCCGTGTGCAGCCCGGGGGTCGCAAACAGCCTGCCCGGGCTCAGCAGCGTGCGGGACCTGTTCAACTACCCGCTGATCGACAATCCCGAGGGCACGCAATGGCGCGACTACTTCCTGTCCTACGGGCTGGATGACACGGCGGCGCGCCGGCCCTATCGGTTTCAGGATTTCACCCTTTGCCTTGCGGCGGCGCGCGCCGGACTCGGCATCGCGATGGGCGACAATGTGAATGCCGAGCCCGACCTGACGGCGGGCAGGCTGGTGCGGCCGTTCCGCGAGACGATCCGGCGCCAGAGCCAGGCCTATTACCTCGTCTCACGGCCCGGAAGCCAAAGCGCTTCGCTGACCGCTTTCTCCAACTGGCTGGTTGCGGAAATGCAGAAGACCGCGGCCGTTCCCTGATTCCAACCGCGCGGGTGCTGCCCGGCGCCGAGAACAAGGTGACTTATGGAATTTCGCCCTATCGAGACCATCGTGGTCAATGGAAAGATCGCGACCATGCGCCGGCGCGGGGAATTCGTCGAGGCGATGGCGATCTCGGACGGCCGTGTCGTCGCGCTCGGCTCCACCGCGGAGATGCGCGCCCTCGCGCCTTCGGCGGCTTTGGTGGATTGCGGCGGGCGGGTGGTGCTGCCGGGCTTCATCGACAGCC
>JAEWKP010000353.1 GCA_023393655.1 Pseudomonadota bacterium | reverse complement strand
GTTCATCTCGGTATCATCAGTGACGCCGCAGGAGGCGGCGAGACCGCTCGCCCCGGCACGGGCCCGGATTTCGCTCGCGACGATATCGGCGCGGCGCGGATCGAGCACCTGCGCCTGCGAGAACTCCTCGACGAGATCGCGGAGCAAGGCGGTTTCGCCCGCCGCTTCCGTCTCCGCCAGCGGCGGCGGCAGATGGCCGAGCGTGACGGCTGAGAGCCGCCGTTTGGCCGGAGCCGCCTCGCCGGGATCGTCGACGACATAAGGGTAGACCACCGGCAGCCCGCCGACAGCGAGGCGCGGCCAGCAGCCGGACGAGAGCGCAACGGCCTTGCCAGGCAGCCATTCCATGGTGCCGTGCGTGCCGAGATGGATCAGCGCATCGATCGCTTCTATCTCGCGCAGCGCGAGATAGAAGGCGAGGTAGCCATGGCCGGGTGGGGCGTCCGGATCGTGGTAGCGTGCCTTGCGATCGGGGCTCGCATCGCGCGGCGGTTGCAGGGCGACGGTGAGATGGCCAAAGCGCACGGCGCGGAAATGGAAGGCGCCGTCGCGGCAGGCCGGATCGGTTTCGGGCGCGCCGTGGCTGGCGAGAAGGGTTTCGCAGGCGGCGGCCGGGATTGTGGCGAGCCAGTCGCGATAGGTGGAGAGCGGAATGCTCAGGTCGGTGGGACCGGTGGAGAGCGCGGCCATGAGCCGTGCGCCCTCATCCACATGTGCACCGTCATCCCGGACAAGCCGCGTCAGCGGCGCCGATCGGGGATCCATGCCTGAACCTTCATCGCGCGCGCTCCGGCGTGGATCCCGGGTCTCCCTTCGGTCGCCCGGGATGACCGAGGAGGGAGGGCCGACCTCATATCCCGCCTCCGCCAGCAGTTCCCGGATCGCCGCGACGCTCGCCGGTGTGTCGAGCCCGACCGCGAAGCCGGCGCGTCCGCCGCGCGCGGGATAATCCGACATCACCAGCGCCAGCCGGCGCTCGGCCGCAGGCTTTTGTGCCAGCAAAACCCAGCTTCTCGCCAGATCGGCCAGCGCGGCGATGCCCTCCGCATCGGGCACGAGCCGGCGGATGGCGAGGCCGGTCGCCGGATCGGTCTCCTCCGCTTTGAAGGCCACCGGAATGGCCCCGATGCGCCCGTCGAATTCCGGCAGAGCCACCTGCATGGCGAGATCGGTGGCCGAAAGTCCGCGCGGCGATGCCTCCCAGGCCTCGCGGGGGCTGCCGACAGGCACGGCTTGCAGGATCGGGCAATCGGCGCCGTCGAGGACGAAATCCGCGCCTTCGCGGGCGGAGAAGGCGGTGGTGGTCATCACCAGCGCCGGTTTGTGTGTCGCGATCAGGGCCGCGAGTTCGGCTGTGACGATAGGGGCTTTCAGGCTGGTCAGCGCGAGTAGGAGCGGTGCGAGACCACGCGCGGTCAGAGCGGCCGCAATCGCCTCGCCCATGGCCGTGTCGCCCGCGGCGACGCCGGAACGGTAAAGCAGGATCGGGACGAGGGGCCGGTCGGCGGGCAAGGCGGACAGCGCCTCGCGCCATGGCAGGGGAGCGCCACCGCTGCCGAGCGCGAAGAAGGGCGGCAATGGGAGGGCAGTCAGTTCCGCGGTTTCGGTGGGTTGCGCCAGATATCCCGCAATCCGCCTCAGCAGCCGCCGCATGTTCTCGGCGCCGCCTCCGGCCTGGAAATAGGTCAGCAACTCGCCCGCGAATGCCGCCGGCACGGTCGCATGCTCGCCGAGTCTTGGATCGTCGCGTTCGTCGCCGGGCAGGATCGCGAGCGGGATGTCGCGCGCGCGGCAGGCGATGCCGAGCTGCTCGATGCCGTAGCGCCAGTAGTCCAGCCCGCCGAGGCAGCGCAGCAGCACGAAGCGGCATTGCGCCGCCGTCTTCTCGATCAGGAAGTCGACAGAGAGCGGATGCTTCAGGCGCCGGAGCGGCGCGAGCCGCACCGACAGCGTGCTGTCGCCTGCCGCCACCGCCAGCGCCGAGAGGTCGCTGTCGGTGAAGGACAGAACGAGCACCTCTCCCGGCGGCAGGGCGAGATCGACGGCGTCCTCACCGTCGTCGAGCCTGATCTCGCTGGTCGGGAGAAGATGCATCGCGCCAGTTTACGCCCCCGCGAGAGCCGCTTCCACGGCCTTGAGGTCGAAGCCCTTGAGCCCGATCACGGTGAGGCGGCCGTCGCGCGGTTCGCTTGCACCCCAGGGACGGTCGAAATGATGCCCGACGCGCCGGCCGACACCCTGCACAACGAGCCGCATCGGCTTGCCCGGCACGGCGGTGAAGCCCTTCAGCCGCAGCACGCCCTCGGCTTCGGCCGCCTTGGCGACGCGCGCCGTCAGCTCTTCCGGCGAGAGCCCCGCCGGCAGCGGCAGGGCGACCGAGTCGAAATCGTCGTGATCGTGATCATGCTCGCCCTCCCCATGATGCGAGGGGCGGGCGGCGAGGTCGCTTTCGGCGGCAGCGCCGATGCCGACGATCAGCGCCGGCTCGACCTTGCCATGGGCGGTCTCGACGATCTTGATCGCCTTCGGCAGGTGCTCGGCGATCTCGGCCTTGACCCGCGCGCGGCCGGCCTCGTCGACGAGGTCGCTCTTGTTGAGCAGGATCAGGTCGGCGCAGAGGATCTGATCCTCGAACACCTCTTCCAGCGGGTTGTCGTGATCAACGGAGGCATCGGCGGCCTTCTGCGCCGCGAGCGCGTCCGGATCATCCGCGAACTGGCCCTCAGCGACGGCCGGCCCGTCGACCACGGCGATGACGCCGTCGACGGTGACGCGCGAGCGGATCGCCGGCCAGTTGAAGGCGGTGACGAGTGGCTTCGGCAAGGCGAGGCCGGAGGTCTCGATCAGGATATGCTCGGGCGGGTTCGGCCGGTTCAGCAGCTTTTCCAGCGCCGGCACGAAATCGTCGGCGACGGTGCAGCAGATGCAGCCATTCGGCAGCTCGACCACATCTTCATCGCTGCAGCCAGCAATGCCGCAGCCCTTCAGGAACTCACCGTCGAAGCCGAGATCGCCGAATTCGTTGACGAGCACGGCGAGCTTCTTGCCCTGCGCATTCTCGAGGAGATGGCGCACGAGGGTCGTCTTACCGGCGCCGAGGAAGCCGGTGATGATGGTGCAGGGTGTCTTGCCCAGATTGGTGGTCTGCGGAGCGTTCATGATGTCATCCTTGCTGGCGCGCCGGCAAAGGCGGCACGCGCGCGACCACGCCCTTGCGGAAGGACTGCGGCCGCTCTTTCCAGGGAACGATGCCGTTGGCGCTGGCGGCATAGGCCTCCGCTGCGCCGACGATCTCGTCGAGATGGGTGTCGGTGTCGAGATCGCCGATCAGATAGGTCCATTTGCCATCGGCGCTGAGCGCGATGGTGCAGGGCCGCTTGCAGACGCAGAGGCACTCGACGGGCAGCACGGGGATCGTGCTGCCCTTGGCTTTAAGCTGTTCGGCGAGGCGCTCGGCCAGCGCCAGACCCGGCTGGTCATAGCCCTCCGGGAGATCGGCGCGAGCGCGGCGGCAGGCCGTGCAGACATGGATGGTGAGGTCGCCCTCGGACATGGCTCGTCCTCAGGCTTCCGCCGCCCGGCGGCTCGCCCAGGGCCAGAGCACGCCGACCATGAAGGCGGTGGCAAGCCAGAGCGCGGCCTGGATGCCGAGCGAGAGCGCCGCGAAATGGGCGGCGACCTCGGCCGGCACCTTGCTCTCCGGCGGGGCCGGATGCGGGGCGCCGACGACATGCGGCAGCAGGATCAGCACGACCGCCACGAGCTTGAGCAAGGGCTGCTCGAAGCGCAGGAACAGGAAGAGCCCGGCCGCGGTTGCAACGGCGGTCCAGAGCCACCAGAGCTGGCGCTGCTCCAATGCGGCTGACGCAGCACCCGGCAGTTCCGGCGCCAGCCCCATCGCCGGGGCGAGCCCAAGCGCGAGGAAGCCGCAAGCGCCCCAGATGAGCGCGCCGCGCTGGTCGATGCTGTCGCCGGCCGCGATCACTCCCGCCAGCAGCAGCCCCGCGAAGCCGATTGCGGTCGCGATCGTCACCGCGCCGGTGAAGAGTGTGCGCTGGAGGCCGTCCTGCGGTTTCCATTCGGCATGGTCGTGGCCGGGCGCATCGCCGGCCGGGCCATGCGCCAGGATGAGTTTCGCCTCGCCGTCGAAGGCGGCCAGCGTCGGCGCTTTCAGCGCCAGCGCTGCCTCATAGGTCTCGGCCTTGAGGATCAGCGGGGTGGTGGTGACATGCTGCAGGGCGGCGACGATCAAGCCAGCCAGAAGCCCGGCCAGGATGCTGACCGTGAGAACACGCGTGACCATGATGGCTTTCCCTCAGTGGCAGGGAAAGGCGAGGCCGTGACGGGTGTCGTGCGCGGCGTTGTGGACATTGGTCGAGGCCGCGAAGCCGGTCGTGTAGATCAGCGCGACGCCGATCACGAGCGCGGCTGCGACCGCCTTGACGCGCTCTGAGACGCTTAGTGTGGGGGTGGAAACCGAAACGGTGTTCATATGCGTTCTCCGTGGCCGCCCCGCCGGCAGCCGGTTGGATCTCTGCGGGTTGACGGCAGGTCTCCTGGCTCGCGGACTTCGCGTCCCTTGCCGCCTTCCCGGAGCGTGCGCTCCAGTGGCCGATGGCGAAGGACATCCGCTTACAGTTGCGGGGGCAGCCGCGGCATTGGGCAAAGCAAGCCCGCACCGCGTTCCCTTTTCACCTCCTCGCGGAGGCACCGTCAGGGACGATCAATAGCCTTCGCCGTGCCGCTGTGCAATGCAGGATGGTCCTTCGAACCCTGCTTCCACGATGCCGAACGAAATCCCCCACCTCACCCTCGTCCTCGGCGGCGCCCGCTCCGGCAAGAGCCGCCATGCCGAGGCGCTGATCGAGGCGTTGCCGCCGCCCTGGACCTATATCGCCACCGCCCAGGCTTATGACGACGAGATGCGCGAGCGCATCGCCGAGCATCGCGCCCGCCGGCCGTCAGGCTGGCAGACGGTGGACGCTCCGCTCGATCTGGCCGAGGCGATCGCCGTCCAGTCGGCGGACCAGCCGATCCTGGTCGATTGCCTGACCCTGTGGCTCACCAATCTCATCCTCGCAGAGCGCGACACCGCCGCCGCCCGCGAGGCCCTGATCGCCGCCTGCGAGCGCGTCTCGGCGCCGCTCGTGCTGGTCGGCAACGAGGTTGGTCTCGGCATCGTGCCGGAGAATGCGCTCGCTCGCCGTTTCCGCGACGAGGCCGGGCGCCTGCATCAGGCGCTTGCGGCGCGGGCGGCCAGCGTGGTCTTCATGGTCGCCGGATTGCCGATGCGAGTGAAATGATGAGCGATATGGACGAAGCCGCCCGCCACAAGGCGAAGATGGAGAAGCGCAAGGCGGTGCAGGACGCCGAAGTCGCCTCCAAGACGCTCGAAAAGGGCCTGTTGATCGTCAATACCGGCCCCGGCAAGGGCAAGTCGACGGCGGCCTTCGGCCTGATCCTTCGGGCGCTTGGCCATGGCTGGCGCATCGGCGTGGTGCAGTTCATCAAAGGCGCCTGGTCGACCGGCGAGCGCAAGGCGCTCGAAGCCTTCGGCGATCAGGTGAGCTGGCACAGCATGGGCGAGGGCTTCACCTGGGAGACGCAGGACAAGGCCCGCGACATCGCCGCCGCCGAGCGCGCCTTCGCCAAGGCGCGGGAGTTGATGGCTGATCCCGACATCCGGCTGCTGGTCCTCGACGAGCTCAACATCGCCCTGCGCTACGATTATCTGCCGCTCGCCGAGGTCGTCGCGACACTAGCCGCCCGCCGGCCTGATCTGCACGTGGTCGTCACCGGCCGCAACGCCAAGCCCGAGCTGATCGAGGCGGCCGATCTCGTCACCGAGATGACGCTGGTGAAGCATCATTTC
>JAEWKP010000211.1 GCA_023393655.1 Pseudomonadota bacterium | reverse complement strand
CGCAGCGCCGAGGTCAGCGTCGCTTGGTCCTTGTAGAACTTGAAGATCACCTTCGCGAGATAGGGCTCGCCCTTCTCGTAATAGCCGTCGAAGCGCGTCAGCGAGAATTGCTGGTTCGGCTGATAGGCCTCGAAGGCGAAAGGCCCGGTGCCGACCGGCTTCGTGACGAGGTTCTCGACGCCTGAGGGCACGATCGCGCCGTTGGGATTGCTGGCGAGATTGCTGAGGAAGGCGGCGTCGGTCGCGTTGAGCTGGAACTTGACCGTGAACGGGTCGACCACCGTCACCGACTCGATGCTGGAATAGAGCGCCCTGAGCCGGCTGCCGGTGGCCGGGTTCATGATCCGGTCGAAGGTATGCTTCACGTCGGCGGCAGAGAAATCCTTGCCGTTATGGAATTTGACGCCCTGCCTGAGCTTGAAGACATATGTCTTCGGATCGGGCTGCTCATAGCCCGTCGCCAGGTCCGGCTCGACCTTCATCTCGGCATTCCAGCGCAGCAGGCCGGAATAGAGCAGGCTGGTGAAATCATAGGACGAGAAGGCGTTGACCGTGACCGGGTCGAGCCCGATCGGATCGGCATCGGCGCCGATCGTCAACGTGCCGCCGGCAACCGGCGCCTGGCCTTGAGCCAGGGCGAGGCCGCTCCACAGGCCGGGCGCCGCCAACGCCGCACCGCCCGCCGTCAGCAATTGCAGCAGGCTGCGCCGCTGCAGGCCCTGGACGGCGGCGTCGGTCTCGTCGGTCATCGGGAATGACGGTGTCGTCACGAACAATCCTCCCAGCATCCTGCTTGCCGGCCAAGCTGGCCGATTTCGCGCGAGACAGGGGCCGGCCTGCGCCGTTGATCCCGTCATCGCTGCCCGGCCCGTCTCGTCCGCGTCGCGGATGGCGAGCCTTCCCTCTGTGAGATGCAGGCTAGGAACCGCCTGAATTCACGTCAAGGATTGCAGGTTTCATCAGAAGGAACAGATTCGGAAGCGCGTCAGAAGAAGGTCCGGATTGCGCCGGTGACGTTCCAGTCATCGTCGACCAGCATCAGCACGGCCCATTTGTCGAAGGTCAGGCAGGGATGGGCGATGCCGAAGGCCACCATATCGCCGACCTGGAGCGGGCTCTCGTCCGGCGTGCCGAGATGGCAGTGCTGGTCGTTGAGCGCCAGGACTGTATGGCCCGCCGGCATCGGCTCCGGCCGCTGCATCACCCCACCCGGCCGATACCAGCGCAGCGGCACCGGCAAAGCGGAATCATAGGTGACGTCGCGCTTGCCGAGCGTGAGCAGGCTGCGCCCGCGCTCCGGCCGCGACTGGACATAGGCCCAGACCTCGAGAGCGGGTTCGAGCCCGCCGGGCGGCAGCTTCAGGCTGGTCTCCAGCATGATCCGGCGGAAAGAGGCCGAATAGCCGAGATCGTCATGCGTCAGATAGCAGCCGGAGCGCAGCACCTTGAGGAGCGGGCGCCCGAGGCTCGCCGCGTTGAATTTCTCGCCGACACGGTCGAACAGCGCGGTTCCGCCGGCGCTCAGGACCAGCGGCTCCGGGCCGAGCAGGCCCTCGGCATTCGCCGCCGCCGCGACGGCGATCACCTCGTCGAGCAGCTTGTCCGCACCGGCACTGTCGCTGTGCAGGCCCTCGAAGCACTCGAAGCCGGAAAGCCACAGGCCCGGCGCCGCCGCGACCGCGCGCGCCACGGCCAACGCCTCCTCGCGGGTGCGCGCACCGGTGCGCCCGCCCATGAAGCCGATCTCGACGAAAACGCGCAGCGGATTGGCGCCCGCATGCCCCTTCGCAGCCTCCGCCAGCAAGCGGACGCCGGCGGTGCTGTCGGCGAGGCAGTAGAGTTCGAAGCCGGGTTCCCGCAGTGCTTCGAAACAGGCGGCCACCTCCTGCCGCCCGATCGGCTGATTGGCGAGGATCACGCGCTTCACGCCGAAATGCCGGGCGACCGCGAGCTGCTGCATCGTCGCGACGGTGATCGCCCAGGCGCCATCGGCTATCTGCAGGTCGAAGAGCTGCGGCGCCATCGTCGTCTTGCCATGCGGCGCGATCAGCAAATCGTTTTCCCCGGTGAAGGCACTCATCCAGGCGCTGTTGGCCTTCAATACGCTCTCGCGGATCACCGCGAGCGGCATCGGCATGTCGCCGGCGAGCACGTTCCAGCCCTGCTTGCCGACATCGCCGAGCCTGAGCGATGCGCCCGGCGGCAGGCCCTTCGCCAGCACGTCGAGCCGCTGGTCCTCGATCTCACGGAGTGACAGGCGCGGGAGCGGAGCGGAAGCAGTCACAGCCATGGGTTCGGGTCCAGCGGAGAGAAGGGGCGTTTCACCTTGGTATAGGGGATCTTGGTCGCATCCGGCGGATAAGGTCCACCGCTGTCGAGATAAAGCACCTGTGCCGCGATCGGCGCGAAGGCGGCGTGGAAATGGTTGGAGGACTTCACCACCACGACCTTCTTGGCGCTCAGGTCGATGCCGAGATTGGTGAAGACCGGCGGGCTGAAGGTCTGCGCCCGCGTCGAGGCCAGCACGATGTCGAGCTGGCCGATCCGGATCGCCGCGGCGGGCCCGAGAGAGACCCAGCTCTGCTCGAAGGGAATCAACAGGTCCTCGGTCGTGCCGGTGACCGTCACCACCGCGTCGATCGGCCGGCCCGAGGATGGGGCCGCCTTGCCGATGAAGCGCAAGGGGATCTCGGCGCCGACGCCGGCCGCGCGGCAGAGGCTCACGGCAACCGGGTCCCACATCGCGCCGATCGCCGCCGGAACCTCGGGGTGCCGCAGCAGCGCCTCAACCATCACCGAGGAATCGCCGGCGACGCCACCGCCCGGATTGTCCCAGCGATCGGCGAGCACAACCGGCCTGCCGGGCTCGGCGAGTTTGACAGCCGCGGCAATGCCTTCCTCCGGCTTGTAGTGCTTCGGCGAAGCGCCCTGCCCCCAGCGCAGGATTTCGAGGCCGAGCTGCTTAGCCAGTGTGGCGGCCTTGGCCTCTTCGCCATCGGCGATGACCAATACCTTGGTCCCGACATCGGCGACATCGGCCGCCTGGAAGCCATGCGCGACCGAGATCGAGAGAATGCCGTCTTGGCCCTCCATCGCCATCAGCCGGTCGACGAAGCTGCGGCCGGGCTCGCGGCTGGTCATGAAGGCGGCGAGGCCACGGCAATCGAACACCGCGCGGACCGGCTTCACCTGCTTGCGCGTCGTTTTCAGGCAGAGTTCCAGCAGGTCCTCGGCCCGCGCCAGGAAATCCGTATGCGGGAATTCCTTGAACGCGACGATGATATCGGCGCCCGCGACCATCTGCGCGGTGAGATGGCAATGCATGTCGAGTTCGGCGCCAATGACGCAGTCCGGCCCGGCCAGCGCCCTCGCCCGCGCGATCAGGTCACCCTCGCAATCATCGTAGCCACGCGCCACCATCGAGCCGTGCAGGCCGAGCAGCACGATATCGACTGGCAGCGCCGCCTCGAGCTGGCCGAGGATTTCGTCGCGCAGGCTCTCATAGCCCTCCTGCGAGACCAGGCCCGCCGGCTCGGCCCAGGTCGCCGTGCCCTCGACCAGCTCATAGCCCTCGCTGGCGGCGCGGCGGCGCGCTGCGACGGTCGGCGCCGAGCACAGCGTCGGCGTATCCGGATGCGTCCCGGGCGGGCAGTAGAAGGCGCCCTCGAAGGCGCTGCGATCAACGAAGAGCGGCGCGAAGGTATTGGTTTCCGTCGCCAGCGACGCAGTGAAGACGCGCATCCGCATGCTCTCTCGGTCTGACGCGGCAGCCGCCCCTTCGAACTGCCGTCGCGCCCATGAAACCGGGACGGGATGTGGACTGTCAAAGCATCCGCGTTCCCCACGATGGAACAATGCAGGCTTGATCTGGAACAGATCGGCGGCCGAGATGCGCGGGCCTCGCAAGCCTGGGAGATTCAACCGATCATGTCCCGCCGCCGCATCCTGCTGGGATCGCTCTTCCATGAGACCCACAGCTTCGTCGACGAAGAGACGACGCTCGCCGACTTCACCATCCGCAAGGGCGCGGAACTGCTGGCCCGCCGCGGCGACGGTTCGACCATCGACGGCTTCCTTGAGGTTGCAGAAGCCGAGGGCTGGGAGGTCCTGCCGACGATCGATTACGGCGCCTTGCCGGCCGGCACGGTCGACCATGCGGTCTTCGAGCGCTTCCTCGCAGAATTCGATACCGGACTGAGAGCGGCCCTCGCCGATGGCGGCCTCGACGGGATCTGGCTTGCGCTGCACGGCGCGATGGTCACGACCGAATGCCTCGACCCGGAAGGCGCGCTGCTGGCCCATATCCGCTCGGTGCCCGGCTGCGAAACCCTGCCAGTCTTCGCCGTCTTCGACCTGCACGCCAATTTCACCGCCGCCATGGCACAGCATGCCAACGCCCTCGTCGCCTATCGCGAGAACCCACATACCGATGCCCGCGAATCCGCCGTCCGCTCCGCGAAGCTGCTGGCGCGGGCGCTGAAGAGCGGGGAGCTGCCTCGCATGCTCTCCTGCAATGCCCCCGTGATCTGGCCGCCGACCGGCACCGACACCGCCGACCGCCCGAAGCGCGACCTCGAAGCGCTGGCGCGTGGAATCGAGCAGGCGAATCCGGCGATCTGGGGCGCCAGCGTCGTCGGAGGCTATTCCTTCTCGGATGTGCCCGAGGCCGGCGTCGCCTTCGCCATCGCTTTCACCGGCCCGGAGGCTCCCGCCCGCGAAGCGCTGGAGCGCCTCACCGCGACAGCAATCGAACTTCGCGAATCCGGCCTGCCGGCGGAATGGGACATCGACGAGGCCGTTACAGAAATCCTGCGCTCTGAGGGCGGCCCCTATATCGTGGTCGAGCCATCAGACAATATCGGCGGCGGCGCGCCGGGCGACGCCACCTCGGTCCTGCGCGCTTTCCTGCGCCATGGCGTCGGGAACTGCGCCGTCGCCATCGCGGATCCCGCCGCCGTCGCTGCCATGGCGGGCGCCAAGCCGGGCGAAACCCGCAGGCTCTCGATCGGCGGCAAGGGCAGCGCCATCGCCGAAGGCCCGGTCGAGACCGAGGCCAGCTTCGTCAGCGCCAGCGACGGCGAATTCGCACTGGAGGACCTCAACAGCCACCTCGCTGCCGCGCAGGGCTCGCATTTCAGCATGGGCCCCTGCGTGGTCGTGCAGGTCGAGGGCGTCACCGTGCTGCTCAGCAGCCGCAAGACCCCGCCCTTCGACCTCGGCCAATTGCGCTCGCAGGGCATCGAGCCGGAGACGCTGAAGGCGATCGGCGTCAAGGCGGCCGTCGCGCACCGGCGCGCCTATGACAAGATCGCCAGGGGCAGCTTCACCGTGACGACGCCCGGCCCCTGCACCAGCCGGATCGCCGGCCTGCCCTACAAGCGCCTGCGCCGGCCGGTGTTTCCGCTGGATTGAAGACCGTCTCCGCTTTCATTCTCGACGCCGGTCATCCCGGACGAAGCGAAGCGGAGATCTGGGATCCATGCCTGAACCTCAATCGGACGCGCTCCGGAATGGATCCCGGGTCGAGCCCGGGATGACGGCGTGGATCGGTGGGAAACGGGCAAATGCATGATCTGCATTTTCCCTCTTGAACCTGAAGTGGCTACAGCTTGTAGAGAGGTGTCCGTAGCGAAAGAGAGACGGAGACACGTCATGGCCGCCCATTCCAAAACTACCGCCCAGACCCTGTCCTGGAAGGTTGGCGGCATGGATTGCGCGAGCTGCGCGGCGAAGATTCGCGGCGCGGTGGAGCGCCTGCCCGGCGTCAGCGACGTCAGGCTCTCGGTGATGTCGGAGACGCTGACGCTCGCCCTCGATACCGGCGCGACCTCGCCGGAAGCGATCGAGAAGCGCGTCAACGGCCTCGGTTATACGACCGCCGCGCTGGCGACCCCGGTCGCCGAACGCCCGGCTGCCAAGCAGGACGCTTGTGGCTGCGGTCATGACCATGGCGGGCATGCCCACGAACATCACAATCACGCCAAGCACGAGCACGGCGACGCCTGCTGCTCGGGCCATGCGCATGGTCACAAGCAAGACCACGATCAACCCGGCCATGATCACGCCCCGAAGGCCGGCAAGCAGCCCGCCGCCGCGAAGGATCACGGCCACGGCCTGCCCGGCCATGTCCACGAGGCGACGCCCGAAGGCGCGAGCTGGTATCAGACCGGCAAGGGCCGGCTCGTCATCGCGACGGGCCTGTTCCTCGGCGCCGCCTATGCCGCCGGGCTGATCTGGCCGGGCATCGGCCACTGGGCCTTCATCCTGGCCTGCGTCGTCGGCGTCGCGCCGGTGGCGAAGCGCGCTTTCGCGGCGGCCCGCGCCGGCATCCCCTTCACCATCGAGATGCTGATGACGATCGCCGCCATCGGCGCGCTCTTCATCGGCGCGGCCGAGGAGGCGGCGCTGGTCGTCTTCCTCTTCGCAGTCGGCGAGGTGCTCGAAGGCGTCGCGGCCGACCGCGCCCGCGCCTCGATCCGCGCGCTCGGCGACCTCGTCCCCAAGACGGCGATCGTCGAGGAGAACGGTGCGACCCGCCAGGTCGACGCCGCAAACCTCAGGATCGGCCAGACCGTGCTGGTCCGCCCCGGCGACCGCATCCCGGCCGATGGCGAGATCACCGACGGCACTTCCGGCATCGACGAGAGCCCGGTCACCGGCGAATCCGTGCCCAAGACCAAGGGCGTCGGCGAGCCCGTCTATGCCGGCTCGGTCAATCGCGAGGCGGCCCTGCGCGTGCGCGTCGACAAGGCGGCCGAGGACAACACCATCGCCCGCATCATCCGCCTCGTCGAGGAAGCGCAGGAGGCCCGCGCCCCGACCGAGCGCTTCATCGACCGCTTCTCGCGCTGGTATATGCCGGCGATCGTAGGCCTCGCCGTGCTGGTCGCACTGGTGCCCCCGCTCCTGCTTGGCGCCGAATGGTCGGTCTGGATCTACCGGGCGCTGGCGCTGCTCTTGATCGGCTGCCCCTGCGCGCTGGTCATCTCGGGGCCCGCCGCGAGCGCCGCCGCCCTGTCGGCCGGCGCCCGCCAGGGCCTGCTGATGAAGGGTGGTGTCGTCATCGAGACCGCCGCCAAAACCGGTCTCGTCGCCTTCGACAAGACGGGCACGCTGACTCAGGGGCGGCCACGCGTCACCGATATCGTAGCGCTCTCCGGCAGCGAGGCCGAGGTCCTGGCCTTCGCCGCCGCAGTCGAGCACGGTTCGTCGCATCCGCTGGCCGAGGCGGTGCTGGAACATGCCCGCAGCGAGAGCATCATCTACAAGCCGGCGACCGAGGCGGCGGCACTCGCCGGCCAAGGCGTCACCGGCAAGGTCGATGGCCGCGCCGTCTTCGTCGGCGCCCCCCGCCATGCCGAAAGCCGCGCCCCCTTCGACAAGCGGGCACGGATTGCGGCTGAGGAGCTGGAGGCCGCCGGCAAAACCGTTGCGGCCATCATCGTCGACGGCGCGCTCGCCGGCTTCATCGCACTGCGTGACGAGCCGCGCGAGGATGCGGCCGCGGCCATTGCCGAACTCAAGGTGATGGGCATCCGCTCGACCATGCTGACCGGCGACAATGCCCGCACCGGCGCCGCCATCGCCGCCGGCCTCGGCATGGAGCACAAGGCCGAGCTGATGCCCGACGACAAGGTCGCGGCGATCAAGGCCTTCTCCGGCGAGACCCCGGTGATGATGGTCGGCGACGGCATCAACGATGCGCCTGCGCTCGCCGCCGCCAGCATCGGCATCGCCATGGGTTCGGGCACCGAGGTCGCGCTGGAAACCGCCGATGGCGCGGTACTGAAGAGCCGCGTGCGTGACGTCGCAGCCATGATCCGGCTGGCGCGGGCGGCGATGGGCAATATCCGCACGAATATCGCCATCGCACTCGGACTGAAGGCAGTGTTCCTGGTCACCAGCGTGCTCGGCTATACCGGGCTCTGGGTCGCGATCCTCGCCGATACCGGCGCGACCGTGATCGTCACCGCCAATGCGCTGCGGCTGCTGCGCTTCGACGCGGGCAAGGCGAGCTGACGGAGAGGAGGCCTACTCCCTCTGTCATTCGGGGGCGCGCCGCAGGCGCGAAGCCCCGGAATGACAAGGTGACTTGAAGCGTCTGTCAGACCCGGATGTCGGCGAGCGCGCCGGTCTTGTTCGCGTTCTCGCCCTTGGCCTCCATCTGCTTCAGCATCTCGTCGCGGATCTTGGTCATGACGTCGGCCTTGGCCTGGGCGTCGAGCTTGTTGAACTCGTCCTCGCTCATACCGAGCTTGGCGAGGATCGCAGCCTGAACCCGCTCCTCCGGCGACATCCGCGCGATCTTCAGGAATTCGTCCTCGATCGAGGACGGCGCCGAGACCGGGGCGCTGTCGCTGTTATCCGCGCCGCTATCGTTCTGCGCGGCCGGCTTCACCGGATTCGTGAACGGCAGGCTGATCGGCCGGTTGGTGATCGGGTTCGACATGGCTTGCTCCTTTGAGCAAACCGGCAGGCAAGCTTCAGGCCGCCGGGGCCGGTTCGCGAAACTGCCCGAGAATCAGTCGCTTACATGGAGAGCGCGCGATTCGTGGCCGTACTCTCGAGGGAATTCGGCAAGATCTGCCCGGCAAACGCTGCCGGATTCCGGCCGCTTCGTGGCGAAGATGCCCCCCCTTCGATCGCCCGAAAACACCGTTGAGCCGACCTCCGCTGCAACGCAAAAGTGCCCCGGCGCATCCGCTCGCCATTTAGCAGTTGCAACATGCCTATTTTATAGACCGTCGCCAGGTATATCCACGCCGAGTCAATAGAATGAGCAATTATTAGGCGGCCATTTTCCGCAATTTTGCCGCAAGCGTTACGTTCAGCGCAGAACGATCCCGCAAAAATGACCGGAACCTTAACTCGCTATGCACATAGAGCATATCGGAGCTGATGCCGTGCCCCTGTTGGAAGCAGGCTGTCCGGTTTATATGCACTGCACAACGAAATTATCGCTGTGGGCACCGCCCCGGTCCGGAATATTCGCAAGGAAGACCACCATGTTCGTCACCATGATCGCCGCCAAAATCCGCGCCTACCTCCGCTATCGCGAGACCGTTCGCGAGCTCTCCCGTCTGACCGACCGCGAGCTCGACGATCTCGGCCTGTCGCGCTCGGAGATCTCCTTCATCGCGCGTTCGCACGCCGCGGCCTGAAGGCTCTGGAATGAGAACCGCCGCGCAACGGGCGCG
>JAEWKP010000314.1 GCA_023393655.1 Pseudomonadota bacterium | reverse complement strand
GTACTGTTGGCGAACTCGCCCAGGGAACGTCGCGGCGAGATCAGCGGCGTCATCAAGAAGCTGGAGCGCTCGGGCACCTTCGGTCGGAGGGGCGCGTGATGCCGACGCTATGACACATCCTGCTCGTATAGGGGTCGCCTCTCAGGCGGCCCCGACACTGGAGGTCTCATGCCGCGCAAGCGCCCTGGCCGTCCAACATCGATCGCCCGCTACCTGCTCGTCGAACGATGGCGCGGCAGCGTCGGCTCGCACTATGGGGCCTCCGCCAACGTCGAGCCTCATTCGGCTCATCTGCACTTCCATGGCCAACTCGACGAGCCGCTTCGGGGCATCAGCGATGCTCAGCTTCAGATCGGCCTCGATCCGAAGTGGGAGAGCAGCACGCATGCGGGGATGCTCATCGGCATCAAGCCGCTCGTCCAGTTCGTGATCTCGGTGCCGCCGCTCCAGTTCGAGCGCCTTTGGCAACTGGCTCCCGCCTGCCGCTCGATCCACCTTGCCTTCACGGAGCCCTATCGCAGCAGCGCCACCATCAAGGCGTGGTACGCCTCGACCAACCTGCCCGACGAGGACGAGTAACGAGCATCATCCGTCGTCTCACATGGTCAGGGTCTTTTGCGCCGTCTCAGAATGGTCTCACACAAATCGATTGTCATTCTGAGAATGCGTGAGACGCTCAAGTCTTAGGTTCGTGTGAGACGGAGGAACAATGGCAGGGATGTTGGTGGGGTTCGCCAGAACCAGCACGTTCGATCAGCAGGCCGGGTTGGAAGCCCAGGAGCGTGATCTGAAGGCGGCCGGTGCGGACAAGGTCTTCAGCGAGCAGGTGTCCTCGATCGGCAAGCGCGAGAAGCTGGAGGCGGCCATCGAGTTCTGCCGGGCAGGTGATACGCTGGTCGTCACCCGCGTTGACCGGCTCTCCCGTGGCGTCGCTGATCTCCTCAGCATCATCGAGCGTCTGGAGAAGAAGGGGGTCGCCCTTCGCATCCTCAGCTTCGGCGGCGGCGTGCTCGATACTTCCAACGCCACTTCGACGCTGATCCTGACCGTTTTAGCCGCGACGGCATCTTGGGAACGCTCTGTGATGCTAGAGCGCCAGCGCGAAGGCGTCATGAAAGCCAAATTGGAGGGCAAGTATAAGGGTAGAGCACCAACCGCTCGTCGGCAGGGGGAGGCTGTCCGGGCTCTCCATGCCGAGGGCGCGAAGGTCGCCGAGATCGTCAGGCAGGTCGGGATCAGCCGAGCGAGCGTCTACCGATGCCTGGGCCAGAACGCCGCTGTCACGTAGGCGAGTTCTGACCGCCAGTTCTGCGAGACCGTCGTAAGCACAATCCCTCGACGATCACCCCGCCATCAGCAGCGTCGCGGAAACGACCGTTTGGGAGAGAGGGGCGATCGCGATGGTTCGGTGGTGACGGGAACGCCCGCCGACGCGATCCGGCGTTCGACGACGGGTTCAGAACAGGAGCATCGGCACTGGCTCGATGATCGCGCGTGGAACAGCAGAGAGTTCTCCGTCGTCCTCGGCGCGATCGCGACTTCAGAGAAGCGAAATCACCAGAAGGGTTTCGCAACACATGGCCCGCCGCTATCGTCATGAGATTCGGAGAGGCCGACTTGGGCAGTGCAAGTGAAGCGCATTTGTGAGATTCAGAATGCATGTAATGCTCTAGGTGAGTCGCAGAAATTGCCGAAGTTTACCGAGGAATCTTTGGTGTTTTGGCCTGATCTTGCGTGCAAAAAATCTTTCAACCCCAATGAGGTTATCTTCAAGACGGGAAAGCCTAATCAATATCGTCTCCTTGTCTCTTCAGGGATGGTGAGGAGATACAAGACCCTCGCGGATGGTCGCCGCCAAATCCTCGGATTTTCGATACCGGGAGACTGGATCGCATCTTCGCTCGGAGAAGAGTTCAGCTTTTCCGCCGACGCAGTTGATGCGGTCCGAGCGTATTCCTTCACCCGTGATTCGGTGATCGCCTTGCTTGTCGGGCAACCAGAGGTCTTGGCTCGCTTTCACGATCTAGCACATGCTGAATTGGCGGCAGCCGAGGAGCACATGCTGCTGCTCGGACGCCGACGCTCTGAAGAGAAGATCGCTTGTTTTCTTCTCACGATGCGCGAACGGTGGGCGCGATTGGGGAAACGGTCGGTAACAGTGCATTTGCCGATGTGTCGTCGCGATATCGCCGACTATCTCGGAGTTTCCATGGAAACGGTCAGCCGGACGTTGGCCCGGTTTGCGCGCGACGGGATCATCTTGCTAGTTCCCGAGGGTGTACGGCTGCTCGACACTGGAAGCCTTGAACAGCTTTCTGGGCTTGAAGTCTCGACGAAATAGGCGGCTGCCTTGCGGCAGGGCCTTGGATTTCGCTACCGATTTCATGAGCAACCTGCGGCATCGTTCCATTTGCGGCGCGGAAGTTTGCCAATTCTTAGATCGTCGATGCCAATGTCGCTGCCGAGGGGCAGCGCATGTCGTTTCGACGAGACATTGCCGGGATGAGCACGGTCCAGTGGGCCGTGGTGTGCGGGTGCTCGTTCATCGTCGCTCTGGGAGCAGGGCTCGGACTGTTGACGCCTTCGCCGGAGCGAATGGATCAGATTCGAAGAGAATTTCTACCTGCCGAACCTCAGGCGGTAGTTATCCGCCCAGGCTCGCGATCTCTCAGCGAAACCCGGCAGGTACCGTTCAGGATATGCGGTCGCGGGACTGGCGACTGCGTCGTTGACGGAGACACATTCTGGTATCGCGCGGAGAAAATCAGAATTGCCGACATCGACGCCCCGGAAACTGAGCAGGCCAAGTGCGCCAGTGAAAGAGCGTTGGGCGACCGGGCAAAGTACCGCTTGGCCGAGCTACTGGCAGAAGCGCCATTCTCGCTTGAAGGCTATGGCTCCCGAGATCGCGATCAGTATGGCCGCCTGCTGCGCGTAGTTTACCAGAATGGGCGCTCCGTGGGCCAAATCCTGGTAGCCGAGGGATTGGCTCGCCCATGGCAGGGCCGACGCCGACCGTGGTGTTGATGATCGCTAAAGGCCGGGAGGGGGCGCGACACCTCCTGAAATGGGGTAGGCAAGCCTGCGATCAGTGCGGAGGGGCCGAGCCCTAACGAATCAGATCGCCAATGGCGTTTGTTTTCCAGGGGAGAGGCAACTCGCTCTGGGCGCAGTAGCGCGCACCATAGCGAAAGCCGTCAGGAGCGATCATCCTGAAGCTCCGTGGGCTTCGAATTTCGTAGATGTCCGTTCGCGTGCCGCCTTCGCCGCAGTTCTGGACCACCCGGTAACGTGCAGGCCCCAAGCTTTCGATCGCAACGAAATTACATAACTGCCTCGCCACCCCCATGGCGTTGCGCCGCAAAAGGCTGAGTGTGCCGTTTGACGCGTCCCCGCAGGGCGTTTCGTCAGCAACATAATAGCCGCGCTGCAACGGCAACTCGGGCTTTGCCGCCGCCGCAGAAGCTCTGGCGGCTGGGGGTGGCTCCGTTCCTCGTGAGTCTTGCGCCCCGCATCGCTCGAACCGCTTCGGGCTGAACTCGATTCCTCGTAGACCAACGAAGGTCAGCACATTCCCTCGAACCTGGATCGACAGCGTCGCCCTCTTCTTCCTGGCTCCCTCGCCCTGACAGGTTGCATCAAGGTCGAAAACGTCTGCACGCTGCCGCACGCTTCGAACGCTACAAACTGTTTCAAAGGTGGAGAGATCGAGCGAGGAGCGACTGAGCACAATTTCCGTCTCGCCGGGGCCGCAGCCCCCCGCTCCCCAGCGCCCAACCCACGGGTCCGATTGTGCCACGGCGTCAATCGGCACAAGCAGCGCCAGCGTGGCAAGGACGCGCAACCATTGCTTTTGGGGCAACGCAGAACGCATGACCGTCCCCATCTCGAATGCATGCCGCAAGGGAATGTAGTTGAAATCTGGGGCGATGACGAATCCGGCGCGTCCCATTCAGAGCCAAGTACAGTGCTGATGTATGGCGTTTGGCTCGCATTTGGACGAGAGACGATGTCTCGAACGAATCGAGCTTATAGATCATCGCCAGCACCTTCCAAGTCTTTGAGGCCCTTTCATCGGAGCGGCAAGGTACCTCACAAGAGCGAAGTATCGCGGTCTGACCTAACGATTGCCGTTGGCGTTTTTGCTCGAAACCTACAAGTTCGGAATATTGTCATGTTCGAATGTCGCGACGTAAAACAGAATCAACTTGTGAGGATTCGATAGGTTTATAAAAAAGATAACCCTGCCCGAAGTCGGCTCCCCATGCCTGTAACAGGCGTCTCTGAGTTTCTGTTTCGACGCCTTCGGCAGTAACCCGCATTCCAAGTTTCCTGCCCAACTCGATAATAGTCGATACGATGGCTTTATCGCCTTCATCGTGCTCCAGCTTCTGCACGAAGCTCTGGTCGATCTTGATGTGGTCAACCGGAAATTTCTTGAGATGGCTCAACGACGCAAAGCCAGTGCCGAAGTCGTCCAGCGCAATCGAGATTCCATGCTGATGGAAGCGATTGAGGATTGAGGTGATGCTCTCCGGGTTCCGGCTGAGCAGCACCGTCTCGGTCACCTCGACCTCGAAATGCTCCGGCGGGATGCCTGCATCCTTCAAGACGCGCAGGACATCATCGGCAAGGCCGGGCTGGCTGAATTCGCAGGCCGAAAGGTTGAACGCGACCCGACCGGGGTTCAGACCAGCTTCGAGCCAACCGCGCAAATCAGAGACCGCCCTGGCCAACAGGCTCTCGCTGAGCGCGAGCGCCAGCCGCGTATCATCAAAGGCAGCACCGAAATAGCCAGGGGTGAGGACGCCCTTCGATGGATGCTGCCATCGCGCCAAGACTTCCAAACCGGCAATTTTACCGGTGTTCAGGCAGACCTTGGGCTGATAGAATGGAACAATCTCGCCCCTGCTCAGTGCCTCGCGAACTTCCTCAAGAATGATACTGCGTCGCTCGACGGCCTCACGCAGCGCTGGACAATAGGTTACGACGCGATTGCGTCCCTGCGCTTTGGCTTCATAGAGCGCGATATCTGCATCCTTCAGCAGATCGGAAGCAGAAGCGTCATGGTCGGGAAAGGCTGCAATGCCAATACTCGCTTCGCTCGCGATGAACCGCCCGAGGTGCATGATCGGTTCTCTCAGCCTCACGGTCATGGCTTCAGCCAAACGCGAAACGTGCTCCAAACGCATTGGCTCAACAATGATCACCGCGAATTCATCACCACTAAAGCGGGCCACCGTATCGCATTGTCGCGTCATTCCTTTCAGGCGCACAGCCGCCTCCTTTAGGAGAGCGTCCCCCGCATCATGACCAAGGGCATCATTGATCTCCTTGAAGCGGTCGAAGTCGATCAGCAGCAGTGAGACCGCAGTGCCGTTCTGCTCAGCCGTTTCGAGGGCTTCCTCCAGCCGCTTCTGAAGCAGGGCTCGGTTGGGCAAGCCCGTCAACGCGTCGTGATTGGCAACACGCCAGATTTCTTCCTCGGCCTCCTTGCGGTCGGTGATATCGAAGGTGACGCCCACAAGTCTGTCAGGCCCGGCCCACTCGCCGCGCAGACCCAGCCACATGGTCTGACCGTCTGGTCTGCGATAGCGAAACTCGATGGTGTTTGAGCCCTTGACGCCCCCTCCAGGGCGAAAATGTTCGCGCAGCCCCCGATCCTCGGGATGGATGCGATCGAGAACATCCGACAGAGGAGCAGAGCCCATGCCCATCAGGCCGATCGCATTGTCCGAGCGGGTGATGAAATTGGTTCTGAGGTCCTGCTCCCAGGCAATCATCCGGCTCGCCTGGAGAGCCAAACGCAGGCGCTCTTCGCTGGCGCGGAGGATAATTTTCGCGTGCTCTCGTGCGGTTATATCTTGGATTGTCCCGATCTTGCGGCTCGGTCGCCCATCAATACCCAGCAGAGTTCTGCCCGTTGCCGCCACCCAACGCTCTTCGCCGGAATCTGCCCGGATAATTCGATACGTGCCCTCGTAGGTGAGCGATGCATCGGACGAAGCGGCGTAAAACGATGCTTCGACCTGCCCTCGATCATCAGGGTGTAGGCGATCCAAAAAGGTGTTGCGCGTGAGAGGAGCGTCGGCGGGTAGTCCCATTATAGCCTTCGCCTCAGGAGACCATTCCCGCTCGCCCGAGATCAGATCAACGTCCCAAATACCGAGCGCCGTTGTCTCGATGGCCAGACGCAGTCGCTCTTTGCTGGCATAAAGTTGCTGTTCCGCAAGCTTGCGATCGTGAACGTCAACGATACTGCCAACCCACTCACGAAGCCGCCCACTGGCGTCATGGATTGGAACGGCACTCGCCAATATCCAGCGATGGCCTCCGTTGCGGCTCTTCACACGAAACTCGGCTTGGTAGAACGACTCCGACGCCTGCGCCGCTTCCCAGATCGGTACGACGCGCGCCTGATCCTCAGGGTGGACTGCCCTCAGCCAGCCTAGCCCGAGGTATTCCTGATCGGTTTGCCCGGTAAGTTCGGTCCAGCCCTTGCTGTGAGTGACCGTCCCATCTGGTCCTGCAAACCAGACGACAACGGCGCTGGCTTCGAGCAGCCCGCTATAGTGCTGCTCTCGTACAGCGAGCGCTTGCTCAACCGTTTTGGTTTTGTGGATGTCGGTGCTCGTCCCCAGCCACCGCTCGATCTTGCCGTTCTTGCTGCGGATGGCCTGAGCCCGAGCCAGCATCCAGCGGTACTCGCCCGAATTATGCCGCAGGCGGTACTCGATCTCGTAATCTTCGCCGGTCGCAATTGAATGCCGCCAGCGGGCTTGGACCCGCACCCGATCATCCTGGTGAATCAGGTCGAGCCAGCGGTCGCCATGGCTCTCGACCGGCTGAGCGTCGGAAAAGGCGTACCATCTCTTATTAAAGTAATCATGGGTGCCATCGGCCCACGCCGTCCAGATTTTCTGCGGGACAACATCCAAGATCGTCCGAAAGCGTTTCTCTCGCTCGGCAAGCTTGGTGCTGGCACGACGTAATTCGAGATGGCTCATGACCGATTTGGCGAGCAGGTTCAGCGCCTCCACCTGCTCGGCTGAGAGCCCGGCTGGCCGGGGCTTATTGTCGAGCACGCAGAGCATGCCCAGCCCAAGCCCCTCCGCTGTTTCCAAGCGCACTCCGGCGTAGAATTTTAGAAATGGTTCGCCACCGACCAGGGAAAGATGCCCGAACCGCCGATCCTCCCTGAGGTTCGGAACAACGAAGGCATCCGACTGCTGGATTGCGCATGCGCAGACCGACTCGGAGAGCGGCACATCCCCTAGCTCAAGCCCGACGCCTGCCTTCGTCCATTGCCGGTCGCTATGGATGAAATTGATCAGGGCGATCGGCGTCCCGCACACGAATGCAGCAACCCGAGTAATCTCGTCAAAGGCCCTTTCGCGCTCCAGGCCCTGGAGATCATAGCTGCGCACAACGCCGCGCGTTTCAGGCTCCGTGCTAAGCAAGCGCTTTCGAATTCTTTCCGTAGACATCGCGGGAGTTCGCCTTGTTTCCGGGCGGCGGGTGATTTGCCGACCACGCAGCACTCGAAGCTCTAACGATCCTATAAATCTCTGATCTCAAATTGCCGTCCTGCCTCGCCTATCAATCGCGCTGCGCCAAATAAGTTCATCAGCGCGTGTCCCCGGCTTCCCATGAGACCGACCCACGTCAAAGGCCGACGAACGCGGCTCTTCGGCCCTTGACGTTGCCCGGCCATTCCGTCTGGTCGAAGACGTGCCAGACATCCACCCCCTTGAGGAAGCCAGCCGGGGTCAGGACCAAGCCGCCCTGCTTCACCGCCAGTTCCAGCAGCAGCCGCGCCGCGATCACCATCGGCACCGCGAGCGCGATCTCTACCGGCACGTCGTCGGGCGTGATCCGCAACGCCTTTGGCAGCGTGCCTGGGGGCTCCAGCAGGGCCTTGACCGATGCGGGCTGAAGGTGAGCCCAGGAGGGAGGGATCGAGGTCACGCCAGGAGGATAGGCGACGCCCTGACGCAGCCTCAACATCCATGTCACATGCAATGCGTGGAAATGATCTCTTGCTCCGCTGGCAAGCGCGCAAGGTGGTCTTCGACCTTGGTCGAAAGGTGGAGGGCTTGCTTGACCTACGCCGCCGTCATAGGCGGACTGCATGCCGTTTCGAACCCTTGCCGCCGACGAAGCGGATATGACGAATCTGGTAGAGGCGTTCGACGCTGCCTGGATTGAACTCGACCGCTCGACGCCGATCGCCCCACCTTATCGCTCGGCTGCGCAAAACCGGCTGGGCGAGATTATCGTCGCCATGTGGAGGGCTGATCCTGGCGCGCCAATCGTCGAGCGGGCGGTCGCCGAGTTCAATTCTCAAAGCTCGGTACCACCGCCCGGCCCGCAGGTGCTCTGAACTCCGGCGGTGTTGCTGGGCGAGCGGCTGCCGAATGCGGTCGTCTTCAAACAAGCACCGGCATAGCTTCGACCATCACATCGTCGATGACCGGCACAGGGCGCTTCCTGGTCGTCGCCACCGGCTCGATCGCGACCTTCAGGGGCTGATACCGGCCTTTGCCACCGACAGCCGGTGTCGCCGAGGCAGACAGGGCCGCCGTATAGACCTCGGTGCGGAGGTTCTCGATCTCGATCGGTCGTAGCCTGACCTCTCCGCGCCGCCGGAATGTGTGCACGAACTCGGCGGTCGAAATCGAGCCAAGCTCAACGATGCCGTGGAAATCGGCATCACCGTACCAGCCCCATACCCCGACGCTTCGCCATCCTCGGTAGCGACGCCGCTGATAGGCCACGGCGTTGTGGGCCGACCTTCTCAATCGATCGATCTCGTGGGGGCCAGCAAGGGCGCGCTCGACCGTCAGCGCGTGGAGCCGCTGCGGTTCGCAGGCGAGGATGCGGCGTGAGACATGGAGTGCGTAACGCCATGCGCAGCCGGGGCACGAGACCTTTTCGCACCGATGGGCCGAACAACAGGAATTGACCATGATCTATTTAGCGGTGGTGAGCCCCCTCGACTAAATATGGGATGACAGACGCGTTCAGACAATCGATCCGCAGAAACAATGCTGCCTTGTCCGCGAGCAAGCGCCTCCGACACCCGTACGTTGTCGAGCAAAACGGCATGACACGCCTAAATCTCGGCGAGGATCATTTCCACGCGATGAATGCCGAGCGCCGTCTCTGGATCGAGCGAAACTGCTCGGCCTCGGTTGCGTACGATCAACTCCCGCGCGGAGCCGGTCAGAAGTATCTCTTCGAGAGCTACTACGACGCTTTCCAGTTCAAGATGCGTTTCGGGTCGCGGGTTCTCCGTCAGGCTCGCTGAGCAACACCTCTCTATGCGGCATGGCCTTCGCGATCCGGCGTCGCGCGATCTCGATATACTCTGTCTGCTGCTCGCAGCCGACGAAGCTGAAGTCTTCCTGGATCGCTGCAAGCCCCGTCGAGCCCGAGCCCATGAACGGGTCTAAGACCGTGCCGCCTTGCGGCGTCACAAGCCGGACGAGGTATCGCATCAAGTCATTCGGTTTGACGGTTGGGTGGTTGTTATTCGGCCCGCGATCGGCCCTGGACGCCTTGGCCGTGTAGAAGAATCGCGCGGTTGATCCCGCGTCTCCATAGCCCACTTCGCCGTCGTAGTAGGTCCCGTTGAAGCGCCCATAGACTGTCTTGCCGACGACCTTCTTCCCGCCACCGCCCCGGCTCCTGCCAGTTGTAGGAAAATTCGAAAGGACTGACGGGGAGCCGTCGTGGATTAGGTTGGCGGGCCAGCGTCCAAGCGCTTCTCCTTCCCTGGCCGTCATGTACCGAGCATCAGATATGCGACTGGTAATTGTTCGTCCCTGCACTCCGGGCTGTCCAGGACCGCTTCGCCTACGTCGCGCAGCTTCGCGAAGGCTCGACGACGGATTGCGCTCTCCATCAAGTCCGACTCGGCACAGGTCGATGTTCAAAGCTCCTGTGCCAAACCTAGCGACATTGGCCGCCACGGTCGCTTCTCGAATGGGGCGGCGTGCTACGATGATCGGCTCGTACGCGGGCTTGAGCGCTGTTCCTTTCGCGCCATCAGGTCCCTGGACCGTAAGCGATTTTGGAAAGCCTGAGCCGAAGACCCACATGATCGTGTCGCGAATCTCAAAGCCCGCATCCTCGATTGCAACCGCGAGGCGGTGGAAGGTTCTCGCTCCTCCGAAGGCTACGAGGTAGCCGCCGGGCTTCACCGCCGCGAAAGCCGCTCTCCAAGTTTCGGCATCGAAAGCAACGCCGCCACCGTCCCATGCTTGCCCCATGAATCCGGCGGCGATAGACCGATATGGGTTCGCCGTCCCGTGCTCGCCGCCTAAAAGCTGGGCAGCATTCGTTCTGCCAAACCGGCGAGAGATCGAGGCCAGATGATAGGGCGGATCGGTCACGATCGCGTCGAACAGCAACCCCTGCTGTGCGAAATCCCGCATACTCTCGCGACAATCACCGTGGACGAGCCGGGCGGTCGGCTTGGGCAATGGTGGCGGTGCAGCCTCGATCGCGACATCGATCAAGGACATCGACAGGCCGAGCGCATGCATCGCCGCGAGCAGCGTAGCGACGTTGCCTTCGCCACGCTCGACGCGCACCAGCGCTGGTTTCGAAACTCCGGCCAGGGCGCAGAGACGTTCCTGCGACAGCCCTGCGCGCTTCCGCGATCGAGCGATCCATCGACCAAGTTCGACCTCGGGAAGCTGGTCGGCGAAACGGTGGGCCAAGACCGCGAGGACGGCGATCAATGAGGCGACCGAACCACGTCCGGCTTCCAGGTTGGCGAGAGTTACACGACTGATTCCCGCGCCCATCGCGAGCGCGCTTCGGGTCACGCGGCGAAGCTGTCGCGCGCGGATAAGTTCCTTGCCGACCATGGAGGCAGCGGCTTCGAAATTGTACAGTTTCATGAACTAGAGGTCGTGATTCTAGGAGGCGAACAGACCGCGATTCTGGCAAGGAATCGTGACTGCCAGCCTAACGGTCACTTCGTCGGTCCCGTCGTTGAAGGCCGTTTTGATGTTGCCCAGATTGACCCGGTGGCGGCATCGTCTGGGAACGCGGAATCATGCGGGAAGCTTGAGGGGCTGAGGTAGTTGGACAACATCCCCATGGGGCGCTTCGTCGTCCTCGACTTCGAGACCACGGGTCTCAGCCCCGCCATGGGAGCACGCGTGATCGAGGTGTCGGCCCGCGAAATCATCGACGGTCGGGCTGGTCAGGAATTTTCGACTCTGGTCGATCCCGGCGTCCGCGTGCCCGCCGAGATCACGCAGATCACCGGCATCACGACGGCGATGCTGAGCGGCGCACCGAAGTCCTCCGCCGTGATGTGTGAATTGGCCGACTTCATCGCGGCATCGCCGGTCGTGGCCCACAACGCGGGGTTCGACCGCAAATTCCTGGAGCACGAAGCGCAGGAGTTCCTCGACGGGCGACAAGTTCGGACGCTCTGCACGTTGCTCCTCGCCCGGCGCGTGTTTCCGGGCCGAGCGAGCTACAGGCTCGGCGACATCGTGCGAGAGGTCGGGATCAACGTGCCTGGGCAACTGCACCGGGCCAGCGCCGACACTTGGGTGACCACCCATCTGTTCGCGCGAATATGCGCGGATGCCCGCTCGCGTTGCGCCGCTCAGCGCTTCGATCATGACGTGCTGCACCGGCTCCAGCGCGTTCGCATCGATGCCGCTCATGAGTGGCTGGCCGCTGTTGGAGGCCCGCGCGCGGCGATGAATCTCCATTGAACTCGTCAGGCCGAGGCGCGCTGCGCGGCTATGGCGTCGAAGACACTCTCCGCCGTTTTGAAGCGCCTCTCGGCTTCCGCCTTCACCGAAGGAGGGTGCCGATCTGGATGCAATTTGGCCCGGTATGCGCGTCGCGCAGCCGCGACGAGCCACTCTGGGGCATGCTCGCAGAGGCCAACGCGTCCGTGTAGAGCCGCAGCTTTGCTGGCGTCGGCATCGGGGCTCTTTCTGTTTGCCGCAGCACGAAGCTGCTCGACCTCGGCCCTCAGGGCCTCCACCTGCGTTTCCGCCTCCGCCACCATGCTTTCGAGCGCCGCGACGTAGTGGTGGTCGATGGTGTTTCCGCCAGCACAGCGCGCAACGGCGCGGCGCTCGATCGAAATCGAGGGGAACCACATCACCACGATCGCGATGACGATCAGCGCGAAATAGGCAAACAGGGTCGCCCAGGGTAGCGAGATGATCCAGCCGAGGGCGGCGAGGACGAGAAGAGTCCGCATAGATCAGGCGTCCACGCGGTCGTCGAGTTCCTGCTCAAGCTCGGTCAGCATCTCCTCAATAACGGTGTCACCGTGCGCATCGTCCGCCACTTCCCGCCGCCGATCCCAAGCGAATGGTGTAGTGTGATCGATCAGCTTATGCAGCGCCTGCTCCTCGACGGTGGGGTGCGCCAGCGACTGATAGAGAATTCCATGGTGATCCAACTTGAACTGGACTGCGGCAGCCAGTTTGGGGCTCACGCGCCTGTTTCGGGGAGCCCGCAAATCTTCACAGACCCACTTGCTGTCCGCGCCAGTGGTGAGTCGCAGCAGTTCGAGGGCAGCCGGTTCGCCGAAGCCAACCACCTCGTAGACCAGCCTCTCGCCGAGAAAGGTATATGACTGCCGCTGCCCAGCACAATTCCGCAAGCGACGGCCCAACGAAGTCAGTTCTACCCCAAGGCAAAGCTTAAAATCGGGGTCGCTCGCCGGAATCGGAGGATCGAAGGGTAGCCGAACCTGCCTCGCGAGCCAGCCCTGCGCCCACACGTCCATCCCAGCGCCCTTTGCGCCAACGGCGAGTTTGTCGAGACTGCGCTTTATCGCTTCTGGCGACGCATTACACAGGTTCACAATCGACCCGGCGAAGGCGTTCAATGCGGCCACTTCGGCAGGCTTTGTTCGCTCAATCGCAACGATATGGACCAAAGCGTCATCGAGACCGGTCACCACCTTGATATGATCTGGCTGAATCAAACCTGGAAGCTGACCGAGCACAGACGCGCGGTGGCGATGTCGGGGATCGGAAAACACGTCGAACAGCACGCCGTAGACCTTTGGATCGAGGGGCGCTGATCCAAGGCGCGCGAACGCACCGAGCAGTCCCGGAGGGCATTCTCCGAAGGTTGCCTCGATAATTCGCTTCGCTCGGAGGGAAACAAGCGAGCGGGCGATACGTGCAGAGCTACAAAGATGATCCAGCCCCATGAATATATCAGGAGCAGTCGCCTCAAGTCGCGACGCGAACACCTCCGTCGCGCAGAGGTCTATGGCTGCGAACGCCGAAAAAAGTGCCTGACGTTTTAGAGAGGAGGCATAGATCGTCGAAAGTAAAAATCCTGGACATGCGGCGTCGAGATGCGCCGCTACCTCAAGCGTACGGCCACCGTACTCGCGAGGCTCGAATGTTCTTCTGGCGGGAAACTGCTCCAACAAATGCTCCACGCTACTGCATCTATGGAGGCAGCGTGATCGAGAATCTCAGTTTGTAAATCAAAACCTGATGCGCAGGTCAGAGAGATTGTTCCTAACTCCGCATCAAGCCGCCAGTCCTCGACCTTTCAAGGAATCCATTCCCCACATGTTCACAAGTCCCGAAAGCGACGCGCTTTCCGTCACTGTATCATGCGGAATGAGGACATAACGCCACGACTTTCCGCCATTTTCAGCCGCATGGACGTTGGCGTAGCCGACCCAGGTTCTCGCAGCGTCGGCCTTCGCCTGAACGGTCGCGTCCGTCATTTCGTCTCGGGATTTGATCTCGCAGATCAGGTTCTCCGACGTGGTCTCAACGACGAAATCAGGCTCGTACTGCTCGCCTCGGCGGTAATCGATCTGGAACTGATTGCGCCCTGGCTTCACCCACCGCAAAACGCTGGTCTCATGATCCGCGTCGATGAGCACAGCGAAGCGGCGCTCGGGATCGGATTGAAAGGACTGTACGAAGTAGCAGCACTTTTTGAAGCCGTGGAAGGCGAAGCGTCGCGTGTCTCCCAGCGGTCTGACCGGCGTTTTGTAATGCTGAAGCGCCTTGCCGTTCGGATTCGACAAGTTTTGGGCTTTGAGAGACTGAAATCCTCGTTCGGCGCGAACCCTGAACGTCGTCGCCGTCTCCTCGTAGTGGTTCATCATCTGCGGAAAGATGACGTTCTCTGCCAGTGCAGTTGCGTGCTGAACTAGGGCCGTCTCGACCTCATCGTCATTCGCTAGGTACTCTCTCAAACGCGCGACGACTTGCCCTGCAAGCTTGTAGAGGAGGTCTGAGTGGGCGTCGTAATCGATCTCATCGAACGCAAACAAGGCGCTGACGAGATAGTCCTCCAAGCGCTCCTGGCGTGCCGAACCGCCGGTCATTAGGCGGATGAAGCTGCGTCGCTCGGTCCGTAGCTCCTGAAGCGTGATCTCGTTCGACATAGGGCGAACACCGATCTTGTCGAGGCCAGCGAGATCGAAATCCTTGAAGGTATAGGTAACGTTTGAATCCGGGAGGACTACAATCTGCGGGATAGCGATTGTGCCTGCCGTGATCGTGCTCGCAACCTTCTCGACAACGGCTTTGATGTCGGGCTCAGGCCCGATCACACCGTCGAGCGTGCCTTGCACGGGTTTAGAGATGGCCTCGACCCTCGCAGCAATCTTCGCCTGGACTTCGGGCCTATGCAGGTCGTCAAGTGTCTTGAACTCGCGCTCCATCGCGTGAATCACGTCAAGCGTTACCTTGGCGACCGTACGCTCCTCCTGAGTCTGAAAGACGAACGTCTCCTGGGAATGGTCACTCAACCCGCTGGTCGCGCCGGTCAGGGCAGCTTCCGCGCGCGACGGGGCCTGTACGAGAGTGCTGCCTGTTGCCGGTATGTCGCCGCCCTCGCCAATCACTACGGCCTTCATCGTAGCGACGACTGAACCCGGCTCCTTCGCCTTCTCGATCACTTCCGCGAAGCGGTCATGAGCGATCACGGTCAGCCGGTCGATCGCCTCCACCTTGGTGCGTTCGCCATAAGGAAGGCGCAGCCCACGCCCGAGCGTCTGTTCGGTCAGAATGTCTGATGCCGATGCGCGAAGCGGGACGATCGTGAAGAGGTTGGTCACGTCCCAGCCCTCTTTGAGCATGTTGACGTGGATCACGATCTCGGTGGTGCCGTCCGTCTCCAATTTGAGGAGACGTTCAGTCACTTCGTCGCTCTCCTCCTTGCTCTTCCCTGAGCTATCGACCTGAATGACGCGGTCCTTGTAGTAGCCGCCAAAGAAGCTGTCGCTTTGTATGCGCCCCCGAATGCGCCGCGCATCGTCCGTGTCTTGCGCAACCACGAGCATGAACGGACGCACTCGTGGCTTGCCGGTCTCGGTCGCGTACTTCTCCAGTTCAAGTCGAACATGCTCGTGAGCATGGATGCCGTCTTCGAGCTTGATCTCCTCTAGGCGTTCCGGCGTGACCGACTTCGGATCAAAGTCCTTGCGTGTGGCGACGGCGGGCTCCTTCACATAGCCGTGCTCCATCGCCTCGCCGAGGCCGAATTTGTAGATGACGTTCTGGAAGCCGACAGCCTTCGCTCCAACGCTTTTCGGCGTGGCGGTGAGTTCGAGGCCAAGGACGGGCTTCAGGTCCATTACCGCTTTGAGTGCTGCCTTGGCGCGATAGCGATGCGCCTCGTCCATGATCAGAACGAGGTCGGGCAGCCCTGCCAAGAAATTGAAATAGCTGTCTCCAACATACTCGTTCAGTTTCTTGATGCGCCCGCCTTCCTTGTTGATCTTGTCGATGTTGAAGACATTGATCACAGCGCCGCCGTTGCGCCGGGCAGCTTCGACGAAAATCGTTGATTGATCCCAAGTATCCCCAGTGACGACGACCGGCGGATGCTGAGTGAACGCGCTGACGCCCTTAAACACGTACTTGCGCGTCCCAGGCGTCAGGTCGGCGACCAACTTCTGGTAGATCGTCGTGTTCGGGGCCAGAACAAAAAAGTTCTTCGACCTACCAGTGATATAG
>JAEWKP010000213.1 GCA_023393655.1 Pseudomonadota bacterium | reverse complement strand
CATGGCGCTCGTCTTGCTCGGCCTGATCCTCGTGATCTTCCTCTTCGCCGACTGGCTCGCGCCTTACGACTACCGTACCCAGTCACTGCTGAAGCGCCTGAAGCCGCCGAGCTTCCTCGGTGGGTTGCCGGAGCATCTGCTGGGGACTGACGAACTCGGACGCGATGTCCTGAGCCGCCTGATCTACGCGATCCGCTTCAGCGTGCTCGTTGCGCTCGGCGGCACGCTGATCGGCGCCTTGATCGGCACGACGCTCGGCTTCATCGCGGCCCATTTCCGCGGGCTCACCGAGGAGGCGATCATGATGCTGGCGGACGTGCAGGCGTCGCTGCCTTTCATGATGATCGCGCTGGCGCTGATCGCCCTGTTCGGTGGCGGCTTCTTCCTGTTCGTCGCGATCATGGGCTTCTATGGCTGGGAGGTGTTCGCGCGCCTGACACGGGGCGTCGTCATCGCCGCCAATACGCAGGGCTATGCGACGGCCGTGACCGCGCTCGGCGCGCCGGCCCGTCATGTCTATCTCCGGCATGTCCTGCCAAACATCCTGAGCGTTCTGATCGTCCAGTTCACGCTGAACTTTCCGCAGGTGATCCTGCTGGAGACCTCGCTGAGCTTCCTCGGCCTCGGCATCCGTCCGCCCCTGACCAGTCTCGGCCAGATGCTCGGCGCCGGACGCGCCTATCTGACCAGCGCCTGGTGGATCGCGCTCCTGCCGGGCCTGGCGATCTTCCTCACGACGATGTCGATCTCGATCGTCGGCGACTGGATTCGCGACCGGCTCGACCCGACGCTGCAATCGCGCTGACCGGCTCCCGTCAGGACAGATCCGTCCGGCCAAGAACCCGTCGCGCCGCCGTTCGCAGCGCACGTTGGTCGTGATAGCCAACCGCCCTGACGATCTGGTGCTGCGGCGCACCATCGCTCGCCATCGTCATGGCCCTGAGCACGCGCAGACGCGCGCGCCAATCGCCGAAGCTCATGCCGGTTTCCGCCCGGAAGCCGCGCGTCAGGGTGCGCCGGCTCGCGCCGGCCCGCTCGGCCCAGCCGTCGAGATCGATATCCAGCGCGGGGTCCTTGAGCAGCGCATCGCAGATCCGGCGGAGGCGCGGGTCGCGCGGCAAGGGGAGCGTCAGCGCGGTTTCAGGCGCCCGCGCGATCTCGTCGAGGATCAGCGCAGCGAGATGGCCGCCACGCCCGGCCTCGTCATAGAGCAGCGGCTCGACTGACAGCGCCTCCAGTGCCGAAGCCAGCAGCGCCGAGACCTCCAGCACGCGGCACCCTCTCGGTAGGATTCCGACAGCCTCGGGCGCGACATAGGCTGAGCACATCGAGACCGCGCCATGCATCCTGACCTCGTGCGAGAGGCCAGGCGGTATCCAGAGCGCGTGCCGGGCCGGCAGGACCCAGGTTCCGTCCTCCGCCCGGACAAGCGTCAGGCCGGCGGTGGCATAGAGCAGTTGCGCGCGCGGATGGCTGTGCCAGCCCGTGCTGGCGCCGGCCTCGTAGCTCTTCGGCATGACGGCAACGGCGCGCGGCACCGTCTGATAGGCCTCGCTCTCATTGCGCATCACATCTCCTGTTTGGCCCGATCTCGCCGAATAACGACCCGACAGGCTTAACGGGTCAAGCTAAATTGACGCGTTGTTATCGAGAGACCGCCATGCCCCCCGAAACGCTGTCGAAGCGCACCCTTCTTTTCGTCAACGCGGCCCATGCGCTCGATCACTTCGTCCTGCTGATCTATCCGACGGCAGTCATCGCCATCGCGGCGCAGACAAACCTCAGCTATGCCGAGCTCATCGGTCTCGCCACCGGCGCCTTCGTCGCCTTCGGCCTCTGCTCGCTGCCGATGGGCTGGCTCTCCGACCGGTTCGGCCGGCGCAACATGCTCGCCGTGTTCTTCATCGGCTACGGCCTGTCCTGCCTTGGCGTCGCGAGCGCGGACCGACCCGCCGCCTTCGCCGGCTGGCTGCTCGTGCTCGGCGTCGCTTCGGCGATCTATCACCCGGTCGGTTCGACCATGCTGGTGAGCCATGCCCGCCAGCTCGGCCGCGATCTCGGCGTCAACGCTGTCTGGGGCAATCTCGGCGCCGCCTCGGCGGCCGGCGTCACAGCGCTGATCGCCGCGAATTTAGGCTGGCGCTTCGCCTTCGCCCTCCCGGGCCTCGTCTGCCTCGTTCTGGGCGCCGCCTTCGTCGCGCTCGTGCCCGGCGACGGAAACCCGTCCGCCAACCGCTCCGGCAAGGCCGAGCTGATCCCGGTCAATCGGCCGAAGGCCCTGCTCGCCATCTTCGCCATGGCTGTCATTGCCGGCGGCATGACCTTCAACATCACCACGATCGCACTGCCGAAGGTCATCGACGAGCGCCTCGGCCTCGACCTGCCGCTGGCGCTGATCGGCTCGCTGGCGACGCTGGTCTTCGTGTTCGGGGCCGCCACGCAATGGCTGATGGGCCGGCTGGTCGACCGCTACACGCTGCCGGCCCTGTTCGTCGGGCTCGCGCTGTTCCAGCCGCTGGGCCTCGCGCTCGCGGCGACGACCTCGGGTGTGCCGCTGCTGATCGGCCTCGTCATGACCATGGCCGCGATCTACGGGCAGGTCGTCGTCAACGATGCCATGGTGGCCCGTTACGTGCCGGCGCAGCACCGTGCCAAGGCCTTCAGCGTGCGCTATTTCCTCGGCTTCACGGTGAGCGGCTTCGTGGTGCCGATGCTGGCCGTGCTGCATGCGCAGGGCGGGTTCGGGCTGGTGCTGGCCGGCGCTACCGTCTTCGGCCTGATCGTCTGGTGCGCCTCGCTGGCGTTCTTCTTCCTGGCCCAGGCTGCGCCCTCCGTGAGCACCGTTACAGCCGAGCAATAGGTTTCCGCCAGCGCAAGCTGCCGGCCCATCATTCAATCGCGATCGAGGCAGAGCCCGCCATGCATGGCGAGGCTTAACCGCGCCAGATCATGCGTTTCTGACATCTCACAAAATGATTGTCAGATTTTAGAAACTGAGCCAGCATGGCTCATGCTCGATCAATCGCCCTTCTCCCTTCCCAAGACGCCAGCAGCCGAGAGCGACATCGCCTTCGCAAGCCGGCGCCTGCGGCAGGCGCTCGTCCGCTGCGAGCTCATTCCCGGCACTTATGCCCATGAAGGCAACCTGGCGCAGCGCTTCGGGCTTGGGCGTGCAGCCGTCCGCGTTGCGCTTACCGAGCTGGCCACAGCTGGTTTCATCGAACGCCATGCGCGGCAGGGTTGGCGCGTGGCGACAGTCGACGGCGCGCTGGCAAGCGCGATCATCGAGGCACGGACGCGGATCGAGCCCGCTCTGGTCGAAAAGCCGCTCGATGAACGCAGCATTGCCCTGATCGGCAGCCTGAGAGGCGCGATCGACGCCGTTCTGGGGCGAGACGATCCTTCAGCTCGCACCATGGCACAGCAATTATGCCGACAGGCACTCGACCTGCTCGCACAGCGGACCGGCGGCTTCATCGAAAGCTGGCTGCGCGATCTCTGGGATCACACCGAGCGCCTGACACGCTCGCTCGAACTTGCGGGCGCGACACCACTTGCGACCGATCCGCGCCCCCTGCTCGATGCGCTCCTGCGTGGCGATCGTGACGCCGCGCTGCTCGCGCTTCAGGAAGAGCAGAAGCGCTTCACCGATGCGGTCGCGCACGGCTTCCTCGCCACCGCACGCCTGCTTCCGCAGGACCAGCCCGTTTCTGTGCGCAGCCGCCGACGCCGCCAGAGCACGAACGACCGCAAGCCGTCCACCAGCGTATCCGAGGAGAAATCGCGATGAGCCGTGTTTCGAAAGCCGCAGCCGCCTTCCTCGTCGCCACCGCACTCGGCCTCGCTGCCGGGCCGGCGCTGGCCGCCAAGGACCGTCTCGTCGTCGACCTCGTCAACGAGCCGTCCTCGCTCGACCCGCAGGTGCAGTGGAACCCGGACAGCTATTACGTCTACCGCAACATCTTCGACAATCTTGTCACGCGCGACGACAAGGGCGCGATCATCCCGCAGGTCGCCACCGCCTGGAAGCAGCTCTCGGACACCGAGATCGAGTTCGACCTGCGCAGCGACATCACCTTCCACGACGGCTCGAAGCTCACCGCCGACGACGTCGTCTTCAGCGTCAAGCGCATCACCGATCCGAAATTCGCCAGCCCCCAGCTTGGCCAGTTCGACAAGATCACCGATGCGGTCGCGCTCTCGCCGACCAAAGTGAAGCTCGTCACCGCCGGCCCCTATCCGGCACTGCTGGCCCAGCTCGTGAAGCTCTCGATCGTGCCCAAGGCGGTCGTCGAGGCGGTCGGCAAGGATGCCTTCAACCTGAAGCCGGTCGGCAGCGGCCCCTACAAGTTCGAGTCCTGGCAGCGCGGCGTGAACGTCCAGCTCACGCGCAACGACGCCTATTGGGGCACCAAGGCACCGTTCCCGACGGTGACCTTCCGCGCGGTTCCCGATGCGGCGACCCGGCTCGCCAACCTGCAGGCGGGATCGAGCGACCTCGTCGTCACGCTCGATGCCGACCAGGCCGCCCAGCTCAAATCCGCGCCCAAGGCCCAGGCCCTGATCGGCCTGACCGAGCGCGTCGCCTATGTCCGGCTCAACACGACCAAACCGCCCTTCGACAATCCCAAGCTCCGGCTGGCGGCGGCCCATGCGCTCGACAAGCAGGCGATGATCGACGGCCTGCTCGGCGGCCATGACAAACCGGTGCCGGAACTGCTGACCCCTGCAAGCTTCGGCTGGGTCGACGGCATCAAGGCGCCGGAACACGACCTCGCCAAAGCCAAGGCGCTGATCGCCGAAGCGGGCCCGGCGGCGAAGGCCGAGATCGACCTCGCGACCGCGCCGGTCTTCGACCAGCGCATCGTCCAGGCGATCCAGCAGATGCTGACCGAGGCCGGCTTCAACGTGAAGATCGCGATGTCGGATATGGCGACCTATCTCAAGCGTGCCCAGGCTGGGCCGGAGGCGACCTCGCTGCTCAGCTTCGGCCGCTGGTCCTGCGCCTGCCAGGATGCGGACGGCGTGCTCTTCCCGCTGCTGCACAAGAGCAGCGGCTGGTCGGCCTATCGCAATCCGAAGGTGGACAGCCTTCTGGAAGAGGCGCGCGCGACGCTCGACACGGGCAAGCGCCTCGCCACCTACAAGCAGGTGCATGAGATCGTCGCCGCGGATGTCCCGGTCGTGCCGCTCTACCAGGCCGTGGTGATCTACGGCGCGGCCAAGAACCTGACCTTCCAGCCGACGCCGAACGAAAGCATGTTCATCAACCGGATGAGCTGGAAGGACTGAGCCGCGGTGCCGGGTTTCCTGCTCCGCCGGCTGGGCCAGGCGCTCGTCACCATCCTCGGGGTGGTGACGCTGATCTTCTTCGTCCAGCGCCTGACGGGAGACCCGACCTATCTGCTGGTGCCGGAGACGGCGACGCAGGCCGATATCGCGGCCTTGCGCCACCAACTCGGCTTCGATCGGCCATTGGTGGCGCAGTATCTCGACTTCCTCAGTGAGCTCGTCCGCTTCGATCTTGGGCAGTCGGTCGTGCAGCGCGTGCCCGTGACCACGATCATCGCCTCGCGCCTGCCCTATACGCTGATGCTCGCAGCCGGCGCGCTCATCGTCGCCTGCGGCATCGGCGTGCCGATCGGCATCCTGCTGGCGATCTTCCGCGACTCGCCCGCGGCGAAGGCGGCCGCCGGCTTCGTCCTTGCCGCCCAGAGCATGCCGACCTTCTGGAGCGGCATCCTGATGATCCTGGTGTTCTCGGTGCTGCTCGGCTGGCTGCCGCCATCCTCCACCGGCGATCTCTGGCATCTGGTGATGCCGTCCTTCGCGCTCGGCCTTTTGAGCATGGCGACCTTCGCGCGGATCACCCGCTCGGCGCTGCTCGACGAGCTCTCGAAGGACTATGTCCGCACCGCCCGCTCGCGCGGCGTCCGCAGCGGGCGGCTGCTCATCCGCCATCTCGCGCGCAATGCCTCGATCCCGGTGATCACGGTCGCGGCGCTCGAGATCTCGAACCTGTTGGCCGGCGCCGTCATCGTCGAGACCGTCTTCGCCTGGCCCGGTCTCGGGCAGGTCACCGTGCAGGCGATCCTGGCGCGCGATTTCATGATCGTGCAGGGCGTCGTGCTGCTCGGCGCCTTCGTCACCGTGCTGCTCAACCTGCTCTCGGACCTGCTGTACAGCCTCGTCGATCCGCGCATCGTGCTGGAGGGCGCGCGGTGAGCGTCACCTCCGCAAGCCCGATGCCGCGCCGCAAGAGCCGCGGCCTGTGGCGTTGGTGGCCAGTCGGCGTCATCGCGCTCGTGGTGCTTGTCGCCGTCTTCGCACCCTGGCTCGCGCCTTACGACCCGAACCAGCAGAACCTGCTCGGCCGGTTGAAGCCGCCGGGCACGGCGTCGCGCAGCTTCCATTACTGGCTCGGCAGCGACGAGCTCGGCCGCGACCTGCTCAGCCGCGTCATCCATGGCGCACGGATCTCGCTGATCGTCGCCTTCGCCTCGGTCGTCCTCTCCGGCGTGGTCGGGACCACACTCGGCATGATCGCCGGCTACCGGCGCGGCTGGGTCGAGATCGCGGTGATGCGCGTCGTCGACGTCTTCCTGTCGATCCCGGCGATCCTGCTCGCGATCATCACGGTCGCGGTGCTCGGCCCGGGCATCGTCAACGTCATCATGGTGCTCGCGCTGACGCGCTGGCCGCGCTACGCCCGCATAGCCTACAGCCAGACGCTGTCCGTCGCGAACATGCCCTATGTCCGGCTCTCGGCGCTGATGGGGGCGAGCGCGCCGCGCGTGCTCTTCCGCCATGTCCTGCCCAATATCGTCGGCGCCGTCAGCGTCGTCGCGACGCTCGAATTCGGGCTGATGATCCTGTTCGAGGCCGGCCTCTCCTTCCTCGGGCTCGGCGTGCAGCCGCCGACCGCGAGCTGGGGCGCGATGCTCTCGACCGGCCGGAACTATGTCGCGACCGCCTGGTGGGTCGCCACGCTTCCGGGTGCCTGCCTCTTCGTGCTGGTGCTCGCCGTCAATCTCACCGGCGACGCCGTGCGCGACCGCCTCGATCCCCGCCATCGCTGAAGGAAAAGCCATGTTCGACGATATCAAGGGGAAGCGCGCCGTCGTCACCGGCGCCTGCGGGGTGATCGGCCGCTGGATCGCCGAGGTCCTGCGCGAGGCCGGTGCCACACTCTGCCTGACCGATGCGCGGGCCGGAGATTTGGAGGCGCTGGCCAAGTCGCTGGGCCTTTCCGGCGAGAGCTTCGTCATGCCGGCCGACCTGACCGATGAGGCCTCGATCGTGGCGCTCGCCAGCGAGATCGGCAAGCGCTGGGGCGCGGCCGACATCCTCGTCAACAATGCCGGCATCTATCCGAGCGCCTTCCTGCTGGACACGCCGACCGCCGAGTTCGACCGCATCCTCGGGATCAACCTGCGGGCGCCGTTCATCCTGACCCGCGAACTCGCGACGCAGATGGTGCGCAAGGGCGTGAAGGGCTCTATCATCAACATCTCGTCCGGCGCCTCGCGCAAGATGCGACGCACGGCCTGCGTGTACTCGATGTCGAAGACCGCGCTCGACCGCCTGACCAAGGGCTTTGGCGTCGAGCTCGCCGAATACGGCATCCGCTCCAACGCGCTGGAGCCGGGCTTCGCCGCCGGCAGCACAGTCAGCGCGCTCACCGATGCGCATATCCAGAATACCGTCGCGCAGATTCCGCTCGGCCGGGCGTCCTCGCGCGCCGATGTCGGCAATGCCCTGCTCTACCTCGCCAGCGACGCCTCGGCCTATGTCACCGGCGCGACCTTGACGGTCGATGGCGGCAACTCGATCGGCGCGCTCGCCGTGCATCAGGACAAGAAGCAGGCGCTCTGAGGAAGGCAAGCACATGACCGCCCCGAACGCTGCCCGCGCCGCCTATGAATGGCCTGAGGGCAAGTCGAGCGCCTTCTGCTTCACCATCGATGTCGATGCGGAGAGCCCCTATCAGTGGAGCCTGCCGGAAAGCGCACCGGTCGCGCTTGGCCAGATCGAGCAAAGGCTGTTCGGCCCGCGCGTCGGCATCTGGCGCCTGCTCGACCTGCTCGATCGCTACGGCATCAAGGCGACTTTGTTCGTGCCGGGGCTGATCGCGAAGAACCATCCGGAGCTGCTGCCGGCCTTCGTCGCGCGCGGCCATGAGATCGGCCTGCACGGCTATTTCCACGAGCTGGCGACCGAGGCCGGGCCTGAGGAATTCGCCCGCGCGATGGACGAGTCGCTCGCGCTGTTCAAGAGCCAGGCAGGCGTCGTGCCAAAAGGCTTCCGCTCGCCAGCCTGGGAGATGACGCCCTTCATGCTGGAGGAGGTGAAGCGGCGCGGCCTTTACGATTCCTCGCTGATGGGCTTCGACCACCCCTATACGATCGACGGCGTGACGCAGGTTCCCGTGCTCTGGGCTGTCGACGACGCCATCTATTTCCGCTTCACCGGCAGCGCGCAGGACCGCGCCCCGCCTTCGGCCCAGAACGGCATCCTCGATGCATGGCTCGACGAATGGGAGGTGCTGCATCGCGAAGGGCGGATGATGATGCTCACCGTCCATGACTGGATCTCCGGCCGGGCCGGGCGCGTGCGCATGCTGGAAAAGCTGCTCGACGTGGTGACGGCCTCGCCCGGCGTCTGGGTTGCGACCGTCGGCGAGCTGGCGGCGCATCATGCCGCGAGCGCCAATGCGCAGCGCTTCAGCGTGCCGATGCGGCTGCCACAGCCGAGCGCGCCGTTGCGCTTCAGGACCAAAGCCTGATGCAGACCTTCAGCATCCGCCGCCCGGCCGCCCGCTCCCAGCACGGGCTCGTCGCCGCGCAGAACCGCCACGCCGCCGAGGCCGGCGCCGCCGTTCTGGCGCGCGGCGGCAATGCCATGGATGCGGCCGTCGTCACCGCGCTGGTGCTGAGCATCGTCGAGCCCTGGCTGTCTGGCGTAGGCGGCGGCGGCTTCCTGATCCACGCCGATGGCAAGACCGGCGTGCTCGATACGCTCGATTTCAACGTGCGCTCGCCGCGGAGGCTCGACCCGGCGGATTATCCGCTGACCGATGCGGGTTCGGGCAACTGGTTCGCCTGGCCTGCCGTCGTCGGCGAGCGCAACGTCGCCGGCTACAGCGCGATCTGCGTGCCCGGTGCCATCGCCGGCTTTGCCGCCGCGCTGGAACGCTATGGCACGATCTCCTGGGACGAGGCGCTGCAGCCGGCGATCGAGCATGCCGAGCGCGGGCTGGAGATCGACTGGTATGCGGCGCTCTGCATCGCTGTCGAGGTCGCCGGCCTGTCGCGCGATCCGGCAATCTCGGCGCTGCTGCTCGATAACGGCCAGCCGCCCAAGGCCGGCGCCGATACCCGCCGCTTCAAGCCGATGACAGCCAAGGCCGCGCTGCTGAAGCGGCTGGCGAAGGCCGGCGCGCGGGACTTCTACGAGGGCGAGGCCGCACGCCTGATCGCTGATGATCTCGAAGCCGGCGGCTCGGCGATCCGCGCGGAGGATCTCGCCGGCTATCAAGCGGTGTGGTCGCCAGCCCTGACCGGCCGCTATCGCGATCTCGACATCGCCGCCATTCCCGGGCTCAGCGGCGGCCCGACCTTCTTCGATGCGGCACGGCGCGTCGAGGCGCGCGGCCTCGGCCCCGACGCCTCGCAGGCCGATGCGGCGCTGACCTATGCCACGGCAATCCGCGAGGCCTATGCGGTGAGGCTCAATAGCATGGGCCATGCCGCGACGCCGCAGGCGGGCTGCACCTCGCATGTCAGCATCGTCGACCGGAACGGCAACATGGTCTCGCTGACCAACACGCTGCTCTCGCGCTTCGGGTCGCGAGTGGCTTTGCCGCGCGCCGGCATCATCATGAATAACGGCATGATGTGGTTCGACCCGCGCCCCGGCCAGCCCAACAGCATGGCTCCCGGTGTGAAACCCTTGGCGAACATGTGCCCGCTGGTGCTGAGCCGCGACGGCAGGCCCTGGCTCGCGATCGGCGCCGCCGGCGGCCGCACGATCTTCCCGACGCTCTTGCAGATGATCTCCGGCATGGCCGATTTCGGCCTCTCGCTGGAGGACGTGTTCCATCGGCCGCGCATCGATGCCTCGACGCCGCGCATCAAGGTCGACGCCCGCGCCGAGCCCGATGTGGCTGCGCGGATCGCCGGCGCCTTCCCGGTCGAGATCGTCGAGGACACGCTCTATCCGGTGAACTTCTCCGTGCCTTCGGCCGTGATGCGGACGGAGGATGGCAGCTTCCTCGGCATGGCGCATCCGACCAGCCCCTGGGCCGCGGTCGCGGCAGCCTTGGCATGAGCGAACGCGCCAACCCGATGCTGGCGGTCGAAGGCCTCGCCATCGAGATCGACGGCAACCGCATCGTCGACGGCGTCTCGCTTGGCGTCGAGACCGGCCGCATTCTCGCAATCGTCGGCGAATCCGGATGCGGCAAGAGCCTGACCGCGCTGTCCGTGCTCGGCCTGCTGCCGGGCGCGGCGCGGGTGTCTGCCGGCTCGGTCCGGCTCGGCGGGCGCGAGCTGACGGGCCTATCGGAGGCGGAGCTGTCGCAAGTGCGCGGCAACGACGCCGCGATCATCTTCCAGGAGCCGGTCGCCTCGCTGAACCCGCTGATGCGGGTCGGCGAGCAGGTCGAGGAAGCGCTGCTTCTCCATCGCGGGCTGTCGCGGGCCGCGGCGCGCGAGGAGGCCATCGCGATCATGGCACGCGTCGGCATTCCCGATCCGGCAAGGCGCGCCCGGCAATACCCGTTCGAGCTCTCCGGCGGCATGTGCCAGCGCATCATGATCGCCTCCGCGCTGATCTGCCGGCCCTCGCTCCTGATCGCCGATGAGCCCACGACCGCGCTCGACGTCACCATCCAGGCGCAGATCCTCGACCTGATGCGCCGTTTGCGCGACGAGGTCGGCAGCGCGGTCGTGCTGATCACGCACGATATGGGCGTGGTCGCCGATCTCGCCGACGATGTCTGCGTGATGTATGGCGGCCGGATCGTCGAGAGCGGCCCGGTCGATGCCATCTTCGCAGCGCCGAGCCACCCCTATACCCGCCTGCTGCTGGGCACGATCCCGAAGCTCGACGGCGCGCGCAAGACGGTGCTGCGCACAATCGAGGGCATGGTGCCGCCAGCCGGCGCCTGGCCCGAAGGCTGCCGCTTCCGGACGCGCTGCCCGCTCGCCGACGAGGCTTGTGAGCAGGTTCCGCCGGCCGTCACGGTCGGCGCCTCCCATCGCGCCGCCTGCTGGCATGTCGACCGGCTGGAGGCGATGGCATGAGCGCGCCCCTGCTGGAGATACGCGACCTCAAGGTTCACTTCCCGCTGCGCGGCGGCATCGGAACGCCGGGCGGCGTGGTCAAGGCGGTCGACGGCATTTCGCTCGACCTTCAGCCCGGAAAGACGCTGGCGCTGGTCGGCGAATCCGGCTGTGGCAAGTCGACGACGGCCTATGCGGTGGTCGGGCTGGAGCGCGTGACGGCCGGCACGATCCGCTTCGACGGGCGCGACATCACGGCGCTCAAGCGGCGTGAGCGAGCGGCGCTGGCGCAGGACATCCAGATCGTCTTTCAGGACCCGTCCTCGGCGCTCGATCCAAAGATGACGATTGCGGACAGCATCAGTGAGCCGCTCGCCATCGCCGGGCGCAGCCGTGCCGATCGCAAGGTCCGCGTCGCCGAATTGCTGGACCGCGTCGGCCTGCCGGCCGCGCTGGCGGAACGGCTGCCGAGCGCGCTCTCGGGCGGGCAGCGCCAGCGCGTCGTCATCGCGCGTGCGCTCGCGCTGTCGCCGCGCCTGCTCGTGCTCGACGAGCCGGTCTCGGCGCTCGACGTCTCGATCCGCTCGCAGGTGCTGAACCTGCTGCTCGAATTGCAGCGCGATCTCGGCCTGTCCTATCTTTTCATCTCGCACGATCTCTCGGTCGTCCGGCATATTGCGGACGAGGCGATGGTGCTCTATCTCGGGACTGTCGCCGAGCAAGGTCCGGTCGATGCGATCTTCGAGCGGCCGCAGCACCCCTATACGAAGGCGCTGCTGTCGGCGATCCCGCTGCCGGACCCACGGGCGCAGCGCAACCGCGAGAAGATCATCCTGAGCGGTGACCTGCCGAGCCCGCTTTCGCCGCCGGTCGGCTGCCCCTTCGTGACACGCTGCCCGGAACGGATCGCTGTCTGCGCCGAGGAGCGCTTCCCGCTCGCGGCCGGCGAGACGGGCACCGAGGCGGCTTGCGTCCATGTCGGGGAGCGGGCCGGGGGCTAGCCGCGGACGCGCTTCCACTCTGCCAGGGCCAGCACGAGATGATAGAGCACCCGCACCGGGATCACGGTTTGGGTGGGCGTGCCGTCTTTCGCGAGCTGGTTGAACCAGAGCCCCGTTTCGGGCGCGACAAACCAGCGGAACAGGCTGGCGAGATGGAGATCGAGGCGCGCGGCCGCATCGGCATCATCAAGGAATTCGATCTGGGCGAGGAAGGCCTTGATCGCCTCGGTCTGCGGCCAGAGCAGCTTGGTCGAGGCGGTAACCTTGCCGGTGCGATCGAAAACGTCGAAGGCGGCAAGCGGGCCTGCCGAGCCGTCATCGAGACCGTGCCGGGTCGCGAAGCCGTAGAGCCTCTCCGCCAGATCGCGCGCCTGCGTGTCGCCCGTCAGGCGCCAGTGATGCAGCAGAAGCCAGGTCCATTCGAAATGATGGCCGGGCTCGCAGACAAGGCCGGCAGCACCGGGAGCCGGCTTCCACTCATCCGTGAAATACTCGCCGAGCGTCCCCGTTTCGGCATCGACCAGATGTTCGCGCGCGAGCCTTACGATCGCATTGGCATGATCGAGCCAGCGCTGCTGGCCGGTCGCCTCGGCGAGCGCATGGAACGCTTCCAGCAGATGCATATGCGGGTTCTGCCGGCGCGGCAGCGTGCCCAGCGTATCCTCGGCGAAGCCGCCCTGCGGATGCGCCATCTCGCTTTCGATGAAGCCGATCACCTCGTCGGCGATCACCAGCGCCTGATCGACCTGCGTCGCGCGATAATACCAGGCCATGGCGAACAGGATGAAGGCGAGGTCGTAAAGATCGGTGCGGGCATCCACCGGTGTGCCGTCCTCACGGACGGAATGCAGGAAACGCCCCTTCCCACCCTCGCGGCAGGCATCGCGGAGGAAGGCGAAGCCATGCTGCGCAGCGGCGAGCGCCTCGCTCTTCGGATCGAGCAGATGGGCATGGCTGAAGACATAGGTCAGGCGGGCGGTGACGAGCGTCGTCCTGAGCGATCCCGGATCACGCGCGGGATCGGCCGGATCGAACATCTCGACGAAGCCGGCATGGCCCGGCCGGACAGCGCGGTCGATCCACGCCGGGATGAGGATTTCCCTGAGCCACGCCTTCGACGGCAAGCCCGCGGCGGCTTCCACGGCTGCTTCACGCTTCATCGAACATTATCCTCGGAGAGGAAACCACGCGCGAGGTGAAGTTCATGGGAACCGCACCATCGCGAACACATCGGATCGATAACGGCTGGCTGGTCGGGCGCCAAGACAAGTGGCTCCGCTTATGTCGCGCCCCGGCCGACAACTTCGCGCATGGCGATGTAGCTGTGGTATTCCGCGACATTCGGGTCGTCATGGAAGACCTCGCGCGTGAAGGCGGCGTAGGCAGCCATGCTCTCCACCTGCAGGTGCAGCACGAAATCGGCGTCGCCGGTGACATAGGAAGCGTGCTTGACCTCGGGGCGAGTCTGGAGCTTGCGGGCAAAATCGCCATAGGTGCGCGAGCCCTGGATGATCGAGACGGTGACATGCACCGTCACCGGCACGCCCATGATTTCGGGGCTAACGACCGAGATATCCGCCGTGATGACCTTTTCCGCCCGCAGGCGCCTCAATCGCCGCAGCACCGCGCTCTGCGACAGGCCGACGCGCTCGGCCAGCACGCGCGCCGGCGTCTGGTTATCGGCCTGCATCTCTCTCAGCAGCGCGTAATCGAACTTGTCGAGAGCGACCGTTTTGGTCATCGAAGACCCATCAATCGGTGAAATTCGCCATTTAATAGCAAAAATGGGCGCCTATCGCCAGGCACTTGCCGGCATGATCGTCTCCGATGCGCCGAACTCCGGCTTTGACGAAATCGGAAACCAGATCATGACTGCGACGAAGTGGACCAAGAGAAGCCTTGCCGCGCAGGCCATGGGCAAGATCGACCCGACCACCAGGGGTGTCGTGCCGCCGATCCATATCTCGACGACCTATATCCGCGACGAGGATAACGGCTACTCGACCGGCTTCATCTATGGCCGGCCGGACAACGAGACGGTGCATGAGGCGCAGGCCGTGCTCGCCATGCTGGAGGAAGCCAAGGCCGGGGCGCTGCTGTTCGGCTCCGGTATGGCGGCGGCCACCGCCGTCTTCCAGGCGCTCTCGCCTGGCGACCATGTCGTTGCTTCCAAGGTGATCTATTGGTGGCTGCGCACTTGGCTGCTCACCGAGGCGACGCGCTGGGGCATCAAGGTTGATTTCGTCGAGACCGACGACCTCGCCGCGCTGAAGGCGGCCGTGAAGCCGGGCGCGACCAAGCTCGTCTGGATCGAGACGCCGTCGAACCCGCTTTGGACCATCACCGATATCGCTGGTGCCGCCGAGATCGCCCACAAGGCCGGCGCGAAGCTCGCGGTCGATTCGACCTGCGCCTCGCCGGTGCACACGCGTCCGCTGGCTCTCGGCGCCGATATCGTCATGCATGCCGCCACAAAAGTGCTGAACGGCCATTCCGACGTCATTGCGGGCGCGCTCTGCGCTCGCGAGGACGATGAATTCTGGAACCGGGTCAAGATGGTCCGCAAGGGCCAGGGCGGCATTCTCGGGCCGTTCGAGGCCTATCTGCTGATGCGCGGCATGCGCACGCTGCACCTGCGGCAGGAGCGGCAGGCGGCTTCGGCGATGGCGCTGGCCCAGCGGCTCTCGGCGCATCCGCTGGTGGCCCGGGTGCTCTATCCCGGCTTGCCGCAGCACCCCGGCCACGACATCGCGGCGCGGCAGATGGAGAACGGCTTCGGCTTCATGCTCTCGGTGCAAGTGACCGGCGGCGAGGCGGCGGCAGTCGCCACGGCGGCGCATGTCGAACTCTACAAGCGCGCGACCTCGCTCGGCGGCGTCGAGAGCCTGATCGAGCATCGCGCCTCGATCGAGGGCGCCGGCTCGCCCTGCCCGACCGACCTGCTGCGCCTCTCGACCGGCATCGAGGATATCGATGACCTCTATGCCGATCTCGACCAGGCCCTGAAGGCCGGGCATCGCGCGTAAGGCACCATGCCGTGAGCGCGACAGGCTCTGTTTCCGTGCCGGCCAGCCAGACAGTCGGCAAGGTCCTGCTGCTGGCGACAGCCTTCGGCTGGGGCCTCAACTGGACGGTGCTGAAATTCGTCCTGCAGGACTGGCCCCCGCTCTTCGCGCGGGGGACCGCCGGCCTGCTCGGCGCGGTCTGCCTTGCCCTGCTGGCGGTGGCTCGCGGTGATAGCCTTGCCGCGCCGCGGGAAGCGCGCGTGCCTCTCGTGATTGCGGCCTCGATCAACGTCTTCGCCTGGATGGGCTTCACCGCGCTCGCGCTGAACTGGCTCAAGGTCTCCGAAGGCGCCTTGATCGCCTATTCGATGCCGATCTGGGCGATGATGATGGCCTGGCCCCTGCTCGGCGCCCGGCCGACCCGGCGCAGCCTTGTGGCGCTGGGCCTGAGCATCACCGGCATGGCCGTTCTGATGGGCGGTCCCGACTTCACGGCGGCCAAGCTTCCTGGCGTGCTCTTCGCCTTCGCGGCGGCCGTACTGTTCGCGCTCGGCACGGTGAAGGCGCGGAAACCTCTCGCCATGCCGGGCCCGGCCGTTGCGGCCTGGCAGGTCGCCCTCGGCTGCCTGCCGATGGTCGTTCTGGGCCTTGGGCTGGAGCGGCCGAACATCTCCGCGCTCTCGGCCCCGGGAGCGCTGGGACTGGCCTACATGGCTGTCGGCCCGATGGCGCTCTGTTATCTCACCTGGTTCGGCGCACTCAAGCGGCTGCCGACCGCGGTCGCCGCAACCAGCATGCTGATCGTGCCGGTGGTGGGAACGCTGACCGCCGTCCCCCTGCTCGGCGAAACGCTCGGCGCGCGGGAACTGGTCGCGATCGTGCTGACCATCGGCGGCGTTGCCCTGGCGCTTCGGCGCGAGCCGACACGCCGCAAAGCCTGAATCCGACAGAACTGCGCCGTCATCACGCGCGCAGCGAAGCCGGCCTTTGCTGGTGTGATCGAAGCCCGATGGCCTCGACTTCGGCCGCAGTCGGGAGGTCCGCGCCCCGGCGCGTGACCGTGATCGCTGCAGCTGCCGCGGCGTAGGCGAGGAGGCCGGCCAGGGCCTCGCGGTCGAGCGCCGCGATCGCTTCCGGGCTGAGCCGGCCGGTCTGTGCAAGCCGTGCCAGCAGCGCGGCATGAAAGGTATCGCCCGCGCCGACGGTGTCCTGCACCGCAACCGCGTGGCCCGGCACGGAAACCCGGCCGGCCGCGGAAAAAGCCGTGGCGCCCTCGTCGCCCTGCGTGACGACGACAAGCCGTGCACCGAGATCGAGCCAATAGGCAGCGGCCTCGGCCATGGTGAATTGTCCATCCCAGGCAATGCGAATGTCCTCGTCGCTCGCCTTGATCATCGTCGCCGCCCGATAGAAGCGCTCTGCCGCCTGATGCCAGCCGGACATGTCGCCGAGCACGCTGGGGCGCAGGTTGGGGTCGACGCTGATGACGCGCCGGCCGCGTTCCCGCTCGGCCAATGCCGCGAAGGCCGATCCGACCGGCTCGACCGCCATCGTGTAGGAGCCGAAGATCAGTGCCCGGACCGTGTCCGGCAGAACCGGCGGCAGGTCGGCAAGGGTAAGCGAACGGTCAGCGGCGCCTTCGCCATGGAAGGAATAGCTGGGATGGCCGTCCTTGCCGGTCGCCACGACCGAAATCGTTGTGAGCCGCTCCGTCCGGACCAGATGGCGACAATCGACTCCTTCCCGCGCCAGCAGATCGGCGAGCAGCGTGCCGAAGCCGTCGCGCGAGACGCCGCCGAGAAAGGAGGCCTCGACGCCGAGCCGGGCCAGGCCGATCGCGACGTTGAAGGGCGAGCCTCCGGCCACGATCCGCGCCGGCATCTCGCCACCCTCGCCCGCACCGGCGAACAGGTCGACCAGCGCTTCCCCACAGACCAGGATCATGGCAACCGACTTTCGATATCCGTCATGGCGCGATCATTGAACAGCACGGCGCGCGTTCCGGGAAGCCGCGCCGGCGCTGCGGGCAGCGGCATGCAAAGCCGCACCATCCGCCTTGGAGACCTCGCGAAATTTCCGTAAACTGCGACTTGCAGATATTTTAAGCTTGAAACATTATGGCCCGCGCGAGCCGAAGAAATCCAAGGGAACGGGGCCGCGCTTCAACTTCGTCCGGGAGAGCATCGATGACGGCATTCAGGTTCGGTCTGGCACTCGGTTGCGGCGCGCTGGCGCTGTCCATCGCGTCCGCACAGGCACAGGAGCCGATCAAGATCGGCGTGGTCAGCGTGCTGACCGGCCCGGCCGCCTCGCTCGGCCAGCAGGTCCGCGACGGCTTCCAGCTCGCGGTCGACAAGAACGGCGGCAAGCTCGGCGGCATCCCAGTCAAGATCACCGTGATCGACGACGAGCTGAAGCCCGATGTCGCGGTCGAGCGCGTGCGCTCGTTCGTCGAGAGCGAGAAGCCGGCCTTCGTCGTCGGCCCGGTCTTCTCCAACATCCTCGGCGCCATCGCCAAGCCGGTGCTCGATTCCGGCGCCTTCCTGATCAGCCCGAACGCCGGCCCCTCGACCATGGCCGGCAAGGCCTGCAACAAGAACTTCTTCGTCACCTCCTACCAGAACGACCAGGTGCACGAAGTTCTCGGCAAATACGCGCAGGACCAGAACTACAAGCGGGCCTACATCATCGCGCCGAACTATCAGGCGGGTAAGGACTCGCTCGCCGGCTTCAAGCGCTACTTCAAGGGCGAGATCGTCGACGAGGTCTATGCGCCGCTGAACGTGATGGATTTCTCGGCCGATCTCGCCAAGATCGCCTCGTCCAAGCCGGATGTCGTCTTCGCCTTCCTGCCCGGCGGGCTCGGGGTCAATTTCGTCAAGCAGTGGTCGCAGGCCGGCCTGCAGGGCAAGATCCCGTTCCTCTCCGCCTTCACGGTCGATGAATCGACCCTGCCGGCCCAGCAGGATGCCGCGGTCGGCCTCTATGGCGGCATGACCTGGGCGCCCAACATGGACAACGCGCAGACGAAGGATTTCGTCAAAGCCTATGAGGCCGCCTACAAGATCGTGCCCGGCTCCTATGCCCAGCAGTCCTACGACGCGGCGATGCTGATCGATTCCGCCGTGAAGGCGGCGGGCGGCACCGGCAACCCCGACAAGCTGCGCGAGGCGATCAAGAAGGCCGATTTCACCTCGCTGCGCGGCAAGTTCAAGTTCAACACCAACGGCTACCCGATCCAGGACTTCTATCTCGTCAAGGTCGCCAAGCGCGCCGATGGCAAGTTCCAGACCGAGATCGCCCAGAAGGTGTTCAGCGACTACGCCGATCCGCACGCCAAGGATTGCGCACTGAAGTAAGGCAAAGCGTCAGATATCTCTGACGCTATCCGTCCGCCGTCATGGTCGGGCTTGTCCCGACCATCCACGTCTTCGCTGGTCAAAGGCCGCGTTCAAGACGTGGATGCTCGCCACAAGGGCGAGCATGACGGGCTTATGCGATTGCCTTCCGTGCAACGGCCCGTGCCCTGAGTGAACAGGCGACAGCACCTTCCATGACTCTCAGCCTCCTGATCGTCCAGCTCCTGAACGGGCTCCAGTTCGGCGTCCTGCTGTTCCTGGTCGCGGCCGGGCTGACGCTGGTCTTCGGGGTGATGGACTTCATCAACCTGGCCCATGGCGTCCAGTACATGCTGGGCGCCTATCTCGCCGTGACCTTTGTCAGCCTGACCGGCTCCTTCCTGCTGGGACTGGTACTCGCGCTTGCAACCGCACTGCTGCTGGGGCTTGCGCTCGAATTCCTGGTCTTCCGGCATCTCTATGAACGCGACCATCTCGATCAGGTGCTGGCGACCTTCGGGCTGATCCTGCTGCTCAACCAGGCTGTGAAGATGATCTGGGGGGCGGCGCCGCTCTCGGTGCCGGTGCCGGAATTCCTCTCCGGCAATGTCCGGCTGATGGACGGCATCCTCTACCCCGTCTACCGCTTCGCGCTCATCGCCGCGGGCCTGGGCGTTGGTGCGCTGCTCTGGTTCGTGGTCGAGAAGACGCGTGCGGGCATGCTGCTTCGAGCCGGCGCCTCGAACGCGCCGATGGTCTCGGCGCTCGGCGTCGATATCCGCAAGCTGTTCATGGTCGTCTTCGCCTTCGGCACCATGCTCGCCGGCTTTGCCGGGGCGATGGCGGCGCCGCTCCTCTCGGTCGAGCCCGGCATGGGCGACACGGTGCTGATCCTCGCCTTCGTGGTCATCGTCGTCGGCGGCATCGGCTCGATCCGCGGCGCCTTCGTCGGCGCGCTGATCGTCGGGCTCGTCGACACGCTCGGCCGCTCCTCCATGAACGACCTGCTCCGGCTGTTCATGGCGCCGGCCTCGGCGCGCGCAACCGGCGCCGCGCTCTCCTCGATGCTGATCTATCTGGTGATGGCCGCCGTTCTGTTCGTCCGGCCCGAAGGCCTGCTCCCGGCCAAGGGACGTTCGTGAGCATGGCGAGCGCTCCTTCGGCACCCAGCCCCGTGACCGCGGTGCGGCCCCCGACGCCCCTTGCCCGCCGGCTCGCACCGCTGGTCATCTTTCTCCTGCTTGCCCTGCTGCCGCTGGCCTCAGCGCTCGGCCTGCCCGGACACTGGCTGACGCTGGTGACGCGGGCGATGATCTTTGCCATCGCGGCACTGTCGCTCGACCTCGTCCTCGGGATCGGCGGGCTGATTTCCTTCGGCCACGCCGCCTTCGTCGGCATCGGCGCCTATGGGGCGGGCATCCTGATCACCGAAGGCCAGACCGAGCTGCTGGTGGCGCTGCCGGTCATCCTCCTCGCCTGCGCCGTCTTCGCGGCAGTGACCGGCTCCATCTCGTTGCGCACGCGCGGCGTCGCCTTCATCATGATCACGCTGGCCTTCGGGCAGATGGCCTTCTATTTCGCACAGGCGCTCTCGGCCTATGGCGGCGATGACGGCCTGACCCTCTACGAAAAGAGCACGCTCTTCGGGCGGGACATCTTCGGCAACCGCACCGGCTTCTATTACATCGCGCTCGGCACGCTGGCCTTCTGCTACTGGCTGGCACGTCGCATCGTCTCCTCGCGCTTCGGGCGCGTGCTCAGGGCGGCGCGCGAGAATGCCGTGCGCGTCACCGTCACCGGCTACGACGTGAACCATGTCCGGCTCGGCGCCTATGTGATCAGCGGCATGATGGCGGGATTGTCGGGCTTCCTGCTCGCCAACCAGACCGATTTTGTCAGCCCCGCCTACATGTCCTGGCCGCGCTCGGGCGAACTGATCTTCATGGTCGTGCTCGGCGGTGTCGGCTCGCTCTATGGCGCGATCCTCGGCGCGCTTGCCTTCCTCGTCACCGAGGACGTGCTCTCGTCGCTGACGCATAACTGGAAGATCATCTTCGGGCCGTTGATCGTGCTTTTCGTGCTGTTCACCCATGGCGGCATCGCCGGCATCGCCAACAAGCTCAAGGGGCGCCGCGATGGCTGAGCCGGCGCTCGCACTCAAAGGCCTCGCCAAGTCATTCGGTGCACTCAAGGTCACCAATGGCGTCGACCTCACCATCGCGCCGGGCGAACTGCACGCGCTGATCGGTCCGAACGGCGCCGGCAAGACCACACTGGTCCACCAGATCTCCGGCACGTTGAAGCCGGATGCCGGCGCGATCCTGTTCGACGGGCAAGACATCACTCGCCTGCCGCCGCAGGCGCGGGCGCGCGCCGGGCTCGCGCGCACGTTCCAGATCACCTCGACGATTCCTTCGCTCTCGGCGCTGGAGAACGTCGCGCTCGGCGTGCAGGCGCATAGTGCTGGGCCGCTCTCGCTCCTCCGCGACGCGGCCAGCGACGAGGCGCTCAACGGCCCTGCCTGGGAGGCGCTCGAAGCGGTTGGCCTCACCGAGCGTGCCCATGCCCCTGCAGGCAGCCTCTCCCATGGCGAGAAGCGTGCGCTGGAGATCGCGATGGCATTGACGCTGCAGCCCAGGCTCATCCTGCTCGACGAGCCGCTCGCTGGCGTCGGGCATGAAGAAGGCGAGCGCCTGATCGCACTCCTGAACGGCCTCAAAGGCCGCTTCGCCATGCTGCTGGTCGAGCACGACATGAGTGCCGTCTTCGCGCTCGCCGACCGCGTCACCGTGCTGGTCTATGGTGGCGTCATCGCCTCGGGCGCGCCCGCCGCCGTCCGGGCCGATCCGGCGGTGCGGCAGGCCTATCTCGGCGAGGAGGGCTAGCGATGCTCAGCGTCGAAGGGCTCGATGCCGGCTATGGCGAGGCGCAGATCCTGTTCGGGGTCGATTTCACGGTGGGCGAAGGCGAGGTCGTGACCCTGCTCGGCCGCAACGGCATGGGCAAGACCACCACGGTGCGCTCGATCATGGGCCTGTTGCCGACGCGCGCCGGGAAGATCGCCTTCGGCGGGCGCGACCTGACCGGCGCCGCGCCTTTCCGCATCGCGCAGGCCGGGATCGGCCTCGTGCCGGAAGGCCGCCAGATCTTCCCGACGCTCTCGGTCGAGGAGAACCTGATCGCGACCGCCGCCGACCGCTCCGGCAAGAAGCGCTGGGACCTCGAACGCATCTACGCCTTCTTCCCGCGCCTCAGGGAGAGGCGGGAGAACCGCGGCAACCAGCTCTCCGGCGGCGAGCAGCAGATGCTGGCGATCGGCCGGGCGCTGATGACCAATCCGAAGCTGATCATCCTCGACGAGGCGACCGAGGGGCTGGCCCCCCTGATCCGCGAGGAGATCTGGAACTGCCTGACGGCCCTGAAGGCGGAAGGCGAGTCGATCCTCGTGATCGACAAGAACGTCGATGCGCTGGTCCGGATCGCCGATCGCCATGTCGTGCTGGAGAAGGGGCGCGTCGTCTGGCGCGGCTCCAGCGCCGAACTGCGCAGCGACAGTGCCGTCAAGGACCGCTTCCTGCACTTCTAGCAGATCACGCCACCGCCATCCGGCCAGCGTGCCGGGAGAGACGAGGAGAGCCAAACCATGAACCCGCTGACAGCCGGCGTGACGCGCGCCAATGAAGGCCTGGAGGGCATTTCCTGGCGCATCCTCGGCCAGACCTATGTGCCGAAGACGCTGACGGAGGAGAGCTTCTCATGGCATGCGACCCTGCCGCCCGGCACCTTCGTGCCGCCGCATATCCACACGACGCAGGAAGAGTTCATCTACATGCTGGAGGGCCGGCTCGACCTGCTGCTCGACGGCAAGGAGAGCTTCGCCACCGCCGGCGACCTGATCCGCCTGCCGCGCAATATCCCGCACGGCCTGTTCAACAAGAGCGACGCAACGGTGAAGTGCCTGTTCTGGGTCTCGCCGACGGCACGGCTCTACGATCTGTTCTGGGGCCTGCATTCGATGGCCGAGCAGAAGCCGGCCGATGTCGTCGCGCTCGCGGCCAAGCACGAGGTCGATTTCCTGCCGCCTCCGCCTGATGCGGGTTGAGGGCAAGGCGCTCCATCCAACGCTTGCTTGCGGAACCAAGCCGTCATGCTCGCCCTTGTGGCGAGCATCCACGTCTCGAACACCGCATGACATGAAGGAAGACGGGGATGGTCGGCACAAGGCCGACCATGACGGAATTGTAGTGGTCCTGCCCGCGGATTCCGGGTTCACCGCTTTGCGGCGCCCCGGAATGACGGCGCCCTTGCTACGCTATTTCTTCCGCGCCAACTGCTCGGCCGAGAAACCGGCCTTGCCGGCATAGCCCTTGACGATCTGCTCGCGCGCGGCCTGGTCGAGGACCTGATCGATATCCGAGAAGCCTTGCGGCGCCAGAGCTTCGACGGCATCGATGACCCGCTCCGGCCCGCCGACCCGATTCATCGCCACCACCTCCGCCGTCGCCGGCAGGCGCTCGGATTCATAGGCCGCCAGCGCCTGGCGCGGATGCTCGGCCCTCGCCAGCCAGTCGGCGAGGCAACGCGCATCGAGGATCGCCTGGGAAGCGCCGTTGGAACCGACCGGATACATCGGATGGGCGGCGTCGCCGAGCAGCGTGACGCGGCCGTGGGTCCAGCGCGGCAGCGGATCGCGGTCGCACATCGGGTATTCCCAGAAGGTGGAGGTCGCGCGGACCAGCCCGAGGATATCCATGCCGGGCACGCTGAAGCGCTTGGCGAAGGGCAGCACGTCCTCCAAGCGGCCGGGCTTGGACCAGGCCTCCTTCGGCGGCGGTTTTTCCGGATCGCCGGTGCGGATATTCACGACCCAGTTGGTCAGGCGCGTCTGCGGCGTCGCGCCCTTGCCGATCGGATAGAGCACCAGCTTGCCGGCCATGCCGCCTGCGATGATCATGCTCTCGCCATCGAGGAAGGTCGGCCAATCGCAGGCGCCGCGCCACATCTGCACGCCCTGCCAGCGCGGCGGCCCCTGGTTCGGGAAGTAGAAGGCGCGCACGGCGGAATGAATGCCGTCGGCGCCGATCAGGATGTCGCCGCGCACGGTCTCGCCGGCCTCGCCGAAGCGGGTATCGCTGAAATGGGCGGTGACGCCGCCTTCGTCCTGAATGAAGCCTTGCAGGCGGCGACCGGTCCGGATCGCATCCGCGCCCAGCCGCTCGGCGACCGCGTCACGAATGACGCATTGCAGCCTGCCGCGATGGATCGAGAATTGCGGCACCGGCGCGCCTGCGTGCAGGCCGCGCAGTTCGCTCCACACCGTCTGCCCGAAGCGGTTCATGTAATGCAATTCGCGCGTACGGATGCCGGCCGCGTCGAGTGCCGGCAGCAGGCCGAGATCGGCCAGCTCGCGAATCGCATGCGGCAGGGTGTTGATGCCCACGCCGACCTCGCGGATTTCGCTGGACTGCTCGTAGACGGTCGCGCCGATGCCACGGGCATGAAGCATCAAGGCCAGCGTCAATCCGCCGATACCGCCGCCGACAATGATGACCCGCATAACGTCGCCCCTCAGCGATCTCGATATTTTAAGTTTGAAATATCCTGGTTTCCGTTGTCAATCGCGCATGGCACGGCGACAACGGACATACAGGCCCGCGCCCTGACGCAGAACCCGTCGGGCCCCCGTTCAAACCGCGCCCGCCGCAACAATCGCGGTGTTGTTGCGCGCCGGCCGATCGCCCATATCTACAATGGATGACGGTTCACTTCGACAACTCCTATGCCCGCCTGCCCGAGCGCTTCTACGCGGTGGTGAATCCGACCGCCGTGGCAGAGTCCCGGCTCATCCGGCTGAATGCGCCGCTGGCATCCGAGCTCGGCCTTGATCCGGACTGGCTCAAAAGCCCTGCCGGCCTCGCGATGCTGGCAGGCAACAGCCTGATCGACGGCGTGCATCCGATCGCGACAGCCTATGCGGGGCATCAATTCGGCGGTTTCAGCCCACAGCTCGGCGACGGGCGCGCCATCCTGCTCGGGGAGGTCGTGGATCGCCACGGCCGGCGCCGGGACATCCAGCTCAAGGGCGCAGGCCCGACCCCGTTCTCGCGCCGGGGAGACGGCCGCGCCGCGCTGGGGCCGGTCTTGCGCGAGTATATCCTCAGCGAAGCCATGGCCGCCCTGGACGTGCCCACGACCCGGGCGCTCGCGGCGGTCACCACTGGCGAAACCGTGCGGCGGGAAGCGCTTCTGCCAGGCGCCATCCTGACCCGCGTCGCCTCCAGCCATATCAGGATCGGCACTTTTCAGTATTTCGCGGCGCGCGGCGATATCGAGGCCCTGCGCCTGCTCGCGGACCACGTCATCGCGCGGCACTATCCCGACCTGTCGGGCCGCGAGGATCGGTATCTTGCGTTGCTGAAGGCCGTCATCGCCGCGCAGGCCGGGCTGGTCGCGCGCTGGATGCTGATCGGCTTCATCCATGGCGTGATGAATACGGACAACATGTCGGTGGCCGGCGAAACCATCGATTACGGCCCCTGCGCCTTCATGGATGCCTACGATCCGGCGACCGTCTTCAGCTCGATCGACGAACAGGGGCGCTACGCCTATGCCAACCAGCCGCCGATCGCCCGATGGAACCTGACGCGTCTCGCCGAGGCGCTGCTTCCACTCCTGGCCGACGACCAGGACAAGGCGGTGACGCTCGCGCAGGATGCGCTCAACGATTTCGATCGGCAGATTCAGACGGAGATGATCGCCGGCTTCCGCCGAAAGCTCGGTCTCGCCAGCGAAGACCCCGAGGATATCGCGCTCATCCGGTCGCTGCTCGAGACGATGCAGCTTGGGCAGGCGGATTTCACCCTGGTGTTTCGCGGATTGAGCGAAGATGCCTCCGCGCCGGAGGACGGGCGCGCCTGCCGCGACCTGTTCGCCAACCCTGCTGCATTCGATGACTGGGAAGGCCGCTGGCGCGTGCGCCTGTCGAAGGAGGACAGACCGGACGAGCTTCGGCAGCGTGCAATGCGCCGCGTCAATCCGCTCTTCATCCCCCGCAATCACCGGGTCGAAGCCGTGATCGAGGCCGCAGTCGAGCGGCAGGATTTCGCACCCTTCGAAGAGCTCCATGCCGTCTTGTCCCGCCCCTATGACAAGCAGCCCGGACGCGAGCACTACGCGCTGCCTCCCGCCGCCCATGAGCGTGTGCTGGCAACGTTCTGCGGGACCTGACCGCGCAGCTGCTTCGACCGGCTCCTCCCGGCACGACGAACCCGACACCCGGCTACAGCCGATGGGCTTCCGCGAGCGGCGGCGATGATCGACACGTCCGGCGGGTAGACGATCGTCGTCGTTGGCCCCGACGGCCTCTGGATGGGCATGCCGACCGGGATTGAACCCGTATCAGGCGTGTGAAATCCAGCCGCGCCATGTGAAGGCCGCATAGAACAGGCTGGCATCGGCAAAGCCCGCGGCGCGCAGGATGGCCTCGTCCTGCTCGGGAGACAGGCTGTTGAGGCTTGCCGCGACGGCAGCACGGGCGTTGCGTACCTGCTCGGGATCGGCGCCGGAGGCGATCGGGTAGGCGGCATAGCGATCGAGCCAGATCTCGCGCTCCCGACCCGCCTGCGGAAAGCTTGCATGGGCAGCGACAAATGGCGCTCCCGGCCGAAGCCGCGCATGGATCTGCCGAACAGTCCGCTCGCGCTCGGGAGCGGCGAGGAAGTGGAGCGTCAGCAGGCAAAGGGCGGCGTCGAACGGGCCTTCGGGCGCATCCTCGACATATCCTTCGACGAGTTCGACCCGGTCGCCGTATTCGCCGACAGTCTGCCTGGCCAGGCGCAACATTGCGGCCGCCGGATCGACGCCGACGAAGGTCCAGTTCGGATGGACATCGGCCAGCGCGCGGATCTCGGCGCCCCCACCGGCGCCGAGCACGAGAATTTTTGCGTCGCCGGGAGCGCTTTCGGCCAGCAGAATTCCCGTCATGCGGTGCAGCGCATCGAGGCCCGGCACGAACTGTCGCGGCCCGTCGAGATAGCGAGCGACCGCCCCGGGATCGGAAAAGTGCTTCAGGACGCGCCCGTCCTGGACCTGGTGCTCAGCCGGCATGCTTGTGCCCTTGAGACGGCCGCGGCTGGCACTGCACCAGACGATGCTGAAAATCCGCGCTCAGCGCTGCCAGGGTGATCCGCTGGAACGAGGTCAGCAGGAGCGCCTCGGCATCGCGCAGGCTGTCGTCAAGCGCCGCGTTGACGGCCTGTTCGACCGCGCATTCCGGCGCCTCGCTGCGATGACCGATCGCAAAAAGCCCCGGCGATCCGATGGCGTCATAGACATCGCGCAAGGTGATCGCTGCGAGCTCGCGAGCGAGCATCCATCCACCACCATGCCCCTTTTCGGAGCGCACGAAGCCTCGATCACGCAGGCCGGCCATAACGCGGCGGATGACAACGGGGTTGGTTCTCATCATCCGCGCGAGCGCTTCGGACGTGACCGGCGCATCGTGCTCCGCCATATGCAGCAGGACGTGCAGCACCCCGGACAATCGGCCATCTCGATTCATGGAACTCTAGATGTTACGAGACCGGGCGCCTGTCAACTGTTGTTGCAGAATGTGCTTGGCGGCCGGAGAGGACGGTGGCCGAAGCATCGCCATACGGCATCGAGAGCCGTTGCGAGCGCCGACGCGTTCCAGCCGCCTGCGGAAGCTTGGGGGGATTGGTTTCTGAGCTCTGACAGCAAAAAGGCTCCCGCAATCTGCGAGAGCCTTTCTGTGTACTTTGGTTGCGGGGGCCAGATTTGAACTGACGACCTTCAGGTTATGAGCCTGACGAGCTACCGGGCTGCTC
>JAEWKP010000202.1 GCA_023393655.1 Pseudomonadota bacterium | reverse complement strand
CGGCGGGCTTCGGCGCATCAGCGCCGATCTCGACGGGCGGCAGCGGCTCCGGGGGCGGGAGCGAGGCGAGCTGGGTCTCGGCCTCCTTCAGCGCTGTCTCGTCGGGCTTGGAGGTTTCGAAGTCCTTGAGGGAATCGATCGGCTTGAAATCGGTATTCAGCGAGTTCGACACCGACCCGCCGACATCTTCGACCTGCTTCTTCAGATCGGAGAGTTCGGCCTCGCGCATCGCCTCGTTGAACTGCCCCTGGAACTCCGACGCCATGCGTCGCACCCGGGCGACCGTCTGGCCGACGGTCCGCAGGGCTTTGGGCAGGTCCTTCGGGCCGATCACCACGAGCGCTACCGCTCCGATCAGCACCATCACGCTCCAGGCGTTGTCGAACATCGACGGCTCGTCCTCTCAAGCCTGCACCCCAGAGGGGTGCAGCGGCATCAGGCCTTGTGCTCGGCCTTGGCCTGGGCCTGGGCGGCAGCGTTGTCGGCCTTCGTCTGGTCGATCACCTTGGGGTCGACGTTCGTCGCCGTCGGCGTCGCCTCGTCATCCTCGGCCATGCCCTTCTTGAACGATTTGATGCCCTTGGCGACATCGCCCATCAGCTCGGACACCTTGCCGCGTCCAAACAGCAGCATCACGATGACGCCGACGACGATCCAGTGCCAAATGCTCACGCCACCCATGGCGAAACTCCTCCGAAATTGCGTCGACCGGGGAATGGCCCCAACCAAATCCTGGCCCGGTCGATCGTTCGGCGGCGGAACCTATTGATCCGCGGCCGGAAACACAAGGACTTCGTCCGACGGAATCTCGACCCCGATTTCGTCGCCCACCGTGATCTCGCCGGAGAGCGGCGCGCGAACCGACAAGGCCCGGTCGAAGCCGTCCACCATCACCTGCAGATGGTCAGCCTCCCCGAGAAAGCGCCGGCCCGTCAGCCGTCCGCGCAGGTAATAGCCCTTCGGCACGATGCGGACGCGATGCGGCCGGATGCAGGCGACCGCCATAGCTCCCTCCGCGATGCCCGGCGCCGCGAAGCGGCCCAACGGCGTATCGACCGCTCCATTCGAGACCCGGCCTTCGACCTCGGTTAGATCGCAGAAAAATCGGGCGGCAAAGAGGCTGGCCGGCCGCCGGTAGAGCTCCTCGCCCGTGCCGATCTGGACGATCCGCCCGGCCCGCATCAGAACGATCCGGTCGGCGATGCGCATCGCGTCCTCGGGATCATGCGTGACGATGATCGAGGTGGCGCCGGTCTCCTCCAGCAGGGCTGCGGTCTCGTCGCGTACGACGTCACGCAGGCGCCGGTCGAGATTGGAGAAGGGCTCGTCCATCAGGAGCACGCCCGGCCGCGGCGCGATGGCGCGCGCCAGCGCCACGCGCTGCTGCTCGCCGCCCGAGAGCATATGCGGATAGGAATCGGCGAGGTCGGCGAGCCCGACGCGCGCCAGCGCCCGCAAGGCGGTCGCATCGGCCGCAGCTGCCGCCTGACCGCGCAGGCCGAAGCGGACATTGTCGCGCACGCTCAGATGCGGAAACAACGCATAGTCCTGGAACACGAAACCGACGCCGCGATGCTCGGGTTCGACGAAGCGTTCGGGCGCCGAGACGTCGCGTCCCTCCAGCAGCACGCGCCCCGCGCTTGGCCGCTCGACCCCGGCCACGAGCCTGAGCAGCGTCGTCTTGCCGCAGCCGGACTGGCCGAGAAGCGCGACGATCTCGCCGGGCTTGATGGAGAGCGAGACATGCGACAGCGCCGTCACCGCGCCGAAGCGCTGCGTCACGTTCTCGAAGCCGAGCGCCATCGGGATCGCCGCGCCGGCCGTGCCGCGCCGGCCCCAGCCGAGCCATCCTGATTTGGTTTCCGCCAAGGTCGATACCGCTCCGGCCGTTCCGCCCCGGCCGGTGGCCGGGTCCTTCACCCCTGTTGCGGCCCGCCCTCGCCGTCGTCAAGCGGACCGAACAGGTCGCCGAGCGGGTCCTCGTCGTCGCGCAAGCCCGGATCGTCGTCGGGAACCGGCACGGCAAGGTCGCGCGTCAGGCGCCCTTCGATGAAGCCCGTGCCCTTCAGCTCCTCCAGCCCCGGCAGGTCGTCGATGCGATCCAGTCCGAAATGGTCGAGGAACCCCGGGGTCGTGCCGTAAGTAATCGGCCGGCCCGGCGAGCGCCGCCGCCCGCGCAGGCGGACCCAGCCCGCCTCCAGCAGGATGTCGAGCGTGCCCTTGGCGGTGGCGACGCCGCGGATCTCCTCGATCTCCGCCCGTGTCACCGGCTGGTGATAGGCGATGATCGACAGCACTTCGAGCGCGGCCCGCGACAGCCGGCGCGGCGGCTCGGCCTCGGCCGCGAGGAGGTAGCCAAGGTCCGGCGCCGTCCGGAAGGCCCAGCCGCCGGCGACCTGGCGCAGATTGACCCCGCGCAGTGCGTAGCTCTCGACGAGCCGGGCCAGCACCTGCTCGATCGCGATACCGGCGGGAATCGCCCGGCCGAGCACCTCGGCCGTCAGCGGCGAGGCCGAAGCGAAGAGCAAGGCCTCGACCACGCGAACCGCCTGCGAAAAGGCTTCCGCCCCGCCATCGGCCTCGGCATCCTCGTGTTCGACCGACGCCCCGGTCATGAAGCATCCTTGGCGAAGGGCAGCCCCTGCGGCCGGGCCGAGCGGCGGCGCACCTCGATCGGCGCGAAGGCATTGTCCTGCCTGAGGTCGAGCACCCCTTCCCTCACCATCTCCAGCATCGCCGACAGCGCAGAGGCCTGCACCGTCGCCCGCATCTCCCGCACGGGCAGGCCGTGCGCGGCCATGTACTGTGTCAGATAGCTGTCGAGCTCCGTCCAGTCGCCGGCCTCCCCGACCAGCCGCTGCAGCGCCTCGCGTGCCTCGACCAGGGACCAGACGACGCGGTGCCCGACCGAGATATGGCCTTGCACCCGCTTCTGCCGCTGCTGGGCATAGGCGGCGAGCAGGTCGTAGAGCTCGGCCTCCCAGACCGGCCGGGAGCCGGCCACGATCTCCTCAGGCGCACCGCGAGCGAAGACGTCCTGCCCCAGCCGCTCGCGCGCCGAAAGCTTGTTCGCGGCGGCGCGGATCGCCTCCAGCCGGCGCAGGCGCAGCGCCAGCGCGGTCGCAAGGTCGGCGGCGCTCGGCTCCTCGCCCCTGGGCGGCTCCGGCAGCAGCAGGCGCGACTTGAGATAGGCGAGCCAGGCCGCCATCACCAGATAATCGGCGGCGAGTTCGAGACGCAGCGCCCGTGCCTCCTCGACGAAGGCGAGATATTGCTCGGCCAGCGCCAGGATCGAGATGCGGTGCAGATCGACCTTCTGCCGGCGCGCGAGATCGAGCAGCAGGTCGAGCGGCCCCTCATAGCCGTCGACATCGACGACGAGCGAAGGCTCGCCCGAGCGCCCGGCGCGGTCTTCCTCGAATGGCAATTCGGCCGTCATCGAAGGCCCTGCCCCACCTGTCATCCCCGAAGATGCAGATTCGGCCGTTCAGGCGCTCAAAGCAAGCGCGGCGGCGATCTCGGCACGCGCGGCTTCCAGATCGACCGGCTCCGGCTCGTGCCGGATACGGCCGAGCGCGGCTGCGGCGCGGCGGGCACGCGCTCCCGTCATCTCCGGCACGGCCCCGGCGACGGCGATCATCTCGTCCATGATGCCGTGGCAATGCAGGATGACGTCGACGCCGGCGCGGATCGCAGCCCGCGACTTGGCCTCGAACGAGCCCGACAGCGCCTTCATCGAGATGTCGTCGGTCATGATCAGCCCGTCGAAGCCGAGCTCGCCGCGCATGATCTCGCGCACGATCTTGCGGGAGATCGTCGCCGGGTTCTTGGGATCAAGCGCGGTGAAGACGAGATGCGCCGTCATCGCCATAGGCATGTCGGCGAGATGCCGGAACGGCCGGAAATCATGCGCCCGAAGCTCGTCCAGCGAGGCATCGACGATCGGCAGGTCGTGGTGGCTGTCGGCGCGCGCCCGGCCATGGCCGGGCATATGCTTGACCACAGGCAGCACGCCGCCGGCGATCAACCCCTCGGCTGCCGCCCGGCCGAGCCGCGCCACCTGATCGGGGTCATGGGCATAGGCGCGGTCGCCGATCACGTCATGGCTGCCGGCGACCGGCACGTCTAGAACCGGCAGGCAGTCGACATCGATGCCGACACCTTTCAGGTCATGCGCCATCAACCGGGCGTTGAGCCGGACGATCTCGCGCTGGCGGATGGGGTCGTTGATCGCCAGGAAGGCGCGGGCCGACGGGTATTTCGGCCAGTTCGGCGGCCCCATGCGCTGGACCCGGCCGCCCTCCTGATCGATCAGGATCGGCGCGTGCCAGCCGACCGTCTCGCGCATCTCGGCGGTCAGCGCCGCGACCTGCTTGGGCGTCTGCGTGTTGCGCTTGAAGACGATGAAGCCCCAGGGCCTTGCATCGCGGAAGAAGGCCCGCTCGTCCGCAGTGAGGCTCGTGCCGAGGCAGCCGGCGATGAAGGCGCGCGATGTCATGACATCGGGTTACGACATCGGCCCAAAAAGGCAAATGCGGTTTTCGCCTCCTCCGCCGTCATTCCGGGCGGAGCGAAGCGGAGACCCGGAATCCATCGTAGAGCGCAGCGCCTTATGATGGATTCCGGATCGGCGCCGCTGACGCGGCTTGTCCGGAATGACGCCTCCCGGACAGGAGGATTTCTTCACTTCACCTGCTGGTAGGCCTGCGCATTGAACGCGTCGAAGGGCAGTTCGGCGATGCGGAACCAGAGCTGCTCCTTCTTCCAGTACGGCAGGAAGGAATCATAGAAGGTCTTGAAGGCGGCATTGCTGGCGGCGAGCTCGCCATACATGGCGAAGGCCTCCTTGAACGCTGCCGTCATCACCTCCTGCGGGAAGGGCCGCAGCTCGGCGCCGGTGCCGGCGAGGCGAATCAGCGCGTCGGGATTGTTATGGTCGTATTTCGCCAGGCAGTTCATGTTGGCCTCGGCGCAGGCGGCTTCCACGATCGCCTTGTAGGAGGCCGGCAATTCGTTCCACTTGTCCTGGTTGGCGAGGAAGCTGACATTGGCGTTCCCCTCCCAGAAACCGGGATAGTAGTAGTACTTGGCGACCTTCACGAAGCCGAGCTTCTCGTCGTCATAGGGACCGGAGAACTCGACCGCGTCGAGTGTGCCACGCTCCAGCGCCGGATAGATGTCGCCGCCGCCGATGGTCTGCGGCACCACGCCGAGACGCGCCATGATGCGCCCGCCGAGGCCGGCGATGCGGAACTTCAGGCCCTTCAGGTCCTCCAGCGACTTGATCTCCTTGCGGAACCAGCCGCCCATCTGCGCGCCGGTATTGCCCGAGGGGATGGTGTGGATGTTGTAGCCCTTCATGAAGGCGCGGCAGAGCTCGAGGCCGCCGCCCTGATAGAGCCAGGCATTCTGCTGGCGGGCATTGAATCCGAAAGGCAGCGAGGTCTCGAAGGCGAAGGCAGGATCCTTGCCGATATAGAAGCTCGACAGGGTATGGCTGCACTCGACGGTGCCGTTCTGGACGGCATCGAGCGCCTGCAGCGCGGGCACGATCTCGCCGGGCGCGAAGACCTGGATCTGAAAATTGTTGTCGGTCGCCTCTGCCACGCGCTTCGCGACATGGGTCGAGATGCCATAGAGGGTGTCGAGGCTCTTCGGATAGCTGGAGGTCAGGCGCCAATTGATCTTGGGCTGCGACTGCGCGATGGCGGGCGCGGCGATGGCGGCGCTACCGGCCGCACCGGCGGCAGCGACCTTGACGAATTTGCGGCGATCCATGGGTTACCTCCAGCGTTCAGACAGCCTGCCCTTCGGGGAGGCCTCTCGTTGTTGGGGAGGCTACTCGCATGGCCGAACGCATGAAACAAGCGCGACGGCGCACCCTGTCATGCGTCTGATTCAAAGGAAAACGGCGGCACCCGCTGGGCACCGCCGTCATGTTTCGTCACGGATCGATCGAAATCAGTTCTTGGCGATGAAGCACTGTCCGCCGGCAGCCTGAAGCTGCGTGCACATCGAGGTCGCGTCCTCGCGGGAATAAGGCCCGACACGCAGGCGGAAGACGGTCTTGCCCCCGGCGAGCTCGGTCTTGCGGATGATCGGCGACTGCCCGGTGAGCTGTTGCGGATATTTGCGCTGGAGAGCCGCGAAGGTGGCGCGGGCCTCGGCATCGCTGCCCGGCGCGCCAAGCTGCACGACGAAGTCACCGGTGCCGGCGCGGACTGCGGCGGTCGCCGGAGCCGGCGGAACGGCGGCCGGAGCGGCGCTGGCG
>JAEWKP010000186.1 GCA_023393655.1 Pseudomonadota bacterium | reverse complement strand
CACCGCCACTTCCGCCATTGACGGCGATACAAGCCACAGGACACCCTTGCTGAAGGGCCGCGCGCGAAGCCGCGCGGCGGGGACAGGGGTCAGCATGGCCAAAGCTCACAAACCCGGCGCGCTGCTCAGGGAGCGCGTCGAACACCAGCATGCAAGAGTCAGCTATGTGGAACTGTTCTTCGACCTGGTCTTCGTCTTCGCGATCACCCAGATCTCGCATACGCTGCTCGAGCATTTCAGCCCGCTCGGCGTGGCGCAGGCTGCCTTCCTGCTTGGCGCCGTCTGGTGGATCTGGATCTATACGAGCTGGGTGACGAATTGGCTCGATCCCGAGCGCCCGCCGGTGCGGATCCTGCTCTTCGTCCTGATGTTCCTCGGGCTGGTGATGTCCTGCGCCTTGCCCGAGGCCTTCGGCGCGAACGGCCTCGCCTTCGCCGGCGCCTATGTCACCGCCCAGCTCGTCCGCTCGATCTTCACGATGGTGAGCCTCAAGGACGCCTCGCCCGCCAATTACCGCAATTTCTAGCGCATCACGATCTGGCTGACATGCTCCGGCCTGTTCTGGATCGCCGGCGGCTTGAGCGAAGGCCCTCTGCGCTTCGGGTTCTGGCTGGTCGCGCTCGGCATCGAATATGTCGGCCCCGCCGCCGGCTTCCGCGTTCCTGGCCTTGGGCACTCGCGCACCAGCGACTGGAATGTCGAAGGCGGCCATCTCTCGGAGCGCTGCGCCCTCTTCATCATCATCGCGCTCGGTGAATCCGTTCTGATGACCGGCGCGACCGCCGCGAAGCTGCCGGTGACTGCCGTCAACCTGACAGCCTTCCTCAATGCCTTCCTGAGCTCGGTCGCGATGTGGTGGATCTATTTCCATATCGGCGCCGAACGGGCGAGCCACCACATCGCACGCTCCGACGACCCCGGCCGGATCGCACGCATCGCCTATACCTATCTGCACGTGCTGCTGGTCGCCGGCATCATCCTGGTCGCCGTCGGCGACGAACTCGTCATCGCCCATCCCACCGGCCATACCGATGGCAGGACGGCGATTGCGGTCCTGGCCGGCCCGGCCTTCTACCTGCTCGGCAATCTGCTGTTCAAGCGCATCACGGCCGGCTGGTACCCCTTCTCCCATCTGGTCGGCCTCGGGCTGCTCGCGGTGCTGACGCCCGTCTGGACAGTCCTGCCGCCGCTCGGCTTCAGCCTGGCCGCGACCGCGATCCTGATTCTGGTCGCCGCCTGGGAAGCGGTGTCACTGCGGGCGAAGGAGGCCTGATCCATATGCACACCATCAAGGTCATCGGCATCGGCTTCGCCCTGCTCGGCATCCTGCTCGTCCTGGCACCGCGCCTCTCGATCTCTGCGGGTCGTCCGATCCCCTTTGCGGTGAAACTCTTCCTGCCGCTCTGGTTCGCCGGCGCGCTGATCAATCTCTGGATCGGCGTTGCCAGCGCAGGCTATACCGTGACGGAGGAAGCGCCGATCTTCCTCGTCGTCTTCGGTGTGCCGGCGATCGCCAGCCTGCTGATCCTGTGGCTGACCTCCCGAATTGCCCGATGAGCCTCGAATCCGTCCGCGCCTTCTTCGCCACGCACGCGCCCGACATCGCCGTCATAGTCACCAAGGAAAGCAGCGCGACCGTGCCGCTCGCCGCAGCGGCCCATGGCGTCGAGCCCGGCCAGATCGCCAAGACGCTCTCCTTGCGTGTCGGCGACGAAGTCGTGCTCGTCGTCACCCGCGGCGATGCCCGGCTCGACAACAGGAAGGCCAAGGCCGCGCTCGGCGGCAAGCCGCGCATGCTCGGTCAGGAAGAGGTCGAGACCCTGACCGGCCACCCCGTCGGCGGCGTCTGCCCGTTCGGGCTCGCCACGCCGCTCAAGGTCTATTGCGATGTCTCTCTAAAGGCCTTCGACATCGTCGTGCCGGCCGCCGGCTCGACCCATAGCGCGCTGCGCATCGCGCCTGAGCGCATGGCCGAGCTGACCCGGGCCGAATGGGTCGATACCTGTCAGGAAGCGGCGCAAGAGGCCGCCGCAGCGGAATAAGGCTTAGGTCTTCGTCCGCGCGATCAGTTCCATCGCGGCGGCGGGATTGCGTACCTTGTCGCCGCTGATGACATAGAGGAAGACGTCGCGTGTCCCGGCCTTGGCGGCCGGCCCGACCGTCTCCAGACCTTCCGGTACGCCCCCTTTGGCCCAGGCCTGCGCAGCCTTGCTCCAGCGATCGAGACCGGCCTCGGAATAGCCCTTCGGCTCGGCATCCTTGGTTCCCATGATCCGCGCATAGACGAAGGGCGCCGTCACGTCAGCGATCTGCGTGTAATCAGCATCCGCCGAAGTGATCGCGGCCACGCCATACGCGCGCAGCAGGGCGATGAAATCCGGAGAACGAAAACTGTCATGCCGGACCTCGACGGCATGGCGCAGCGTGATCCCGTCCAGCTTCTTCGGCAGCAGCTTGAGGAAAGCCTCGAAATCGGCGGGATCGAACTGCTTCGTCGGCATGAACTGCCAGTTGATCGGCCCGAGCTTGTGCTTGAGCTCTGTCAGGCCGCTGGTCAGGAATTTCTCGACCGAAGGCCCGGCCTCCGCCAGCACCCGCCGGTTCGTGCAGAAACGCGAGCCCTTCAGCGCGAAGACGAAATCCTCGGGCGTCTCCTCGCGCCATCTGGCAAAGCTCTCTGGCTTCTGCGAGCCGTAATAGGTGCCGTTGATCTCGATCGAGGTGAGCTTGCTCGCAGCATGTTCGAGTTCGCGTTTCTGCGGCAGGCCTTCCGGATAGAATACCCCGCGCCAGGGCTCGAACACCCAGCCGCCGATGCCGATATGGATCTTGCCTGCTGCCGTTGCCATGACGCTCCCTCCAGGATCGAGCGGATCCTGCCTCCGCGGGGCGCAATGCGCCACCCGCTTCCGAACAGGCCGTGGAAGATAAGGCGCGGCACGAGCCGAAATTGTCAGGAGAGAGCCTGCTCCCGGCAAGACCGCTCGGGAACAGCGAGACTTTCTGAGCTCTGACAGCAAAAAGGCTCCCGCAATCTGCGAGAGCCTTTCTGTGTACTTTGGTTGCGGGGGCCAGATTTGAACTGACGACCTTCAGGTTATGAGCCTGACGAGCTACCGGGCTGCTC
>JAEWKP010000183.1 GCA_023393655.1 Pseudomonadota bacterium | reverse complement strand
CCCCCTATCCTGCCCTCTTTCTGCCGGAAGAGGTTTTCAACGCAGTCCCTTCTTGGCTGGACAACGGCTCACTCCGCCGGATGCGTGATCGTCGGCGGAGTGTGCTTCGTGCCGCGGAAGAAACCGCCGAGCTTCACCAGCCCTTCCGAGAGCCTGTCCATGTAGAGGAACAGGACGGGCGTGATGAACAGCGTCAGCACTTGGCTGATCATCAGGCCGCCGACCACGGCGATGCCGAGCGGCTGGCGCAATTCGGCGCTCGCACCGGCGCCGAGCGCGATCGGCAAGGTGCCCATCAGCGCGGCCAGCGTCGTCATCAGGATCGGCCGGAAACGCATCACGCAGGCCTGGTGGATCGCCTCCTGCGCCGACTTGCCCTCGCGTCTGAGCACCAGCGCCACGTCGATCATCATGATCGCGTTCTTCTTGACGATGCCGATCAGCATCAGAAGGCCGATGATGGCGATGACCGAAAGCTCAAGGTCGAACAGCCTCAACGCCCCCAGCGCCCCGACCGCCGCCGATGGCAGGCCGGTCAGGATCGTCAGCGGGTGGATGAAGCTCTCGTAGAGGATGCCGAGCACGATGTAGATCGTCAGGATCGCACCGGCGATCAGCAGGCCCTGGTTCGCCAGCGAATCCTGGAAGGTCTTGGCGGTGCCGGCGAGCGTGGTCGAGATCGACTTGGGCAGGCCAAGCTCGTCCTTGATCGCCGCGATGCGGTTGACGCTGTCGCCGAGCGCGACACCGGCCGGCAGGTTGTAGGAGATCGTGACCGCCGGGAGCTGGCCGAGCTGGTTCACGGTGAGCTGGCCGGCCGTGCGCTCGATCCGGGCGATGGCGCCGAGCGGCACCAGCGTGCCGGATTTGGTGCGGATGCGGATCGCGTTCAGCCGCTCGGGCGTCCAGTGCTCGTTCGGATTGAACTCGACGACGACATCGTAGCTGTCGCCGGCGGTGTAGATCGTCGAGACCTGACGGACGCCGAAGCCGGAATAGAGCGTCGAGCGCAGGATGTCGGAGCCGATGCCGAGCGCATTGGCCTTGTCGCGGTCGACGGTGACGGTCGCCTGCAGGGCGTTGTCCTGCAGGTCCGTGGTGACGTCGACGAAGGTGGAGCGGTCGCGGCTCATCGCGTCGGCGAGGCGCACAGCCCAGCCATTCATCTGCTGCTGGTCGAGCCCCTGCACGACGAGCTGATACTGGCTCTTCGATGAGCGCGCACCGATGCGCAGGTTCTGCACGGGGGTCATATAGGTGCTGATGCCCGCCACCTGCGCGAAATCGCGCCTGAGCGAGGCCAGCACCGCCTGGATATGAGGCCGCTCGTCGAGCGGCTTCAGCTCGACGAAGAGCCGCCCGGCATTGAGCGCGCTGCCGCCCCCGCCATTGCCGCCGACTGTCGACGCGACATGGGCCACGTAAGGCGACTTGCGGAAGATGTCGGCGACCTGCGCCTGCAGCTTCTGCATCGCCTCGAAGGAAATGTCCTGCCGCGCCTCGGTCGAGACCTGGAGCTGGCCGATATCCTCCTGCGGGAAGAAGCCCTTCGGCGCGCTCTGGAGCAGCCAGACGCTGCCGGCCATGGTCAGGAAGAAGGCGACAAGCATCAGCGGCTGGAAGCGCAGGCAAAGCTTCAGGCCAGCGTCATAGCCGGCGAGCAGCTTGTCGAAGCCCTTCTCCAGCCAGCGACCGAGCGCATTCTCCCGATGATGCTCGGAATAGCCCGAGAGCAGGCGCGAGCAGAGCATCGGCGTCAGCGTCAGCGAGACGAAGGCGGAGGCCAAGATCGAGACCGTCACCACCACCGCGCACTCGTTGAAGATGCGGCCGATGACGCCGCCCATCAGCAGAACCGGAATGAAGACCGCGACCAGCGAAAGCGAGATCGAGATGATGGTGAAACCGATTTCGCCGGCGCCCTTCAGCGAAGCCTCGAACGCGGAGAGTCCGTCCTCCTCCATGTGGCGGACGATGTTCTCGAGCATGACGATGGCGTCGTCGACGACGAGGCCGACCGAGAGCGTCAGGCCGAGCAGCGAGATGTTGTCGATCGAGAAGCCGAGCAGATACATCGCCGCCAGCGTCGCGATGATCGAGATCGGCACGGCCACCGCCGGGATGAAGGTCGCGGCGACCCGGCGCAGGAAGACGAAGATCACCATGACGACCAGTGCGATGGTCAAGAGCAGCGTGAACTGCACGTCCTCCACTGCCTGACGGATCGAGGTCGAGCGGTCGTTGAGCAGCGAAAGCGAGGCGGCGGCGGGGAGTTGCTCCTCGAAGGCCGGGATCATCGCCTTCACCCGGTCCACCACCTCGACGGTATTGGCGTCGGGCTGGCGCTGCACGGCGAGCACGATCGCGGGCGTGCCGTCATAGGTGCTGCGGGTCTGGGTGTTCTCGACGGAATCGATCACCTTGGCGACATCGCCGAGCCGGACCGGCTTGCCCGAGCGCGTGGTGATGATGACGTTGGCGAACTGGGCCGCGTTGGCGAGCTGCGTCTTCGCCTGAATGGTGAGCTGCTGGGCCGAGTTCTGGATCGTGCCGACCGGCGTGTTGGCATTGGTCGCGGTGATCGCCTGCTGCAATTCGTCGAGGCCGATGCCGCGCGCGGCGAGCGCGGTCGGATCGATCTGGATGCGCACCGCATATTTCTGGCTGCCCCAGATCAGCACCTGCGCGACACCGTCGACGGTCGAGAGCGCCGGGGAAATCACCTGCTGGGCGAAGGCGTCGAGCTGCGAGAGCGGCACGACGTCGCTCTTCAATGCCAGCAGGATGATCGGCGCATCGGCTGGATTCACCTTGCGATAGCTCGGCTGGGTCGTCATCTCGGCCGGCAATTGCCGCTGGGTGCGGGCGATCGCGGCCTGCACGTCGGCGGCGGCCGCGTCGATGTCGCG
>JAEWKP010000104.1 GCA_023393655.1 Pseudomonadota bacterium | reverse complement strand
GCTCAGTTCTTCGGCGCCGCCTTGGACTCATAGCGCTTCGACCATTCGGCGAGCACGCGGTCGCGGTTGTCGGCCATCCAGCCGAGATCGTTCTTGATCATGCCGGCTTCGGCATTGGCGGGATAGTTTGCCGGCTTGGCGCCCACTCCGGGAGCCGCAACGACCGCATAGGTCTTGGAGTAGAGCTCGTTGGCGCCCTTCGTCGTCGACCAGTCGGCGATCTTCTTGGCAAGCGCGAGGTTCTTGGAGCCCTTGACGATGGCGCTGGCTTCCATCTCCCAGCCCACGCCCTCTTTCGGGATCACGACCTCGATCGGCGCACCCTTGGTCTTCTCGGAAGCGCCGCGCATGTCGAGCGCCAGCCCGATCGTGCGCTCGCCGCGCGCCGCCTGGACGCAAGGCGCCGAGCCCGAATGCAGGTAGGCGCCGATGTTCTCGTGCAACCCGTCCATGAACTTCCAGCCCTCGGCCTCGCCCATGCTCTGCAGCCAGCCGGCGACCATCAGGTAGCCGGTGCCGGACGAGGCCGGGTGCGGCATCACGATCTTGCCCTTGAAGGCCGGGTTGAGCAGGTCCTTCCAGGAGCTCGGGACCGGCACGCCCTTGGCCTCGGCCGTATTATAGCAGACGACGCCGAGATAGGCGTCCATGCCGGTCCAGGTATAGGGCTCCTTGGCGTCGCGGAAGACCGGCTTCAGCGCATCGGCGCCGGCGGGCTTGTAAGTCTCCAGAAGGCCGGCCTTCTCGAACATCAGCAGACTCGAAGCGGCCAGACCCATCACCATGTCGGCACGGGGATTGTCCTTCTCGGCGAGGAAACGGGCGGTGATGACGCCGGTGGAGTCACGGACCCAGACGACCTCCGCCTCGGGCACGGCCTTCTCGATCGAGGCCTTGAAGGGCGCGAGCTGATCGTTCTCAAGGGCGGTGTAGACGGTCACCTTGGTCTTCTGTGCGTGAGCCATGCCGGGAAGCGCGAGCGCGATAGCCCCGATGACGCAGGAAGCAAGCCAGTTCTTCATATTCTCATCCCCTGTTTTTCGATTGGTTTGAACGCTCTTGCGACGTTTTCTTCCCCTGACAGACGAAAACGCAGGCGGATCGCTCCGCCTGCGCTGGCTTTTCTTGTTTCACGCGGTCCAGGGCATCGACCACGTCTTGACGTTGGTGAAGGATTTCATGGCCTCGACGACGCCCTCCTTGTAGCCGAGGCCGGAATCCTTGATGCCACCGAAGGGGGACATCTCGATCCGGTAGCCCGGAACCTCCCAGAGATTGACAGTGCCGACTTCGAGATCGGCGACGAAACGCTGGATGTAATCGTAGCGGTTCGTGCAGATGCCGGAAGAGAGACCATAGGCGGTGGAGTTGGAGATCCGGATCACCTCGGCGATGTCGTCGGGCACGCGGACGATCGGGATCACCGGGCCGAAGGTCTCCTCATGCACCAGCTCGCAGGTATAGGGGATCTTGTCGACCACGGTCGGATGGAACAGCGCGCCTTCCGCCCGCTTTCCGTAGAGCACCTCGGCGCCCTTGCTGACGGCATCGTCGACGCGGGCCTGGAAGAGCGCGGCCGAGCGGGCATTGATGACGCAGCCGACATCGGTGGCGGGGTCCATCGGATCGCCGCATTTCAGCTTCCTGGCCTTCTCGACGACCAGCCTGGAGAAGGCGTCGGCGACGCTCTCGACCACCAGGATGCGCTTCACCGCCGTGCAGCGCTGGCCGGAGTTCTTGGTCGCGCCGGTGACGGCAAGCTCGGCCGCCTTGTCGAGATCGGCATCCTCCATGACGATCAGCGGGTCGTTGCCGCCGAGCTCCAGCACGATGCGCTTGTAGCCGGCCTTGTCGGCGATGTGCTTGCCGACGCGGACCGAGCCGGTGAAAGTCACCAGATCCGCATCGGGATCGGTGATCATCGCGTCGCCCATGGTCGAGGGATTGCCGGTGACGACCGAGAGCATCTCCGGCGGCAGCCCGGCCTCGTAGAGCACGTCGGCGAGCGCCAGCGCGGTCAGCGGGGTCAACTCGGTCGGCTTGAGCACGAGGCGGTTGTTGGTCGCGATCGCAGGCGCCAGCTTGTGGCTGACCATGTTGAGCGGGTGGTTGAACGGGGTGATCGCCGAGATCACGCCGAGCAGCGGCTGGCGCGTCGTGAAGATCTTGCGCGCCTTGCCGTTCGGCGAGATGTCGCAGGAGAACATCTCGCCATCGTCCTTGATGGTGAGCTGCGCCGCGAAGGACCAGACGTCGTAGGCGCGGCTGGCTTCATAGAGCGAATCCTTCCAGCACAGACCGGCTTCCGCCGTGATCAGCTTGGCGAAGAGCTCCTTGCGGTCGCGCAGCAGTTCGGCCGTCTTCTGCAGGATCTGCTGGCGCTCGTAGCGCGAGAGCTTCGGCTTGAACGCCTTCGCCTGGGCGAAGGCCTCGCGGACATGCTCGGGCCGGGCGGCCGGGATCAGGCCGACGAGGCTGTCGTCATAAGGGTTCTTGACCTCGACCATGTCGTCGGTCGTGACCAGCTTGCCGGCGATGCGCATCGCCTCGCGCCGCACCGGCGGCTTCACCGTCGCGTTCATCTCAGTTCACCAGGTTCAGGGCGACGTCGAAGACGTCGAAATTGCGGAGCGTGCGGCCCTGCGGCACCGTGATCGGCCGGTTGGCGATCATCGGCACGCGCTGCTCGGTGATGCCGCCATGCGAGCGCAGCGGCTCGGTCAGCCCCGAGAGATCGTGCCTGTCGGGCGAGGTGCCGATGACCTTCTGGCGGGTCGAGACGACGACGACATCGCCGATCCGGTCGGCCGGCAGTTCGAAGCGCTCGCAGGCTTCCGCCGAGGTCACCGCCAGCGCGATGCCGTCGAGCCCGGAGATGCGGGCGGCGACCTCCTCCTGGCTGGCTCCATCGGGCAGATAGACCGTGGCGAAGGAGCCGAGCGCACCATGGTGGACGACATAGGGGTCGGTGATCGGCAGGATCACGCGCATCGTGCCCTTGCCGTACCACTCGTCCATCAGACTCTGAAGGTAGACGACATCCGGCTCGCCATTGGCGAGATGCTTGTCGTTCATGCCGTGATCGGCGGTGATGACCAGCGTGCAGCCGAGCGCATCGAGCTTGCCGACATAAGAGTCAAACATGGCGTAGAACGCGTCCGCCATCTCCGAGCCCGGCCCGGCCTTATGCTGCACATAGTCGGTGGTCGAGAGATACATCAGGTCCGGCTTGAAGGTCTCCAGCAGCTTGACGCCTGCAGCGAAGACGAATTCCGAGAGATCGGCCGAATAAACCGACGGCACCGGCATGCCGACGAAATCGAGCACGTCCGCGATGCCGTTCTCCGCCTTGTTGGCCTTGTCGGCCTTCTCCGAGGAGAAGGCGATGGCGGAGCCCGAACCGAAGTCGAGCCCCTTGCCGAGCAGCGTGCGCAGTTTGTCCTTGGCGGTGACCATCGCGACCTTGAAGCCGGCCTTCTGGAACTCGGCGAGGATGGTCGGCGCCCGCAGGAAGCGGGCATCGTTCATCATCACCTCTTCCTTGGCCTCGCGGTCGTAGAAGAAGTTGCCGGCGATGCCGTGCCAGGCTGGCGGGCGGCCGGTGATGATCGAGAGATTGTTCGGGTTGGTGAAGCTCGGGATCACCGAATAGGCATGGGTGCTGACGCCGGCCTTCATGATCCGGTCGAGATGCGGCGTCAGGCCCTTGGCGCTCGCCGCCTCGATATAGGCCGGCTCCGAGCCGTCCATGCAGATCACCACCGTCGGGCGCTGCGGGCGAGAATATTCGCGACCGTTCGCAACGACATCCGAGCCGATCTTCGTGTGCATTGTCATCTCAGGGCTCCTTACGCGGCCGACTTCAGGCCGACGCCCATTTCATCAAGGACATCCGACACTGTGGCGACGAAGGCGCGCATGTCCTGCGCTCCCAGCGCACCGATGCAGCCGATGCGGAAGCTGTCGGCGACGGTCAGCTTGCCGGGGTAGATGACGTAGCCGGCATCCTTCAGCGCATCGTAGAAGCGCTGGAAGACGAAGTTCTTGTCCTCCGGCATGTGGAAGGTGACGATGATAGGCGCCTGCCGGGCGGCCGGCAGCAAGGTGCGGAAGCCGAGCCCTTCCATGCCCTCGATCAGGATGCGAGCATTCTCGGCATAGCGCTCGCCGCGCCCAGCGACGCCGCCCTCGGCCCAGAACTCCTGCAAGGCCGCATGGAAGGCGACGATGACATGGATCGGCGGGGTGAAGCGGTACTGGCCGGTGCGCTCGAAGCCGGCATTCTGGTCATGGAGATCGAGCACCAGCGTGGTGGCGTTGCCCTTGGTCTCGGCCAGCGCGCTCTTGCGGGCGATGACGAAGCCGAGGCCGGGAACGCCCTGGATGCACTTGTTCGAGGAGGCGGCGACCGCGTCGAAATAGACCTCGCGGCTGTCGAGCGACAGGGCACCGAAAGCGCTCATCGAATCGACCAGGAGGCGGCGGCCGTGGCGCTTGGCCAGAGCGGCGATCGCCTCGACCGGGTTGCGGATGCCGCTGGTCGTCTCGCAATGGACCGTGAAGATATGGGTGATGGCGGTGTCGGCCACCAGCATGCGGTCGACCTCGGCGAGATCGGGCGGGGTGTCCTCGGCGGTCTCATGCACCGCGACCGCGCGGCCGGCGATCTCGACGATGCGCTTGGCGCGCTGGCCGTAAGCACCGTTGATCAGGATCAGGATCTTGCCGTCGCGCGGCACGAAGGTGGTCAGCATCGCCTCGACAGCGAAGGTGCCGGAGCCCTGCATCGGCACGGTGACGAAGTCCTCGCCGCCATGGATGATCTTCGGCAGCTCTTCCAGAACCGCCTTGTTGATGCCGACGAAGGTCGCGTCGCGCGAGCCCCAGTCATGCACCATCGCCTCCTTGATGGCCTTGCTTGTCGTCAGCGGGCCGGGCGTGAGCAGGAGCGGATCACCGGTTTCGGAAGAGGCAGGGCGGCGGGCCTGGGCCATGACGGTCTCGCGATGTCGTTGCGGCGGATGATCGCGAAGCTAGGAGGGCCATTGACATAGGTCCAATACATCGTTTCCATATCTCCTATAGACAGGATCTATAGAAACGATGGCCATCAGCTATTCCGGTCTGTCGGCCTTCCATGCCGTCGCCGAGGCACAGAGTTTTACGGGTGCGGCGAAGACGCGCCATGTCAGCCAGCCCACTCTCTCCGCACAGGTCCGCGGGCTCGAGGATGCCTATGGCGTGCGCCTGTTCGACCGCGCTGGCCGACAGGTGAAGCTCACTCCGCTCGGGCAGAGCCTCTTCGTCATCACGACCAAACTGTTTTCGGCGGAGGACGAGGCGGAATCGCTTCTCGCCGGCAGCCGCACGCTGCAGCGCGGCCATCTGCGGATCGCGGCCGACAGCGCCACGCATGTGATGCCGGCGCTGGCGCGGATGCGCGAGCGCTATCCGGGCCTGACCTTCTCGCTGACGATCGGGAATTCCTCCGAAGTCGTCGACCAGATCATGGATTTCGCTGCCGACGTGGCGATCACGGCGCGAGCCAATTCCGATCCGCGTATCCACAGCGTCCGGCTGCGTTCGGACGACCTCGTCGCCTTCGTCTCGGACCAGCACGAGCTGGCGCGGTACAACCAGATCCCGATCGAGGCCTTCGCCGGCCAGGATATCGTGCTGCGCGAGCGCGGCTCGATCACGCGGGAGGTGTTCGAGAGCCGGCTTTCGCTCGCCGGCATCAAGCCCTCGAACCTGCTGGAGGTGCAATCGCGCGAAGCCGTGCGCGAAGCCGTCTCCTTCGGTTTCGGGATCGGGGTGGTGTTCGCGGCGGAGTTCAAGCCGGAGGCCGGCCTGAAGCGGATCATCATCACCGGGGCCGATTTCGATGTCGGCGAATACATCGTCTGCCGGGCCGAGCGCCAGCGCCTGCCGCTCGTGCGCAGCTTCTTCGAGACCGTTCAGGACGTGATCGGTCCGCGCTGAGAAAGCCTGCGCACACCTGTTCGGAAGCCTGTCAGCGGAAGGCCCTTTACAGGGTTTCGGCCCCTATCGCGGCCTTGCGGCCGGAGCCGCCGCTACCGCGCAACCGAACTCCGCCGCCGATGCGGTGAACCAGGCCCAGAAGCTTCCCGCCATGCTGCGCGGGACCATGATCTCGAACATGGGGCCATCCGGCCCGTCGGCGAGCCGCCAGAGCTGCACGCCGACATAGGCGATGCTGGTCAAGGCGACATCACCCACCGCGAAGGCCGCAGGGTGGAGATCGAGCATCACGCCCTTCGCCAGCACATCGCGGACACGCGGCCCCGAGAGCCTGACAGCGGCGCGCCCATCGCTCTGGTCGCTGGCGGCGGCATGGGGAGCGAGTTCGGCGAGCAGGGCCTGGAAGCCGTCGCGCGAGGCGCAGCGCAGCAGCCATTGATCCGGGCCGGCCCAGATCGCGTCATGAGCCTGGCCCGAGGCGATCGTCGGCGTCAGCGGCAGCGCGATACCGAGCCGTGCCTCGACGGTCCGCGACAAGGCCGACGCCGCGCCCGGCGCGGCGATCAGGGTCGCCAGCCCGAAGCCGTCGAGCAGGGTCGCGGTGACGCCGGCCTCGCCCGCCGCCCCGAAGGAGCCGGGCTGCGCGATGCCGGCCCAGGCGCCGCGCGGCGCCCATGAGGTCGCTGTCGATACGGTCGCGATCTCAGCCATGGAGGCGGGCTCCTTCCGGATCGACGAAGACGGGCGAACAGATCTCGACGACGACATCGCCGTTGCGGACGGGATCATAGGCGCGCACGCGCTCGCCGATGCGGGCTGTGCCCCCCTTGATGAGGCCGAGCCCCATCCAGTGGTTCAGATGCGGGGAATAGGCGACGGAGGTCATGTAACCCTGGTCGTTCTCCATGATCTCCGCCTTGCCGATGCCGATGAAATGCGCTCCGGCGCGCAGGCGCTGCGTCGGGTCGACCGGCCTGAAGCCGACGAAGGACGGCCTGTCCTTCTCGACGAGCGCCTGGCGGCCCGCCATCAGGCGGCCGAGATAGTCCTTTTTCGCCGACATCATCTTGCCGAGGCCGAGATCGCGCGCCGTGGTCTGGCCGTTGAGCTCGTTGCCGGCGACATGGCCCTTCTCGATGCGCATCACGCCGAGCGCCTCCGTGCCGTAGGGCGTGATGCCGAAGGGTTCGCCCGCCTTCATCAGGGCCCGCATCATCGCGTCGCCATGGTCGGCGGCAACGGCGAGTTCATAGGCCAACTCGCCCGAAAAGGAGATCCGGAAGAGCCGGGCCGGGATGCCGCCGCCGACGGTAACAGTGCGCGCCGCCAGATAGGGAAAGGCCTCGTTCGAGATGTCGTGCGCGGGATCGACGACGGCACGCAGGGTTTCGCGCGCCTTCGGCCCGGCGACCGCGACCTGCGCCCATTGCTCGGAGACCGAGACCATGCGGATGTCGAGTTCCGGCCAGAGCACCTGATGGCAGAATTCCAGATGCTGCATCACCTTGCCGGCATTGGCGGTGGTCGTGGTCATCAGGAAATGGCTCTCGCCGAGGCGGGAGGTGGTACCGTCATCCATGACGAAGCCGTCCTCGCGCAGCATCAGGCCGTAGCGCGCCTTGCCGACCGGCAGCGTCTTCCAGCCGTTGATGTAGACGCGCTCCAGGAATTCGGCGGCATCCGCTCCCTGGATGTCGATCTTGCCGAGCGTCGAGACATCGCAGAGGCCGACGCCGGCGCGCACGGCCCGGACTTCGCGGTTGACCGTGGTCAGCCAGTCGTTCTCGCCGGGCTTCGGGTAGTATTGCGCCCGCAGCCACGGGCCGGACTCGACGAAGACGGCGCCCTGCTCCTTCGACCAGTCATGGGTCGGCGCGAGCCGCACCGGCCGGAACTCCTTGCCGCGGTGATGGCCGGCAAGCGCGCCGATCGCCACCGGCGTATAGGGCGGCCGGAAGGTCGTGGTTCCCGTCTGCGGGATCGTCCGGCCCGTCTGCTCGGCCATGATGGCGAGGCCGGAGAGGTTCGAGGTCTTGCCCTGATCGGTCGCCATGCCGAGCGTGGTATAGCGCTTGAGGTGCTCGACCGGCCGGAAGCCTTCGCGCGCCGCGAGCTCGACATCCTTGTCGGTGACGTCGTTCTGGTAATCGACGAAGGCCTTGCCCTTCGCGCCCTTCACTCGCCAGACCGGCTGCAGCGCCGTCGTCTCGGGATCGGTCGTCGGCACCGGCCCCTCAACGGCCGGCTTCAACCCTGCCTCGGCGGCAGCCTCCCGGCCGAGCCGTGCGCCATCCTCCAGCGCCTGCGCCAGGGTGAAATGCCCGGCCGCGCTGCCGGCCACGGCCAGCCCCGCCGGCAAGGTTCCCGGCACGAAGCATTGCAGATCCTCGTCCCAGACCGCCTTGCCGTTCTGATGCGAAGTCAGGTGTAGCGTCGGGTTCCAGCCGTTCGAGACGGCGAGCAGGTCGCAGGCGAGCGGCGTCGTCGCGCCGGAGGCATCGCGGATGGTGACGCCGTCGAGCTGACGGCCGCCCCGGGTGCCTTCGATCACGCCGCCGGCAAACAGCCGCGCCCCGATCTTGCCGGCGAGCGCCTTTCGCGCCGGATCGGCTTCACCGCGCGCATCGACGATCGCCGCGACCTTGCCGCCGGCAGCCGCGATGTCACGCACTGTGGCCCAGCCATCGTCGCCAGCGGTGAACAGCACCGTCTCGCGCCCCGGCAGGACGCCATAGCGATTGACGTAAGTACGCGCCGCGCCGGCCAGCATGACGCCCGGCACATCGTTGCCGGGGAAGACAATCGGCCGCTCCAAGGCGCCCGCGGCGAGGATCGCCCGCCTGGCATGGATGCGCCAGCCGCGCTGACGCGGCTGATGCGGCGCAGGCTCCGGCAGGTGATCGCCAACCCGCTCGACCGCACCATAGATGCCGTGGTCGTAGAGCCCGAAGACGGTGGTGCGCGGCATGATCCGCACTTCCGGCAGGCTTTCGAGCTCGGCCAGTGTCGCGGCCAGCCATTCGGCGGCGGGCTTGCCATCGATCTCGCGCTTCTCCGCCAGCAGGCGCCCGCCGAGGCGAAAATCCTCCTCGCAGAGGATGACGCGGGCGCCGCTGCGCCCCGCCGCCAGCGCGGCCGCAAGGCCGGCAGGCCCGCCACCGATCACGAGCAGGTCGCAGAAGGCGAAGGCCTTCTCGTAATGGTCCGGATCTTCCATGCCGGCCGCACGGCCAAGGCCTGCGGCCCGGCGGATCAGCGGCTCGTAGAGCTTTTCCCAGAAGGAAGCCGGCCACATGAAGGTCTTGTAGTAGAAGCCCGCAACGAGCGCCGGCGAGACCAGGCCGTTGAGCGAGAGCAGATCGAAGGCGAGCGAGGGCCAGCGGTTCTGGCTGGCGGCATCGAGCCCGTCGAACAGCTCGGTGACGGTGGCGCGGGTGTTCGGCTCGCGGCGGGCGCCGGAGCGCAGTTCGACCAGCGCATTCGGCTCCTCCGGCCCGGCCGAGAGCACGCCGCGCGGGCGATGGTATTTGAAGGATCGGCCGACGAGGCGCACGCCGTTGGCGAGCAAGGCCGAAGCGAGCGTGTCGCCGGCATAGCCCCGATAGGGCTTGCCGTCGAAGCTGAAGCTCAGGGCCCGTTCACGGTCGACCAGGCCGCCGGAGGCCAGGCGGAAAGAGGGCACGCTCATGCCACCGCTCCCGCTTTGCGGGTCTTCGCGACCTCGCCCGAGGCGATCGCATGGGTGCGGGTATCGCGGGTCACGACCAGCCAGGCGTGGCAGCCGGCACCGTGATACCAGAGCTCGCGATGCATGCCGGCAGGGTTTTCACGCTGGTAGACGTAGTCGGCCATCGCGGCTTCCGTCGCCGCCATGCCGTCGGGCCGCTTGAGGTCGGCCGCGCCGAGATAGCTGAATTCCTGGGCGTCGCGCGCGCCGCAATGGGGACAGGTGATGCGCATGGCAAGGTCCTCGGCAGCGCGCGGTCAATGCAGGTTCGGCTGGGCGCCGGCGCCCTTCTCGTCGATCAATCGCCCGGTGGCGAAGCGATCGAGCCGATAGGCGGCCGCGACCGGATGCGGTTCCCCCGTCGCGATCAGATGCGCGAAGCAGAAGCCCGAGGCCGGTGTCGCCTTGAAGCCGCCATAGCACCAGCCGGAATTGAGGTAGAGGCCGTCGACCGGCGTCGTGTCGATGATCGGCGAGCCGTCCATCGACATGTCCATGACGCCACCCCAGTGGCGCAGCATGCGCACCCGGCCGAGGCCCGGCCACAGCGCCATGGCCGATTCCATCACATCCTCGATCACCGGCAGGTTGCCGCGCTGGGCGTAGGAATTGTAGCCGTCGATATCGCCGCCGAAGACCAGCCCGCCCTTGTCCGACTGGCTGATGTAGAAATGTCCGGCGCCGAAGGTGACGACGGTGTCGATCAGGGGCTTGAGCCCCTCCGAGACGAAGGCCTGGAGGACATGGGTCTCGATCGGCAGGCGCAGGCCCGCCATCGCCGCCACCCGCCCCGAGTTGCCGGCGACAGCCATGGCGATCTTCTTCGCCCGGATCGGCCCGCGCGAGGTCTCGACGCCGACGGCCCGTCCGCCGACCATGGTGATGCCGGTGACCTCGCAGTTCTGGAGCATGTCGACGCCGCGACTGTCGGCGGCGCGCGCATAGCCCCAGGCGACCGCATCGTGCCGGGCCGAGCCGCCGCGGCGTTGCAATAGCCCGCCCTGCACGGGGAAACGGGCATTGTCGTAATCGAGATAGGGCAGCATCGCCCTCACCTGCTCCTGGCCGAGCAGTTCGGAATCGACGCCGGCGAGCCGCATCGCGTTGCCGCGCCGGGCGAAGGCGTCGCGCTGCGCGTCGGAGTGATAGAGATTGATCACGCCGCGCTGGCTGACCATGGCGTTGTAGTTCAGGTCCTGCTCCAGCCCTTCCCAGAGCTTCATCGACAATTCGTAGAACGGCGTGTTGCCGGGCAGGAGATAGTTCGAACGGATGATCGTGGTGTTGCGGCCGACATTGCCGGAGCCGAGATAGCCCTTCTCCAGCACCGCGACATTGGTGATGTCGTGCCGGCTGGCGAGGTAATGCGCGGTCGCGAGACCATGCCCGCCGCCGCCGATGATGATGACGTCGTATTCGGCCTTGGGCTCAGGGTCGCGCCAGGCCGGCGTCCAACCCGTGTGGCCCCGGAAAGCCTGGGCGAGCAGCGAGAAGGCGGAATAGCGCATCGGATGATCCGGTCGATCTTGTCATCGAGAGATTGACCGACATAAGTTCGACGACATGCTTGATAGCGACATGCGATTGTCTGGAAGCGACGACGGCACACCGACCCATGTCGGCTTCCTGCTGATCCCGGATTTCGCGCTGCTGCCCTATGCCTCGTCGATCGAGCCGCTGCGGGCCGCCAACCGGCTGTCGGGGCGCCCGCTCTATCGCTGGAGCCATATCTCGATCGACGGAACGCCCGCCCCCGCATCGAACGGCGTCGCCATCGCAGCGGATGCTCCTGTCGGGGCCGAGCTCCGGCTCGATTACCTGTTCGTCTGCGCCGGGGGAAACCCCGCGCTCTTCCTCCATCAGCCAACCTTCTCCTGGCTGCGGCAACAGGCCCGGCGCGGCGTCCGGATCGGTGGCGTCTCGGGCGGCCCTTACCTGCTGGCGCGGGCCAATCTGCTGAGCGGCTACCGGTTCACGATCCATTGGGAGCATGCGGCCGCGTTCCTTGAAGAGTATCCGCGCCTCGACCTGCGCCGCTCGCTTTATGAAATCGACCGTGACCGGCTGACCTGCAGCGGCGGCACGGCCCCGCTCGACATGCTGCACGCAGTGATCGCCCGCGAGCATGGCAGCGACCTCGCGCTCGCCGTCAGCGAGTGGTTCCTGCAAACGCAGGTCAGGGAGGGCGCAGGGCCGCAGCGCATGCCACTGCGCGAACGGCTGGGCATCGCGCATGCGCCACTGCTGCGGGTCATCGGCCGCATGGAACAGACGCTAGAGGACCCGGAGCCGCGTGAAGCCCTCGCCCGCCTGGCCAATGTCTCGCTGCGCCAGCTCGAACGCCTGTTCCGCCAGCATCTCGGCCGTTCCCTCGGCGAGCACTACCTGGCGTTGCGCCTCGACCGCGCGCGCGACCTGCTGCGGCAGACCAGCTTGTCGATCCTGGAGATCGCGCTTGCCTGTGGCTTCGCCAGCGCCAGTCATTTCTCCCGCAGCTATAGCGGGCGCTTCGGCCACCCCCCCCGATCGGAGCGGCTGCCGCTCCACCCCATCGCTCGGCGCTAAACGTCAAGAATGCGTCGCATGGGGGCAATTCCGCACGCCGATCCACCTGAAGTCTAGGGCTTCAAATAAAACACAGGGGATCGCGACCGATGAACAAGCTCACCGCTCTCGCGCTGGCGGTCGCCGCCACGCTCGCCGCCGCACCAGCCGTGGCGCAGGACACCCTCGCCAAGATCAAGGAGAAGGGCGTCCTCACCGTCGGCGTGAAGATCGACTACAAGCCCTGGGGCTTCCTCGATCCGTCAGGCAAGATCGTCGGCCTCGAGTTCGATCTCGCGCATGAAGTCGCCGCCAAGTTCGGCGT
>JAEWKP010000093.1 GCA_023393655.1 Pseudomonadota bacterium | reverse complement strand
CCCGAGACCGCGAGCTTGCCATCGACGATGATGAAGGGCACGCCGGTGACCCCGACCTTGCGGGCGTGATCCTCCAGCCCGATCACCGTCTCGCGCAACTCGTCATTGGCGAGTTCGTCGCGGGCGGCCTGCTCGTCGAAGCCCTGCTCGACCGCGATCTGGATCAGCGTCTCGAGATCGCCGATATCGCGCCCATCCTGCCAATAAGCCTTGAACAGGGCGGCCTTCATGTCGCCGCCGCGCTGCACCGTCGAGGCGGCCGCGACCAGCATATGCGCCATGCGGGTGTTGACGCTCTTCGTCACCTTCGCCCAGTTGAAGGTAACGCCGCTCTCCAGCGCCGCCTCCGACAGCCGGACCTCGATTTCCTTGCGCTTGCCGGGGCCGAACTTGCTTTCGAGGTATTGCGTGCGGTCCATGCCCTCTTCAGGCATCTCCGGGTTCAGTTCATAGGGCAACCAGGTAATGGCGAAACGCTCGTTCAGGCCATAGCGCTCCAGCGCCGTTTCCAGCCGGGCCTTGCCGATGAAGCACCAGGGACAGGCGATGTCGGAGACGATCGCGAGCGGCATCTTGTCCTGCATATCGATGTCCTTGTGCTCGTTTCGGCATCGGTTCTTCCGAAAACCGGATTCCACTTTTCGGGCCGATGCCTCAGGCCGGCGGATAGCGATGCTGTCCGCCGTGACGGTCTTCGGCGACCGCTTCCACGCCCGGCGTCTCGCAGCCGGAGAGAAAGGCAGGACCAACCGGAATCTTGCCGGCCCCGCCGGGGATGTCGAGGATATAGGTCGGCTGGCACAGGCCGGAAAGGTTCCCGCGCAGGCTTTTAACCAGCGCCTGCCCCTCCTCCAGCGTCAGGCGGAAATGCGAGGTACCCGGCGCGAGATCGGGGTGATGCAGGTAATAGGGCTTGATGCGGTTCTCGACGAAGTTGCGCATCAGGGCGCCCAGCGTCTCGACATCGGCATTGACGCCCTTGAGCAGCACGGATTGGCTCAGCAGGACATGGCCGGCATCGGCCAGCGTCGCGATCGCGGTGCGAGCGTCATCGGTAAATTCGCGCGGATGGTTGGCGTGGATGGCGATGTAGCTCGCCTTGCCGGGGATGCGCAGCGCCCGCGCATAATCCGGCGTGATCCGGCCGGGGTCGACCACGGGCACGCGGGTGTGCCAGCGCGCGACCTTGATATGGGGGATCGCGGCAAGATGCTTCGCCACCTCTCGAACGCGGCGGGCGGAGAGGATGAAGGGATCGCCGCCAGTCATGATCACCTCCCAGATCTCGGGACGGGAGGCGAGATAGGCGAGCGCCGCGTCAAGTCTGGCACCAGTCAGTGCATCGCCGCCAGGGCCAACCATCTCGCGGCGGAAGCAGAAGCGGCAATAGACCGGGCAGGCATGGACGAGCTTGAGCAGGGCGCGATCTGGATAGCGATGGACCACGCCCTCGACGGGGGAATGGGCATCGTCGCCGATCGGGTCGGCCAGCTCCTGCGGCAGCGTCACGAGCTCGGCGGCATCCGGGACGAACTGGCGCGCGATCGGGTCGGCCGGATCGGCAGGATCGATCAGCCCGGCGACGGCCGGCGTCACCGAGACGGCATAACGTTCGGAGACCTTCTGCAACGCATCGCGGCGCTCGGGCGCGGCCAAGCCGGCCTCGACGAGCGCGTCGATGCTGCGCAATGGCTGGCCGCCGGGAGGCTGGTGAACGGTCATGCCCCTCCCCTGCCCGGTTCCGCGACCGGCGTCCAGAGCACGTCCTCGATCCGGCGCGCGCCCACGCAGAGCATGACGAGCCGGTCGAAGCCGAGCGCGATGCCGGAAGCCGCCGGCATCAGCGCCAGCGCTTCCAGGAAATCCTCATCGACAGGATAGCGCTCGCCATAGATGCGCTCCTTCTCGTCCATATCGGCCTCGAAACGGCGGCGCTGCTCTTCCGGGTCGGTGAGCTCGCCGAAGGCATTGGCGAGCTCGACGCCGCAGGCATAGAGCTCGAAGCGCTCGGCCACGCGCGGATCGCCGGGTTTGGGCCGGGCGAGCGCGGCTTCGCTGATCGGGTATTCGCAGAGGATCGTGGCGCGGCCGCGGCCGAGACGCGGCTCGATGCGCTCGGAGAGGATGCGGCTGAAGATATCTGACCAGCTGTCGTCGTCCGTAACCCGGATGCCGGCCTCGATTGCATCGGCAGCGAGCCCGCCACGGTCGACCTCCTGATCGGCCGTGACCGTTCGCAGCAGGTCGATCCCGGCATGGCACCTAAAGGCTTCCTGCAAGGTCAGGCGCTCGGGCTCGGCGAAGGGATCGGCCTCGATGCCGCGCCAGCGCAGCGTCGTGACGCCGGCGGCCCGCGCAGCTTCAGCCATCAGCGCCGCGCTATCCTGCATCAGCGCCTCATAGCCCTCACCGGCACGGTACCATTCCAGCATCGTGAATTCGGGGTGGTGCAGAGCCGTGCGCTCGCGATTGCGGAAGACGCGGGCGAAATCGAAGATGCGGCTCTCGCCGGCCGTTAGCAGCTTCTTCGCCGCGAATTCCGGCGAGGTGTGCAGATAGTAGGGATGCGGCGCGGCCGCATTGTCGATCAGCGTCGTACCGAAGCCGTGGAGATGCGTCTCGTTCCCGGGCGAGAGCTGCAGGATCGCCGCCTCGACCTCGGTGAAGTCGCGGGCCGCGAACCAGCGCCGCAGCGCCGTCTTGATCCGCCCGCGCGCCAGCAAGGCCGGGCGCCGGTCGGCATGGATGTCGGGCCGCCAGAACGGCGTCGGGGACGAACTCATCGAAACTCGCATCGAATGCGTCGGAAAGCTTTCGTTTCGTGCGCGAATGCGGTAGTTGCGCGGCGACAGAATTCGCATAGCGCGGGGGAACGCCGCGCGCCAGCAAGGACATTCACGTGGTCAAGGTCATCGCCTCTTCCGTCCGCAAGGGCAACGTCCTGGATCTGGACGGACATCTCTGCACCGTCATCTCGGCCGAGAGCTTCTTCCCCGGCAAGGGCACCCCGACGACGCAGATCGACATGCGCCGCATCTCCGACGGCACCAAGATGACGCAGCGCTACAAGACG
>JAEWKP010000015.1 GCA_023393655.1 Pseudomonadota bacterium | reverse complement strand
ATCGGCGCCGCAAGGCGCCCGATTTGATTCTGGCGGTTTTGTGACCATTTCCGCACTTCGCATGCGCCATATTCGGACAGTTCGCCTGAAAACTGTTCAGGAGCAGACGAAATCCCGGTTTTCGACGGACCTGCAACCTTTCCGCGCAGCTCCGACCCTGCAATGAACGCATATTTCTCAATCATTTAGGCTCAAATTCGCGCCATCTGCCCTTGGTTCATGCAACTGCTGCATGACAGCCCCAAGATATGTTGCATTGCAAAACGGCAGGTCATAGCCGATATTGAACTCACGGTTGTTCGAAACGGGCTCCGCAATCTCCTCCCGGCGTTGAGTTCGTTTCAGCCGTTCCCCTCTGAGATGTTTGGCGGTTTCGCCAGATGTTTCAAACTTTCAAAGCCGGCTCCCCTCGGGGACGCCGGCTCTTTTTTTGCCTGAAGGCAGGATCTCCGTCAGGCTTCCTGCCACTGCCGACATCCCCAAAAATGAGAAAGGCGCCGCCCCGGAGGGCGACGCCTTGGCGGCAGCGCGACCTTGGCGTCGATCAGGCAGCGAGCTTGCCGGCGATCTTCGCGAAATTGTCGATGAAGCCCTGAAGGAAGCCGCGCGTGGCCTCGTTGGTGACGTTATGCTGGGCGTCGATCAGATCGTCCTTGAAGGTGACGAAGACCTGGCTGCCGACGACCACACCGGCGAGATTGGTCAGGATCATCCGCAATTCGTTCTGGGAGACGGCCGTGCCGACCGCCCCGCCGCTGGTGCCGGTGACCGCGACGGTCTTGCCCGCCCAGGAATTCTTGCCATAGGGGCGCGAGGCCCAATCGATGGCGTTCTTGAGCACGGCCGGGATCGAGCGGTTATGCTCGGGCGTGACGATCAGGATCGCATCGGCTCCCTCGATCTCGCGCTTGAGGCGCAGGGTCGATTCCGGCCGGTTCGGCTCCAGATCCTGGTTGAACATCGGCAGGTCGTCGATCTGGATGATGGTCGCATCGAAGGCGCCGGCGCCCAGCTTCACCAGCGCCTCGGCCAGCTTGCGGTTGATCGATTCGCGGCGGTTGCTGCCCACGATGACGGCGAGCTTCAGTTTGGCCATGATAATCCTCAGTGGCGGGTGGAAAGTCCGGAACAGTAGAGGTCGCGCTCCCGAGCACGCAAGCAGCGGGGCTGCAAGGAGGACATTGCGCGATTTCAAGCTGCGAGGCTGGTTAGCGACCGCTCAATGCCGCCCGGGCCGCGCCGCCAGCGGCAAGGCCTCGAACAGGCTGGGCTCGGCGCTGGTGCGCGCCTTCTCGATGGTCAGGATCCTGAGCTTGATCTCGACGCCGCCCTCGGCCGAAAAGCCGCCGGTCCTGCCGCCCGCCGCCAGAATGCGATGGCAGGGCACGATGATCGGCCAGGGATTCTGACCGAGCGCGACGCCCACCGCCCGCGCCGCACCGGGATCACCGATGCGCTGCGCCACCTCGCCATAGGTCAGGGTCTCGCCATGCGGAATCGCGAGCGCGACCTCATAGACCTTGCGGTTGAACGCGGAGACATTCTCCAGCGCCACCGGCAGATGGGACAGGTCGCGCTTCTCGCCGTCGAAGAGCCCACGGATACCGGCCACGGCTTCAGCGACGAAGCCTTCTGCCGGCACTTCATCGGCTTCGGGGAAGCGCCGCGACAGGCGCTTGCGCGCCGCCTCCTCGTCACGCTCGGGCAATTGCGCGCCGATGAAGCGCTCGCCTTCCCAGACGACGGCGCAGGGGCCGATCGTGGTCTCGAACAGATGGAAATGCTGGTTGGCCATGCTCGACTCGTGTCGTTCCGGCTTGGAATGGCATGAGGTCTAGCACGGCAGCGGCAGGAGACGGCACCCGAAACCTGCCGAGTGCCTGCCCTCACATGAAGAGCTTCTCGCCCTCCAGCCCCTTGTAGAGGCCCGCGACCTGTTCGCCATAGCCGTTATAGATCTGGGTCGGCCGCCGCTCGCGCGAGCCCAGGATCTGCTCGCTCGCCTGGCTCCAGCGCGGATGCGGCACGGCCGGGTTCACATTGGCCCAGAAGCCATATTCCGAGGCCTGCAAGCCCTCCCAGAAGGTCTTCGGGCGTTCCGCGACAAAGCTGATCTTGCGGATCGATTTCACCGACTTGAAGCCGTATTTCCATGGGGTGATCAGGCGGATCGGCGCGCCGTGCTGCGTCGGCAGCGGCTTGCCGTAGATGCCGGTGACCAGCAGCGGCAATTCGTTCGTCGCCTCCGCGATGGTCAGCCCCTCCGTATAGGGCCAGGGATACCAGCGCTGGTTCTGCCCCGGCGCGACGCGCGGGTTCATGAAGGTCTCGAAGCGGATATATTTTGCGCCCGCAAGCGGCTTGGCCAGCGCAACGAAGGACTTGAGAGGGATGCCGGTCCACGGCACCGCCATGGCCCAGGCCTCGACGCAGCGGAAGCGGTAGAGCCTCTCCTCAAGCGGGAGCTTGCGCACGAGATCGTCGAAACCGATCTCGAAGGGCTTCTCGACGAGGCCGTCGACCTGGATGCTCCAGGGACGTGTGGCGAGGCGCCTCGAGGCGTCGACGATGTCCTTGGACATGCCGAATTCGTAGAAATTGTTGTAGTTCGCCGCGTCTTCTTCCGCCGTCTGCGGCACGCCGAGCACATAGGCGCCGTTGCGCTTGGCCGGATAGAGATCGACAGTCGGATCGGGCGTCTGCGCGGTCGCGCTGCCCGGCAATGCCGCTCCTGCGATCAATCCGGCACCTGCGGCCATCAACTGGCGGCGATTGAGGAACACGCTCTCGGGCGTGGCCTGGCTCTCCGGCATTTCCCAGCCGGCACGGCGTTTGATCAGCATGACGGACATACTCCGTTTTCGTTGGCGGTTGTTAGGCCACGAAAGCGGGGTAACGGCAATTCACGAGGGAGAGAGAACGTCTCTCCCTCGTCACATCCGGCAGATATCAGCCGCGCGCTTCCAGCGCCTTGATGATCGCCTGGCCCATCTCGCTGGTCGAGACGGCGTTGGCGCCGGGAGCCGCGATGTCCTTGGTGCGGGTGCCGGAGCCCAGCACATCGGCGATCGCGCCTTCGAGCCGGTCGGCCGCCTCGCCCGCGCCGAACGAATAGCGCAGCGCCATGGCAAACGAACCGATCATCGCGATCGGGTTGGCGAGGCCCTTGCCGGCGATGGCCGGCGCCGAGCCGTGGACGGGCTCGTAGAGCGCCTTGCGCTTGCCCGTAGCCGGGTCCTCGGCGCCGAGCGAGGCGGAGGGCAGCATGCCGAGCGAGCCGGTCAGCATCGCCGCGACGTCGGAGAGGATATCGCCGAACAGGTTGTCGCAGACGATGACGTCATACTGCTTCGGCCAGCGTACGAGCTGCATGGCGCAGTTGTCGGCGAGCACATGCTCGAGCTCGACATCCTTGTATTCGGCCGCATGCAGCGCGGTGACAGTCTGCTTCCAGAGCACGCCGGTCTTCATCACATTGTGTTTCTCGGCCGAGGAGACCTTGTTGCGGCGGGTGCGGGCCAGCTCAAAGGCGACGCGGCAGATCCGGTCGATCTCCGGCGTGGTGTAGAGCTGCGTGTCGACGCCGCGCTTGGAGCCGTCCTCCAGCGTGACGATCTCCTTCGGCTCGCCGAAATAGACGCCGCCGGTGAGCTCGCGCACGATCAGGATATCGAGCCCCTCGACGACCTCGGGCTTCAGCGACGAGGCCGAGGCCAGCGCCGGATAGCAGATCGCCGGACGCAGATTGGCGAACAGGCCGAGATCCTTGCGCAGGCGCAGCAGGCCGGCTTCCGGGCGGTGCTGATAAGGAACGTCGGCCCATTTCGGTCCGCCGACCGCACCGAACAGCACAGCGTCGGCGTCCTGCGCGAGCTTCATGTCGCCTTCCGAGATCGCCTGCTTGTGCGCGTCATAGGCCGCGCCACCGACGAGGCCCTTCTCGATCTCGAAGGAGCCGAGGCCCTGCTTGCCGAACCAGGACACGATCTGCTCGACCTGGCCCATCACCTCGGGGCCGATGCCGTCGCCGGGGAGCAGCAGGAGCTTGTGGGTCGCCATGGATCGCCTCGACTCGTCGCGTGTTTGCGTTGGCGGGTGATTACGGGGGCTGCAGCGCGCGCGCAAGCGCCGCGATGCAGCCCTGCCCTGTTTGAAGCGTGGCGCCCTCAGGCTTTCGGCAGGCGCGCCGTGACCTCGATCTCGATTTTCATTTCCGGCTTGAGCAGCCCGGCCACGACGTAGATGCCCGCGGCGGGCCTGATCTCGCGGAAGAATTCGCCGCAGACGGCGAGCACCGGCTCGCAATAGCTGCGATCGGTGACGAAATATTGCGCTCGTACGGCCTGCGACAGCGACGAGCCCGCCTCCTCCAGCACGGTGCTGATCGTGCGGAAGATGTTGCGCGCCTGCTCTGCCGGATCGTCCGGCAGGATCATGGTGGCGTAGTCGTAGCCGGTCGTGCCGGAGACGAAGACGAGATCGCCGTCGATCACGGCACGCGAATAGCCGAAACTGCGCTCGAAGGGCGAGCCGGTGGAAATCAGGCGGCGGGTCATGGCGTCTCCGAAGGCTTCAGATGCGGCAGGAAGGCTTTTCCCAAGCGCTTCCGCGACGCCACCCGTTTTCTGCGCGATCAGACCCGCCCGCCTTTCAGCGCGCGCAGCACCTTCTCGCCCGGCCGCCCGGTCTGGGGCATGCCGATCTTCGCCTCGATCTCCTTGATCGCAGCGCGCGTCAGCGAACCGACGGCGCCATCCGGCTCGCCGACATTGTAGCCGCGCGCGATCAGCAGGCGCTGGAGTTCGCGGCGCTGCTCGCGCGACAGCGGCAAATCGTCGGTCGGCCAGTCGCCCTGCACGCCCGGCCGACCGCGCAAACGGTCGGACAGGAGCGAGATGGCGAGCGCATAGGAATCCGCGCCGTTATAGCTGTAGGCTGCGTCATAGTTCTTGAAGACGAGGAAGGCCGGCCCATTGCGCCCCGCCGGCATCAGGAGCCCGGCACTGCCCGAGCCCGTCAGCGCCGAGCCGTCGAACTTGACGATGCCGCGCGAGGCCCAGCTCGAAACCGGCTGCTTCGGCTTGCGCCCGGTCGGGCCGGAATAGCCGCGCGGCACGCGGACCTCGTAGCCCCAGGACGCGCCGGTGACCCAACCGGCCTTGTCCATGAAATTCGCGGTCGAATGCAAGGCATCGGCAATCGAATCGACCAGGTCGCGCCGGCCGTCGCCATCGCCGTCGACGCCGAGCCTGAGATAGGTCGAGGGGATGAACTGGGTATGCCCGAAGGCTCCGGCCCAGGAGCCGAACAACCGCTCGGGCCTGACATCGCCACGCTGGATGATCTGCAGCGTCGCGATCAGCTCGCCCTTGAAGAAGGCGTTGCGGCGCGGCGCCAGGCAGGCGCCCGTCGCGAGCGACTGCACCAGCGGCCATTTGCCACGCGCCTTGCCGAAATCGCTCTCGACGCCCCAGACGGCGGCGATGGTGTGGCGGTCGACGCCGAAGCGCCGCTCGGCGGCGGCAAAGATGGAGGCGTATTGGCGCAGCATCGAGCGACCTTCCGCGACCTTCTCCTCGTCGACCAGCGTGCCGAGATAGTCCCAGATCGGCGTCTTGAACTCCGGCTGGTTGTTCATGGCTTCGATGATCTTCATGTCCGGCTCGACGCCGGCCATGGCCCGGTCGAAGGTCGCGCCCGAGACGCCCTTGGCGGCAGCAGCCGACCGCAACCCGTTGAGGCAGGACTGGAAGCCGCCCTGCGCCGAAGCGGCGGAGGCGATGAGGATGAGGGGCAAGGCCAATGTGATTGCGCGCATGGGTCTCCACCGAATCGCTTGAATGACGCGAAACTAGGACGCTGTGGTTAAGGGAGGTTAACCATCGAGAATGGCAGCACGAAGAAGCGAAACCGGCTATGGGGAAGCCAGCATCCCTCCTGCGATTCGCCCGCCATGTCGCCAGCCGCTGTCGAACTCCTCGGCTTCGCCGCCGCCACGCTGACCAGCCTGTGCTGGCTGCCGCAGGCCTGGCGGACCATCCGCACCCGCGATACGCGCGCGATCTCCCTGTGGACGCAAGGGCTCTTCGCGACCGGCACCGCGCTCTGGCTGAGCTATGGCATCCAGATCCTGTCCTGGCCGGTCATCGCGGCCAATGCGCTGACCCTGCTGCTCGTCCTCGCCATCATCAGCATGAAGCTGCGCTTCGGCTGAACGCCGGAACGCAGCCAACCTGTTCCCATCCGCGCAGAAGGCCTCCGGCATGCCCTCGCTCTCAATGGCCCATATCCTGCCGATCGCCATGCTGTTCGGCTCGAACATCTTCATGACCTTCGCCTGGTACGGGCATCTCAGCTACAAGAGCACGGCGATCTGGCTTGCCATCCTCGCGAGCTGGATGATCGCCCTGCCCGAATACATGCTGGCCGTGCCGGCGAACCGCATCGGTTCCGCCGTCTATTCCGCCGCCGAACTCAAGACCATGCAGGAGGTCATCACGCTGACCGTTTTCGCCGGCTTCTCGGTATTCTGGCTGAAGGAATCGCTGACCTGGAGCCATGCGGTCGGCTTCGCCCTGATCGCCGCCGGGGCCTTCTTCATCTTCCACGCCAGGGCCTGAGCGCCGCGCTCCCCGCTTCTTCCTCGATAGGACCGACTGCCTTGCAAAAGACGGCACTGATTTTCTGCGGCCTCATGCTCGCTCCCGCCTCGGCCCTCGCCGGCCCGACCTGCAGCCCGAGCGACGAGAACGCGCGCATCCTCTCCGGTCCCTCAGTGGGCGCCGTCCATCGCAACTGGCAGGGCGGCAAGCAGGTCGGCTACGGCTGGTCGCTCCAGGTCGAGCGCAGCGCCCATGACGCTGCCGGCACCGAATACTATGTCGGCGATCTCTACGATCCGAACGGCAGCCTCGCGATCCGCAAGGTCTTCGTCATCGAGCGCGAATGGGATTGCGGGCCGTGACCGGCGCCTAGCCAGCGGGCCGCACCCGCAGCACCTTGCCGTCAGCATCGTCGCTGAGCAGGTAGAGAAACCCGTCCGGCCCCTGGACGACATCGCGGATGCGCGCGCCGATATCGGTCAGCAGGCGCTCCTCACCGGTCACTTTCTCACCCTCGGTCGAGAGTCTGACCAGCATCTGCCCGGCGAGCGCGCCGACGAAGAGCGAGTTCTTCCAGGCCGGCCAGGCCGATCCGGTATAGAAGGCGGCGCCGGAGGGCGCGATCGACGGGTCCCAGTAGAACAGCGGCTGCTCCATGCCGGGCTTCGCCGTGCCTTCCCCGATCTTCGCGCCGGAATAGTCGACGCCATAGGTGATAACCGGCCAGCCATAGTTCAGGCCGGCCTTGGGCGTGTTGACCTCGTCGCCGCCGCGCGCCGCATGCTCGGCCGTCCAGAGCTGCCCCGTCTGCGGGTGGAGCGCCGCACCCTGCACGTTGCGATGGCCGATCGACCAGTTCTCCGGCGCCCAGCCCTCCTTCTTCGGATTGTCGGCGGGTGCCCCGCCCTCCGGCCGGATGCGGATGATCTTGCCGAGATGATTGGCCGGGTTCTGCGCCTGGTCGCGCTGACTGTAGCGATCGCCCACCGTGACGAAGAGCGCGCCCGTCCGGTCGAAGACGAGGCGCGAGCCGAAATGCATGTTGGAGCTGATCGCCGGCATCTGCCGGAAGATCACTTCGACATTGCCCAGCGCCGTGCCCTGCTCGTTCAGCCGGCCCCGCGCCACGCTGGTGCCGTTGCCGCCGGAACGCGGCTCGGAAAAGGACAGGTAAACGAGGCGGTTCCGGGCGAAGGCGGGATCGAGCGCGATGCCGAGCAATCCGCCCTGCCCGCGCGCCATCACGTTCGGCAGGCCGGTGATCGGCCGCGAGAGCTTGCCATCGGTGTCGACGAGCCGAAGCCGACCCGGCCGCTCCGTGACCAGCATGCGTCCATCCGGCAGGAAGGCGAGGCCCCAGGGGTTTTCAAGCCCGCTTGCGACGGTCTCGACCGAAAGCTCGCCTGCGCTCGACGGGTAGCGCTTCTGGGCAGAAGCAGGCAGCGTCAGGCCTGCGAGCAACAGCGCCGTCCTGAGCACCCCAACCAGTCGCAACCGCCGCATGGTCCGCTCCTCGCTTCATCCGACCGACAGATCGGAGATAGAGGGGAACGCTGCCGATCACCAAGCCGTTGCAGCAAGCTCACGACGACGTGAGAGGATCGGCATGGTCCGTCCGGGCCGGAGCCAGGCGCCGGCTCGGACGGGTTGAGGCCCGGCCGCTTACTCCGGCTTCACACCGGCATCGGTGATGATCTGCTTCCAGGTCGCGATTTCCTGGGCGTGATAGGGCTTGAACGCCACGGGATCGCGCACCTTGAGCGTGAAGCCGAGCTTCAGGATCGCCTCCCGCGTCTGGGGCTTGTTCAGGGAGGCGATCACCGCCTTGGACAGCGTGTCGAGCACGGCGTCCGGCGTCTTCGCCGGGGCGAAGAAGGCCGCCCAGGAATCGGCGTCGGCATTGTTCACGCCCTGCTCGCGCAGCGTCGGAATGTCCTTGGCGCGCGGATTGCGCTCCGGGCTAGCCAGGGCCAACGCCCTGAGCGCGCCGCCATTGATCTGCTCCAGCACGCTGGGCAGGGTGGAGTTGGCGACGTCGATGCGGTCGGCGATGATTTCCTGCACCAGCGGCGCGGCGCCGCGGAACGGCACATGCGTCATCTTGATGCCGGTGCGCTGCATGAACAGCTCCATCGCCAGATGCGAGCCGGAGCCGACGCCGGTCGAGCCATAGTTGAGCTTGCCGGGATCGGCCTTGGCCAGCGCGATCAGCTCCTGGATATTCTTGGCCGGCAGGCCGTTGCGCACGACGAAGGCGTGCTCGAAGGCGCCGACGCCGGCGAGCGGCGCGAAATCCTTCACCGCGTCGTAGCCCGGCTCCTTCAGCAGGAACATGTTGTTGCCATGCGTCTGGTTGTTGCCGAAGACGATGGTGTAGCCATCCGCCGGACCATGGGCGACGGCGCGCGTACCCACGGCGCCCGAGGCGCCGGCGCGGTTGTCGACCACCACGTTGTGCCCGAAGGCGATCGTCAGATCCTGTGCCACGAAGCGTGCGATGGCATCGGTCGGCCCGCCCGCCGGGTAGGGCACGACCAGGGTGATGACCTTGCTGGGAAAGCTCTCGGCCCGGACGATGGCCGGAGCGAATACGGCGCCGGCCATCAGGCCGAGCGTGGAACGGCGGGTCAACGACATGGACTTCCTCCCGGATACCCGCCTGGATGGCGGGCCTGCTTTCCGGCGAGATTTACGGGCAAAGGCGCCATGCGTCCAGCGCCAGATATGGGCTCGGAATCACAGCTTAATCTGCATGGGAAACAAAGGAGGGGCGGACAATGGCGGTACGGATCGAGAGGCAGGGCAAGGTCGCGACGGTCGTCCATAGCAGGCCGGAAGCGCGCAATGCGATGGACCCCGACAGCGCCGATGCGCTCTCGCGCGCCTTCCTCGAACTCGACGGCGACGACGACATAGCGGCGATCGTCTTCTGGGGCGAAGGCGGCGCCTTCTGCGCCGGCTGGGACCTGAAATATGCCCAGGCCTTTACCGATGCCGGGCGCTTCGACAGCGAGATCGTCGAAGGGCTCGCTTTTCCCGCCGCCGACGGCGCGACGCCCCGCGGGCCGATGGGCCCCTCGCGGCTGGAGATGAGCAAGCCGTTGATCGCCGCGATCGAGGGGCCGGCCGTCGCCGGCGGCATGGAACTCGCTCTCTGGTGCGACATCCGCGTGATGGCGGAGGATGCCTATTTCGGCGTCTATTGCCGGCGCTGGGGCATTCCGTTGATCGACGGCGGCACGGTACGCCTGCCCCGGCTCGTCGGCCAGGGTCGCGCGCTCGAAATCATCATGACCGGCCGCAAGGTCCCCGCCGAAGAAGCCTTGCGCATCGGCCTGTGCGAGACGCTCGCCCCGAAAGGCCAGGCCCGTGCGGCAGCCGAGGCGATGGCGCAGGAGATCGCGCGCTTCCCGCAGGGCGCGGTCCGTGCCGACCGTGCCAGCGCCATCGCCGGCCATGGTCTGAGCGTGCGGGAGGCTCTTCGGCAGGAATGGCAGCGCGGCGTCCACACCATCGCGACGGAAGGCGCGGCAGGTGCCGGCCGCTTCGCCGCCGGCAAGGGGCGTGGCGGCGACTTCTCGGAGATATGAGGGTCAGGCGCCGAAGCCGCCCCGCTTCAACCGCTGGATAGCGACGTCGAGCGCCTGCAGGAAGGCGGAACGATCCTTCACCGAGAACGGCTTCGGCCCGCCCTGCACGGTGCCCATCGCGCGCAGGTCTTCCATCATGTCGCGGGTCGCCAGCGCCATGCCGATCGAGGCCTCGGTGAAGGGTTTTCCGGTCGGCCCGATCACGTCGGCGCCGGCCTTGATGCAGCGATCGGCCAACGGGATGTCGGCGGTGATCACGATCGCGCCGCGCGAGACCCGCTCGGCGATCCAGTCGTCGGCGGCGTCGAAATTGCCGGGGACCGTCACGCGCTCGATCCAGGGCTCGCGCGGCACGTTGAGGAAGCTGTTGGCGACGACGAAGACATGCAGGCCGTGTCGGCCGGCGACGCGATAGACCTCGTCCTTCACCGGGCAAGCGTCGGCATCGACATAGACAGCGATGGGTCCGGCAGAGCTCGTCATGGGCCGGCCTTCGCATGCTTGCGGCGCAAGAGCAAACCGTTCCAAATTCATGACGCTTCTGCAAAACATCAAGCAGTTGCGCTTGCGATCATCTCCGCTGAGTCATAAACCACGCGCGCGCCTTTTCCGCGCTCACCCGTCCGCCTCCCCGGAGATCAGTCCCATGGCCTTTCTTGCCGATGCCCTGAAGCGCGTGAAGCCCTCCGCGACCATCACGATCACGCAGAAGGCCCGCGACCTGAAAGCCCAGGGCAAGGACGTGATCTCGCTCTCCGTCGGCGAGCCCGATTTCGACACGCCGGACAATATCAAGGAAGCGGCGATCGCCGCGATCAAGCGCGGCGAGACCAAATACACCCCGGTCTCCGGCATCCCGCAGCTGCGCGAGGCCGTCGCCCGCAAGTTCAAGCGCGAGAACGGCCTGGAGTACAAGGCGAGCCAGACCATCATCTCGACCGGCGGCAAGCACGTCATCTACAACGCGCTGCTGGCCACGCTGAACCCCGGCGACGAGGTCATCTGCGTCTCGCCCTACTGGGTCTCCTATCCCGAGATGGTCGCGCTCTGCGGGGGAACGGCGACCTATGCCGAGACCTATCTCAAGAACGACTTCAAGCTGCAGCCGGAAGACCTCGAGAAGGCCATCACCCCCAAGACCAAGTGGGTGATCCTGAACTCGCCGTCGAACCCGTCGGGCGCGGCCTACAGCCATGCCGAGATGAAGAAGCTCACGGATGTGCTGATGCGCCATCCGCATGTCTGGATCCTCACCGACGACATGTACGAGCACCTCGTCTATGGCGACTTCACCTTCGTCACTCCGGCGCAGGTCGAGCCCGCCCTCTACGAGCGCACGCTGACCATGAACGGCGTCTCGAAGTCCTATGCCATGACCGGCTGGCGCATCGGCTACGCTGCCGGCCCTCAAACGCTCATCAACGCCATGGACCTCGTCCAGGGCCAGCAGACCTCGGGCACCTCGGCGATCTCGCAATGGGCGGCCGTGGAAGCGCTCGACGGCACGCAGGAGCATATCCCGGTCTTCAAGAAGGCCTTCGAGCGTCGCCGCGACCTCGTCGTCTCCATGCTGAACCAGACCCGCGGCCTGAAATGCCCGGTGCCGGAAGGCGCGTTCTACGTCTATCCCGACTGCTCGGCCCTGATCGGCAAGACCCTGCCGAACGGCAAGAAGATCGAGACCGACGAGGACCTCGTCATGGGCCTGCTGGAAGCGGAAGCTGTCGCCGCCGTGCACGGCTCGTCCTTCGGCCTCGGCCCCAATTTCCGCATCTCCTACGCCACCTCGGACGAGAAGCTGGAAGAGGCCTGCCGCCGCATCCAGCGCTTCTGCGCCGAGCTGCGCTGAGGCGCGCCCTCACCGTCCCGGTGTCGCGCCCCTGATCTCCGTGCTCAGGCGCTCGACCCGGGCCAGATAATCTCGCGAGCCGGAGCGGCGGAAAGCCGCCCCGGCCTGCCCCAGCAGATCCAGCGCCTCGTCGCGGCTCACCTTCGCTGTCTTTTCCAGATCGGCGCGGCGTTCGCCTTCGGCATCGCCAAGCTTTCGCGCGAGCGCATCCGCGCTGCGCGCCTTGGCATCGAGGCTTTTCGCCAATCGATAGCGCCCGTAGTCGGCGTCGAGCTTCTCTTGCCCTTCCTCGAAGGCGGCGATCGATTCCTGCTGGTCGCGCAACGCCGTCTCGTGCAGCGCCAGATCGTTTTCCGCCAGCGCAAGCTGGCTGCGCGCCGCCCCCAGATTCGACTTCGCCCGAGCCCATGACTGCCGGAACCGGGAACGGTCGAACAGCGGCACACTCTTCTCGTAGAAAGAGATGCCGTGCTCGAAATCGCTCTTGCTGTTGCTGACCACGCCGCGATCGACATAGGACGCTCCGAGATTCTGCCAGAGCTTGGCGGAATCGAAGGAGGGAGCCTTGGCGTCGGCCCGGGCGAGTTCCGTCTCATAGGCAGCGATCGCCTGGTCGATCAGCGGCAATCGCTCGCCTGCCGGCGCGAAGGTCGAGGCATAGCTGAAGGCGTTACCGATGTCGTTCGCCAAAGAAAAGCGTTCGTCCGGATCGAGGCCGCTCCCCTGCTCCCGAAGCAGGCCCTTCAGGCGCTCGGCAGCCAGGCGCAGCCTCACCGTGTCGTTGAACCATCGCCCAGCATTAACGAGGCTGCGGCCCGCCTGGCGCAGATTATTCGTGCGGCATTGCTGTTCGTCGTCGGGACAGAAGGCCGCCGCAACCAGCCAAAGCTCGGCCGCGATGTCGTGCAGCCGCCCGTCATCGGACTGGTCGGCAAGATTCTCGTAAACATAGACCGGGGGCACCGGTCGCGTCTCGAAGGCATCGCTGCGCAGTGCCAGCATGACGAATCCGTTGGCATCGCGCACCAGCGGCTCACGTTCGGCAAGCCGGCGCTTCTCGGCCTGGCGCAGGATATCGCCGGCAGCCAGCATGGCGGCGTCGCCACGCCGCGCGGTCTCGTCATCGTCCTGTTCGATCTTCTCACCGCATGCCGCCCGCCGCCAGTCGTCAGGTGCGGCAGGGTTTTGCGGACGACAGAGAACCGCCTCCGGCGTGGCACCGTAGCGCTGCAGCGCATCGAGCCGCAGGATGCGTTCGCGCCCGCCGAAAGTGATGCGCAGCGGAGCGGACTGTTCTAGATTCTGCGCGCCAGCCGGGAGTGTTCCCGGACTGCGAAACGGTCGGCGCGCCAGTTGCGAAACCAGTAGCGCCACTGCCGCCGCGGTCAGCACCAGCCAGAAAGTCCGCATGACTCACCCCGTCTCGACCACGCCCCGACAGGCTGACCGCAAGACACTCGCCCGGTCAACGTCGCGAAACGGAATGCGCCTTGCCCTGCTGCTGCCTGCCCTGGCCCTCTGGGGTGCGATGGCATGCAACGCCACCGCGCAGGGAGCCGGCTCCTCGACGGCCAGTTCGATCACGGTCCGGGGCGCGCATGGAGAGCAATCCGGTGGGCGCCTTCTGCTCGTCGACATCCGGACACCGGGTGAATGGCGCGATACCGGCGTACCCCAGGGCGCGATCCCGCTCGACGTCGACGCCGCGGCCTTCGAGGTCAGGCTCGCCGGGCTCCGGCTCGACAACCCCGGCAAACGCATCGCCCTGATCGATCGCGCTGGCGCACAAGCCGTGGCGGTGACGCAGAAACTCGCTGGGCGCGGCTGGCGCGATCTCGTGCCGGTGCGGGGCGGTGTGCTCGGACCGGGCGGCTGGCTGGCCGAGAAGCTTCCGGTCACGGCATATCCGTAACGAACAACCCCGTGCTTTGGCTTGATCCGAGAATGGCGGCCGCGGCTCAGGCCCCGCCGCGCTCTTTCAGCAGATCCGGCCTTCTCTCCCGCGTGATCGACTCGGCCTGTTCCCGCCGCCATCTGGCGATGCGGGCATGGTCGCCTGAGAGCAGCGCCTCCGGCAGGCCCCTGCCCTCCCATTCGCGCGGGCGGGTGTAATGCGGGTATTCCAGCAAGCCGTTCTCGAAGCTCTCGTCTTCGCCCGAGGCGACCTTGCCCATCACGCCGGGGATGAGGCGCACGCAGGCGTCGAGCAGCGTCAACGCCGCCATCTCGCCGCCGGAGAGGATGTAGTCGCCGATCGAGACCTCGATCAGGTTGCGCCCCTCGATCACCCGCTCGTCGACGCCCTCGAAGCGCCCGCAGACGATGATGAGGCCTGGGCCTTGAGCCCAGTCGCGCACCTGTTCCTGCTTGAGCGGCCGACCGCGCGGTGACATCAGCAGGCGCGGGCGGGCATCGTCCGCCGGCACGGCCGCATCGATCGCCGCAGCCAGCACGTCGCAGCGCAGCACCATGCCGGCGCCGCCGCCGGCCGGGTTGTCATCGACATTGCGGTGCCGGCCGATGCCGTGCTCGCGGATCTGGTGGGTATCGAGCGACCACAATCCCTTGCGCAGCCCCTCGCCGGCCAGCGAGATGCCGAGCGGCCCCGGAAACATCTCCGGATAGAGCGTCAGGATCGAGGCGCGGAAGGACATGCCTTCAAGCAAAGCGCAGCGCCGGCAAACCGTCCAGCGCCGTGAAATCGCGAGCCGAGGCGATCAGGTTGTCATAGCCCGCAAAGCCCTCGGGACCGAGCATGGTCAGCAGCGCCACGGCGCGCATGCCGGCGCGCCGCGCCGCCTCGACGCCGAGCGGCGCATCCTCGAAGACGATGCAGTCGGCGGGGTCGACCTTCATCCGCTCGGCCGCCGCGAGGAACATGTCCGGATGCGGCTTGCCGCGAAAGCCCTGGCTCGGCGAGACAATCGTCGCGAAGCGCTGGCGCAGGTCCAGCGTATCCAGCACGACCTCGATATTGGCCGGCGGAGCCGCTGTCCCGACAGCCATCGGCACGCCCGCCGCCTCGGCGCGCGCGATCAGTTCGAGGAAGCCGGCAGTCGGCGTCACATGCGGCAGGTAGGCTTCCCGGTAGAGCGCCTCCTTGGCGTCGCTCATCGCATCGAGCTCGGCCACGGCCGCCTGCGGGTAGTAAGACGAGATGATCTCGTTGCCGGCCATGCCGGCCGTGCGCGCCGCAAACGTATTGCGGTCGAAAGGCAGTTTGTTGCTGACGTGCCAGCTCTCCCAGGCATCGTCATGGAAGCGCATGTTGTCGACGATGGTGCCGTCCATGTCGAAGATCAGGGCGCGGGCCGGCCTATCGTTTGTCATCGTCGGGCTCGAACAATCCAAGCGGCGGCTCGGCCTCGATCCGACGCGCGGCGATGTCGATGCGCGGCGCGAAGGCCTTGGTGAAGGGCATCAGGACGGAGCGCCCGTCCGGCGTCTCGATGTCGAGCAGGTCGCCCGCACCGTAGTTCTCGACCACGGTGACTGTGCCGAGCACAGTGCCGTCCGGCCCGACCACACTGCATCCGATCAGATCGGCATGCAGGAATTCGTCCTCGTCCGCGTCCGCCGAGAGCTTGTCGCGGGCGACGAACAACTCGGTGCCGTTCAGCGCCTCGGCCTGCTCGCGTGTCGTCACGCCCTTGAGCCGGGCGACGACCACCTCCTTGGCAGGGCGGATATCGGTGATCTCGAAGCTGCGGCCCTTGCCGTCCGACAACGGGCCATAACCGGCGATCCCGAGGGGATCGCCGGTGAAGGTCTTGATCCTGACCTCGCCGCGCACGCCATGCGGCGCGCCGACGATCCCGAGCAGGATGAGGTCGCTCATGTCAGCACGCCATGTCCGGCCGTGAGCCGGGCATCTCCTTGAGAAACCCCTCGGGCCGAGGCTGCGCCCCGCCCGAGATTGACGTGCGGACGATCAGGCTCACGCCTCGGCGGCTTCTTCGGCAGCCGGAGCCGGAGCAGCGGCCTTCTCGGCCCGCTTCTCGGCACGCTCCTTGGCCTTCTCGCCGGGAACGGCCTTGTTCGGGTTGTTGCGGGCCGGGCGCTTGGCGAGGCCGGCGGCATCGAGGAAGCGCAGGACGCGGTCGGTCGGCTGGGCGCCCTTGGCGAGCCAGGCCTGGACCTTCTCGGTGTCGAGCACGACGCGCTCGGCCGAATCCTTCGGCTTCATCGGGTCATAGGAGCCGATCTTCTCGATGAAGCGGCCATCGCGCGGCGAGCGGGCGTCGGCGACGACGATGCGATAGTACGGGCGCTTCTTGGCGCCGCCGCGGGTCAGGCGAATCTTGAGGGACATGGGTCTTCTCCGGTCAGGTTTGGTTTGGTTCAGTGTTTCGCAGGCGTGGCGGCCGGGTGCCGGTAGATGCCGACCTCGGTGCCACGGATCACGAAGGGTTTCTCGAAACGCGCGCCGAGACGCTCGGCGACGCGGATCGAGGGTCGGTTATCGGGGTGGACCAGGCTCATCAGCGTGGTCCACCCCAAATCGCGATAGGCATAGTCACGGGCGCGCAGCGCAGCCTCGGTCGCATAGCCGCGACCATGCTCGCCTGCGAACAGGCTCCAGCCGATCTCCGGCTCGGGCCAGCCTTCCGGCGAGAGCAGGCCGCACCAGCCGACAAGCCGCTGGTCCGCCTTCGCTTCCACCGCCCAGAGGCCATGGCCGCGCAGCGTCCAATGGCCGGCCATGGCGGAAAAACGACGCCAGCCATCCCAGCGGTCGCTGGTGCCGCCGACATAGCGGGTCAGGTCCTCATCGGCATAGAAATCGACGAGCGTATCGAAATCGGCGGCCGTCCAGCCGCGCAGCCGCAACCGATCTGTTTCCAGAACGGGAATCACTTCTTCTTGGCCCCGAACGGATTACCCAAGCCGGGCAGACCACTGCCGCCGAGGCCCGGCAGCTTCGGCATCATCCCCGCCGGCGGGGTGACGCCCTTCGGCAGGCCGGGGAAGCCGCCCGGCGGCAGCGAGGGCAGACCGCCGCCCGCGCCGAGCTGCTTCTGCAGTTCCGCGAGCTGCGCCGGATCCATCTTCGAGGGATCGGGCATGCCGGCAGGCAGGCCGCCGCCCATCCCGAACATCGAGCCGAGCTTGCCGAGCATGCCGCCCTTCTGCTTGCTCATCATCTTCATGGCATCGGCCATGCCGCGATGCATCTTGAGCAGCTTGTTGATCTGCTCGGCCGAGGTGCCGGAGCCGGCCGCGATGCGCTTCTTGCGGCTGTTCTTGAGTAGGTCGGGATTCTTGCGCTCGGCCGGCGTCATCGAGTCGATCGCGGCGATCATGCGCTTGAACATCGTGTCGCCGACGCCGGCATTGGCGAGCTGCGACTGGGCCTGCTTCATGCCGGGCAGCATGCCCATCACGCCGCCGATACCGCCCATCTTCTCCATCTGCTGGAGCTGCGCGCGCATGTCGGAGAGGTCGAACTGGCCCTTGGCCATGCGCTGCGCGGTGGCCTGCGCCTGCGTGGCATCGATGGTCTGCGCCGCCTTCTCGACCAGCGAGACGATGTCGCCCATGCCAAGGATGCGGTTGGCGACGCGCGACGGATGGAACTCGTCGAGCTCGTCGACCTTCTCGCCGATACCGACGAGCTTGATCGGCTTGCCGGTGACGGCGCGCATCGACAGCGCCGCGCCACCGCGCGAGTCGCCGTCCATGCGGGTCAGCACGATGCCGGTGAGGCCGACGCGGGCATCGAAGGCGCGGGCCGTATTGACCGCGTCCTGGCCGGTCAGCGCGTCGGCGACGAGCAGCACTTCATGCGGATTGGTCGCAGCCTTGACCTCGGCGACCTCGGCCATCAGCGTGTCGTCGAGCGTCACGCGACCGGCGGTGTCGAGCATCACGACGTCGTAGCCGCCGAGGCGGGCGGCCTCGACCGCGCGCCTGGCGATCTGAACCGCCGACTGGCCGGCGACGATCGGCAGCGTCTGCACGCCGACCTGGGTGCCCAGGATGGCGAGCTGCTCCATGGCGGCCGGGCGTCGCGTATCGAGCGACGCCATCAGCACCTTCTTCTTGTGGCGCTCGGTCAGGCGCTTGGCGATCTTCGCCGTGGAGGTGGTCTTACCCGAACCTTGCAGACCCACCATCAGGACCGGGACCGGCGGCACGGCATCGAAATTGATGCCCTCGCCCTCGCCGCCCAGCGTCTCGATCAGGACGTCGTTGACGATCTTGATGACCTGCTGGCCGGGCGTGATCGACTTCAGCACCTCGGCGCCGACAGCGCGCTCGCGCACCTTGTCGGTGAAGGACCGGACGACCTCGAGCGCGACATCGGCCTCGAGCAGCGCGCGCCGAACCTCGCGGAGAGCCGCGTTGACGTCCTCCTCGGTCAGCGAACCCCTGCGGGTCAGCCCCGAGAGGATGCCGGAGAGCCTGTCGCTCAGCGTGCCGAACATGCGGACCTGCCTGCTTGCCTCAGGAAGCCTTCAGCGCCAGAGCCTCATCGCCAAGCGGTTTCGCGCCCGAGGGCGCAATCGCGCTGTCGGGCGTTGACCTCCGGGCTCATGAAAGCGGCTTGCGCGGCCCGGTCGGCGGATGTGGTTTCGGCGATGTCGGCGAAACGGATGCGGTCTTAAAGCGGAAGACTGTGGCGAAAGTCAAGTTTGGCGATGGTTTCCTTCGCCCGCAGCGCCTTCGGAACGCCCCCGACAACGCTCATCCTGCTCGGAAACAGAAAGCGCGGGGAGCCTGCATCCGCCTGCTGAATTCAAGCTCTACACGAAATTGTGAGGCTTGGCCGCAGAACGGCCCTGATCTGACGGCATCGCTGCGCGCCCGATTCGCAAAACATGCCGGCCCATGAAACTGAAACCTGCCTCGACCCTGCTGACCCTCGCCCTTCTGCTCGCTGCCTGTGCCGGCGATCCAAGGCGTGAAGGCCCGCTCGATCCACGCATGGTCGAGAAGGTCGCGGCCGTCTCGCTCGATCCGGCCCAGGCGGGGCGCATCCTCAACGCCTATCGCGCCAGTCAGGGCCTCGGTCCGGTCCGGCCGGACCCGCGCCTGATGGCGATGGCCCAGCGCCAGGCCGATGCCATGGTCAAGGCCAACGCGCTCTCGCATGATGCCGGAGGCAATTTCACCGCGCGCATCCACGCCGCGGGTGTCGACAGCGCGCGGGCGGCGGAAAATCTCGGCGGCGGCTATTTCTCCGTCGAGGAGGCCTTCGACGGCTGGCGCAAGTCGCCCGGCCACGACACCAATCTGCGCATGCAGGAGGCGACCCGTTACGGCATCGCGCTCTCCAAGGACCCGCGCACCAGCTATCGCGTCTGGTGGGCGCTGGTCGTCGCCGCCGACCCCGAGCCGCGGATAACCATGGGTTACGGTGACAGGCCTCAGCAGCCTCGCTAACCAGCGACATCCGTCACTCCATCAGAGCGTTCAGATGTCCATTCGTTCCTTTATTCCTTTTGTCATTGCCGCCACCGCCTCTTTCGCCAGCCTGAACGGCGCCCAGGCCCAACCCTGCGCCACCAATTTCTCCTCGTCAGGCGTACCGATGGTCTCGCAGATCACCTACAAGACCTGGGACCTTTCGAAGAAGGCCCCGGCCGCCGTTCTTCCGGTGATCGTCCGGGCGATCCAGGCCGATGGGGATTTCGGCGACATCCGGACCGACAAGGCCAGCGGTACGATCACCGCCATGCAGGAAGTCACCGGCTCCGGCCGTCCGCAGATCCTGAAAGTGACGACCCGCAAGCAGCCGACCGGCACACGCATCGACATCGCCTTCACCGTCCAGCCCGGCCAGATCGCGCCTGAAGACGCCGTGCGGAAGGGCCTTTGCGACTTCCTCAAGGGCACGCGCTGAGCGAGCCTGGGCCGACCTCAACTCGCCCCTTTACAACCCCCCGCTTCTGGTGATGGCTCTGGTCTTTAGCGGAGCCACCACCATCATGACCTTCGAAGCCTGGATCGCCTTCACCGCCGCCACCGCCGTCCTCCTCGTCATCCCCGGGCCGACCATCCTCCTCGTCATCTCCTATGCGCTCGGCCAGGGCTGGCGCACCGCCTTTCCGATCGCCGTCGGCGTCGCGCTCGGCGATTTCACGGCGATGACGCTCTCGATGCTCGGGGTCGGCGCCCTGCTCGCCACCTCCGCCCTGGTCTTCACCACGCTGAAATGGATCGGCGCGGCCTATCTCGTCTGGCTCGGCATCAAGCTCTTCCGCGCCGGCGGCACGCTCGATGCCAAGCCGCGCGAGGACGCTGCTCCCGGCTGGAAGATGCTCGGCCATGCCTGGCTGGTGACGGCGCTGAACCCGAAGAGCATCACTTTCTTCGTCGCCTTCCTGCCCCAGTTCCTGGACACCAAGGGCGATTTCTGGACGCAGATGCTGATCTTCGAGGCGACCTTCATCACGCTCGCCTTCGCCAATGCCATGGGCTACGCGCTGATCGCCTCGCGGGCACGCGCCGTGGTCAGCAATCCCCGCGCGATCGGCCTCTTCAACAAGGCCGGCGGCACGCTCCTGATCGGCGCCGGCGTCGCGACCGTCGCGATCCGCTCCGGCAGCAACTGACACCGGTCATGTCGAGCAAGGACGACCGGACGCTCGGCTTCTACGCCGAGGAAGCCAGCGCCTATGCCGGCCGCGAGCGGCTGGCCGAGCACAGCCGCATCGATCCCTTCGTGGCCGGGCTCAAGCCCGGAGCGCGGATTCTCGAACTCGGCTGCGGCGGCGGGCAGGATAGCGAGGAGATGCTGCGGCGCGGCTTCGACGTCGTGCCGACCGACGGCTCCCCGGAACTGGCGGCACAGGCCGAACAGCGGCTCGGCCGCCCGGTCGGCGTCCTGCTCTTCGAGGATCTGGAGGAGGTCGCCGCCTATGACGGCGTCTGGGCGCATGCCTGCCTGCTGCATGCGCCGCGCCCCGCCCTGCCCGGCATCATCGACCGGATCCATCGCGCCTTGCGCCCGGGCGGCGTGCTCTATGCCAGCTTCAAGGCGGGCGACGCCGAAGGACGCGACGGGCTCGGCCGCTATTTCAACTATCTCTCGTCAGCCGAACTGCGTGCCGCCTTCGGCGACGGCGCTCGCTGGCAGTCTCTGACGATCGATGAGGATATCGGCTCCGGCTATGATCGCCAGCCGACACGCTGGCTTCACGCCTTGGCGATCAAATCGCCGGAGCCTTGACGGAAGGTCGCGGCGGCCTACCTGTTCTCCACCATGACCCGCCGCAAACTCCTCTCCTTCGTCGGCCTCGGTGCATTGCTGGCTTCGACCGGCGCCGCCTGGGCCACGATCTCCCGCTCGCGCAATCCCTATTACCAGGGCCCCGTCAGCGACCATTTCAACGGCCTCGTCTTCAGCGACGGCCGCACGGTGACCAAGGGCCTCGCGGACGTGCTGCGCTGGCAGACCGGCAAGCGCGAGCGCGAGGCCTTCCCCCTCGCCTATCAGGCGCCGCCGCAGGACAAGCCGCCGGCGCGCGTCGACGGCGCCCGGATCGTCCATCTCGGCCACGCCTCCTTCCTCTATCAGGTCGCGGGTCTCAACCTGCTGATCGACCCGGTCTATTCGCTGCGCGCCAGCCCCTTCTCCTTCATCGGCCCCAAGCGCGTGAATGCGCCCGGCGTCGCCTTCGCCGACCTGCCGAAAATCGACGCGGTGCTGGTCACGCATAACCATTACGACCATCTCGACATCGAGACTCTGGCGCTGCTGCATGGCCGGGATCAGCCGCGCATGATCATGCCGCTCGGCAACGACGCGATCGTCCGCGCCCGCATTCCCGATGCCCGGGCCGAGGCGCATGACTGGAACGATCGGCTCACCCTCTCGGACACCGTCGCGGTCACGCTGGTGCCGAGCTACCATTGGTCGGCGCGCGGCGCCTTCGACCGGCGCATGGCGCTCTGGTGTTCCTATATCCTCGAAACACCGGCCGCGAAGATCTTCCATATCGGCGACACCGGCTACCATGACGGCTCGCTCTACGAGGAGCTCGGCAATAGGCATGGGCCGTTCGATCTCGCCGTGCTGCCGATCGGCGCCTATGAGCCGCGCTGGTTCATGTCGGACAACCACATGAACCCCGACGAGGCGGTGAAGGTCATGCTGGCGCTGAAGGCGCAGCGGGCGATCGGCCATCACTGGGGCACGTTCCAGCTTACCGATGAAGGTGTCGAGCGCCCGCCCGAGGCGCTGAAGGCCGCGCTGGCGGAAGCCGGCCTGCCTGAAGAACGCTTCAGGCCGATGCGGCCGGGTTTGAGCTGGAGCGTGTGAAAGGCTCCTTAACCCGCACAAATACTCGTCATGGTCGGGCTTGTCCCGGCCATCCACGTCTTCCTTCATCGAGACCGGTGTTCAAGACGTGGATGCTCGCCACAAGGGCGAGCATGACGTTGGCGCCAGTTACTTCGGCTGGACGTAGACGTTGATCTCGAGGTTCGGATCGCCGGGGTCCTTGAGGTCACTGACATATTCCTCGAGGAAGGCATCCTTCACGGTGATGCTCTTGGCTTCCAGATAGGCCGTGATCGTCTCGTAGGTGGAATCGATGTCGTCATAAGGCGCGACATGGAGGAAGCGCAGGGCCTTGCCCGTCGGGGAGGCGCCCAACTTCACGCCTCCGCCGAACGCGGGAGGCGGCCCTCCGGCGGGCGCCGCCACCGGCAGCATCGCGTCGAAGCGGAAGCCGTCATCCGTCGTCTCGACGAACAGCGACAGCGGACGGCCCGCAACGGGCAGGCCCGCCTTCTGCGCCTCGGCGCGCAGGGCGTTGAAGCTCTCGGACAGTTTCTGGAACCCCTGGTCCCAGCTTGCCTGCCCCGAAAGGAGCAGGACAGGCTTCGCAGTGAGCGTGATCTCGTCGATATCGCTGGCATCACCGCGTTTGCCGGCCAAGGTCGCATTGGGGTCTGGCACGCCGGTCTGCTGCTGCATGGGCGGCGCCGGCAGGGACTGGCCCGGAGGCGGCAGGGTCGGCGGCGGCTGGACAGGCTGCGGCTCGGCCGGCCCCGGCAGGGTCGGCGCGGGCCGCACCGGCTGCGGTGTCACCGGGTTCGGTGGCGGCGGGGCCGGCTGGACCGGCTGCGGCCCCGGCTGGGAATCGGGCACTGGCACGGGCGGCGTCTGCGCCGGGGCGGACGGCACCTGGGCAGGGCTGACGCCGGGCGGCGGTGCAAGCGGCGCGGTTTCCACGGTGGTCGGTGGCGCCACGCGTGCCTGGGCAAAGACCATTCCGCTCGACAAACTCGCCAGGCCGGCAAGCGTCAGAACACAAATCCGGGAATACCGCATCATGACGGCCCTGAGTTTCACGCGATTCGCGCCCTTGCGGCGCAACATAGAATGTCCACCTTGTCTCAGGAACGGGGATGAGGGTGGCTTTTTCACGTCGCCTCCGCCATAGACCCCTTATTCATGGGACGTGTGACCAAATGAACGCTCTGGCCAATCGCCGGTTCCTGAAGATGAACGGGCTCGGCAACCAGATCACGGTGCTCGACCTGCGCGGCACCAAGCATGTCGTCAGCGAAGCGGAAGCCCGCGCCATCGCATCCGAGCCGCGCGCCCGCTTCGACCAGCTCATGGTCCTGCACGATGCCGCGACGCCCGGCACCGACGCCTTCGTGCGCATCTACAACACCGACGGCTCGGAAGCCGGTGCCTGCGGCAACGGCACGCGCTGCGTCGCCTGGGCGATGATCGCCGATCCGCAAATGGGCGATACCGGCAAGTCCCGGCTCACCCTCCAGACCAGGGCCGGGCTGCTGCCGGCCTTCCGCGAGGGCGAAGCTCTTTTCACCGTCGACATGGGTGCGCCGCGCCTTGACTGGGAGCAAATCCCGTTGGCCGAGCCTTTCGAGGACACCGCCCGCTTCGAATTGCAGATCGGCCCGATCGATGATCCGATCCTGCACACGCCCTGCGCCGTCAACATGGGCAATCCCCATGCCGTCTTCTTCGTCGAGGACCCCTATGCCTACAATCTCGAGCAGATCGGTCCGCTGCTCGAAAACCATCCGATCTTCCCCGATCGCGCCAATATCGAGCTCGCCGCGGTGAAGGCGCCCGACCATATCGTGCTGCGCGTCTGGGAGCGCGGCGCCGGCATCACCCAGGCCTGCGGTTCGGGCGCCTGCGCGGCGCTCGTCGCCGGCGTCCGCCGCGAGCTGACCGCCCGCAAGGCGACCGTCAGCCTGCCCGGCGGCGATCTCGCCATCGAATGGCGCGAGCGCGACGGCCATGTCCTGATGACCGGCCCGGTCGAGTTCGAATGGGAAGGCACGCTCGACAAGGCGTTGTTTTCGAGCGCCGCGTAATGACCCTTGAGGTCGTCACCTTCGGCTGCCGCCTCAACATCGTCGAGAGCGAGGCGCTCAAGCTCCAGGCGGAAGCAGCCGGGCTGAAGGACGCCGCGATCGTCAATTCCTGTGCCGTCACGGCCGAGGCGACCCGGCAGGCGCGGCAGGCCGTGCGCCGCCTCAAGCGCGAGCAGCCGGACAGGCCCGTGATCGTCACCGGCTGCGCCGCGCAGATCGAGCCCGCCCGCTTCGCCGATATGCCGGAGGTCGACCGCGTCCTCGGCAATGACGAGAAGCTGCGGCCCGAAAACTGGGCCGCACTCGCCCGCTCCAACAGCCTCGGCCATCCCGATACGGCAGCGACTGACAAGCTTGATGTCGGCGACATCATGGCCCGCACCGTCCTGCGCGCGCCGATCACCGGCCGCTTCGCCGGCCATACGCGCGGCTTCGTCCAGGTCCAGAACGGCTGCGACCACCGCTGCACCTTCTGCGTCATCCCTTTCGGCCGCGGCAATTCGCGCTCGCTCGCCATCGCCGATGTCGTCGCGCAATGCCGCACGTTGCTCGAAACGGGCGCCCGCGAGATCGTGCTGACGGGCGTCGACCTGACCAGCTATGGCCGGGACCTGGCCGAGGAGCCATCATTGGGCGCGCTCGCCGGGGCGATCCTGCGCGCCCTGCCAGAACTGCCGCGCCTGCGCCTCTCCTCGATCGACGCGGTCGAGGTCGACGATACCTTGCGCGACCTGCTCGCGACCGAGGCGCGCCTGATGCCGCATTTGCATCTCTCGCTGCAGGCCGGCGACGACCTCATCCTGAAGCGCATGAAGCGCCGCCACAGCCGCGACGACGCCATCCGCTTCTGCGCGGAGATCCGGGCGTTGCGTCCCGATATCGTCTTCGGCGCCGATCTCATCGCCGGCTTCCCGACCGAGGACGAGACCATGTTCACGCGCTCGCTCGATCTCGTCGCGGAATGCGGCCTCAGCTTCGTCCATGTCTTCCCCTATTCCGCACGCCCCGGCACGCCGGCAGCCCGGATGCCGCAGCTTTCGGGAGAGGTCGTCTCGGAGCGCGCCGCAAGGCTGCGCACGGCCGCGGGCGCGGCACAGGCACGCCATCTTGCAGAGCGCGTCGGCCGCCCGCTCAGCGTCCTGACCGAACGCGGCAATACCGGCCGGGCCGAGGATTTCACGCTGGTTCGCTTCGGCAGCGACATCGCGCCGGGCGAGATCGTGCCGGTCACTGGCTATGCCGCCGATGGCAAGGCACTTCTCGCGGCCTGAGCTCGTTTTCCTGGGAAGAATAGCCGCCTCGGTCGCCGATGGGAGGAGGAGTGACCGAGGCGGCAGAGCCATGCCCGGAATGGCAGACCCACATATTAGACGCGACAACCCACCAAAAGGTTCAAAGCCTCACACGTCAACCGAGCCGCGCACGCGCTGGGCCTGATTGTTGCAATATCCCCGCGGGTTCCAGATCGGCTCCAGCGGCTGGACACTGCCCTCGGCATCCCTCGCCCGCGCCATGACGACGAACGGACCGGCCTGCCCGGCAACGATCTCCGTCTCGAAGCGCCGCCAGGCAAAGCGCCCCTCGCCCGGCTGCAATTCGACATCGCGCCAGCTCTCGCCGCCATCGCCGGAAACTGCAACGGCTTCCAACGGCACGGCTCCGCTCCAGGCGAAGCCAGCGACCTTCATCCGCTCGCCCTGCTTCACCACGAAACCGTCTGATGGAGCCGTGATGAGCGATTTCACCGGCATGTCGGTGATGACAGCGAAATTCGCCGGATCGAGCGGTTCGCCCGGGCGCACCGGGTGGATCGGCAAACGATAATCGGTCCCGCGCATCTTCTCGCCGTCATGCTCGATATCGCGCAGCGTGATCCGGTCGAGCCATTTCTGCCAGGCCGAGCCAGGATAGCCCGGTGCGACGATGCGCAGCGGTCCGCCATGCAGGCGCGGCAGAGGCTCGTCATTCATGGCGAAGGCGATCAGGGTTTCGGGAGCCACCGCCTTGGCCATCGGCAGGCCGCGCGAGAGCGCGGCCTTATCCGGCTTGCCGATCTGCCGGTCCGGCGCGTGATGGGCCGTATAGACCGCCCCCTGCCTGGGGCCGGCATGTTCCAGTACATCCGCCAGTCTGACCCCGGTCCAGCGCGCGCAGCCGACAGCGCCGAGCCGCCATTGCAGCCCGTCCGTCGCTGGCGAGAATTGCGAACGGCCATTGCCGGCGCATTCCAGGACGGCGGTGACCGTGACGGTTTCGAAGCGCTGGCGCAGGCCTTCGACGGTCCAGACCGCCGGACGCTCGACCTCGCCATCGACTGTCAGCGTCCAGCCGCTCTCGTCGATTTCCGGCAGATGGCCGTTATTGCGGATGAAGAAGGCATCGACCGGCGTGATCGGATCACCGAGCAGGGCGAGCGCCGGCTCGGCGTTCAACGCCTCTTCCTCATAGACATGGAGGCCGGGCTTCAGGCGGCGCAGCAGCGGCAATTCGGCAAGACGATGGGGCAAGCGGCGAAGATCTCCGGCGGCGCAGGACGATCACCCGTCCCCGCGAAAGCCGACAAGAGATGACACGTTGCCCGACCGGCTGTCGACCGTCGCCCAGCGTCAGCGCCTGGCGACGACCTCCTCGCGGAGCGCCCGGCGCAGCACCTTGCCGACATTGGTCTTCGGCAGGCTCTCGCGGAAGAAGATCTGCCTGGGCACCTTGTAGCCGGTGAGGTTCTCCTTGCAGTAGGCCCGCAGCGCATCCGTCGTCAGGGTCGGATCCTTGCGAACGACGAAGGCGGTGACAGCCTCGCCGGAATGCTCGTCGGGCAGGCCGATCACGGCCGATTCCAGCACGCCGGGATGCGAGGCGAGCACGTCCTCGACCTCGTTGGGATAGACGTTGAAGCCGGAGACCAGCACCATGTCCTTCATCCGGTCGACCACCTTGGTCTGCCCGTCGGGCAGCATGATACCGACGTCGCCGCTGCGGAAATAGCCGTCGGCTGTCATCGCCTTGGCGGTCTCGTCCGGGCGGTTCCAGTAGCCCGCCATCACCTGCGGCCCACGAATGCAGATCTCGCCGGCCTCGCCGAGCGGCATGTCGTTGCCCTCGGCGTCGCGGATCGCGATCTCCGTCGAGGGAATCGGATAGCCGATCGTGCCGCTGAACTCGGTGATATCGGGCCGGTTGATGGTGGCGACCGGCGAGGTCTCCGACAGACCGTAGCCCTCGATGATCGGGCGCCCGGTCACGGCCTTCCACTGCTTGGCGACCGCGGCCTGCGTCGCCATGCCGCCGGCGACCGCGAAGCGCATCTCGGAGAAGTCGACTTCCTTGATCTCCGGATGGTTGGCGAGCGCGTTGTAGAGCGTGTTGACCCCCGAGAAGAGCGTGAAGCGGCTCGCCTTCAGCGTCTTGATGAAGCCGGGGATGTCGCGGGGATTGGCGATCAGCAACCCCTTGGCGCCGATGCGCAGCATGAACAGGCAGCAGCAGGTCAGCGCGAAGATGTGGTAGAGCGGCAGCGCCGTCACCATGACGTGCTGGTAGTCGCTGCGGCCGAGCGGCGGCTCCAGCATCCATTCGAGCCAGAGACCGGCCTGCTGGACGTTG
>JAEWKP010000463.1 GCA_023393655.1 Pseudomonadota bacterium | reverse complement strand
TCGAAGCGGATCGAGCCCTGCGGCTGCGGCACCAGTCCCATCACCGTCTTCATCGTCGTCGACTTGCCGGCGCCGTTGCGGCCCATCAGCGCGACGACCTCGCCCGAGCCGACCGAAAAGCCGACGCCGTGCAGAATCTTGGCGCGGCCATACCAGGCCTCGACATCAGCAAGTTCGAGGAGCGCCGTCATCAATGCCCTCCCGAGGTCGCGCCTGAGCCGAGATAGACCGCGCGCACCTGCGGGTCATTGCGCACCTCTGCACTGGTACCCGACGCGATCAACCGGCCGCGGTCGAGCACCAGCACGCGGTCGGCATGGGCGAAGACGACATCCATGTCGTGCTCGGTGAAGAGCACGGCGATGCCGCGCTCCCGTGCGATGCGGGCGGTCAGCGCCATCAGGGCGATGCGCTCCTGCGGGGCCATGCCGGCGGTCGGCTCGTCCATCAGCAGGAGCTTCGGCTCGTTGGCGAGCGCGATCGCGAGCTCGACGCGCTTGAGATCGCCATAGGCGAGCACACCGCAGGCACGCTCAGCCTGCTGGGTCATGCCGACCTGCGCGAGCAGCGCATCGGCCGCCTCGCGATGACGCCCGTCGGCACGGCCGAACAGGCGCCAGCTCTCGCCTTCATGCGAGGTCAGCGCCATCTGGATGTTCTCGCGCACGGTCATCGAGGCAAAGGTCGCGGTGATCTGGAAGGTGCGGCCGACGCCAAGGCGCCAGATTTTGCGCGGTTCGAGCCCTGTGATCGGCTGGCCCGCCAGAAGCACCTCTCCGCGATCAGGCCTGAGCTGCCCGTTCAGCATGTTGAAGCAGGTCGTCTTGCCGGCGCCGTTAGGGCCGATCAGGGCCACAAGCTTTCCGGCCTCGACCGAGAAGGACACGCCGTCGACCGCCTTCACGCCGCCGAAGGATCGGGCGAGGTCGCGGGCTTCCAGCACGGGGGGCATGGGCGCGCTCATACCGTTGCCGTCGCTTGCGCGGCGCTCTCGCGCCGGGCGCGCCAGTACAGCCAGGTGCCGACGAGGCCGCGCGGGAACAGCACGACCAGCAGGACGATCGAGAACCCGAGGCCGAAGCGCCAATAGGCCGTCAGCTTCATCAATTGCTCGTTGAGGCCCATATAGGCGAAGGCGCCGACGACCGGCCCGGCGACTGTCTGCACGCCGCCGAGCAGCACCATCAGCAAAGCGTCGACCGAGCGTGGGATCGCCATATAGGTCGGGAAGACCGAGCCCTTCGAGAAGGCGAAGAGCCCGCCGGCAATGCCGGCTGCGATCGCCGCGATGACAAAGGCCGCCCACTGCAAGCGTCCGACATCGAGCCCGATCGCCTCAGCCCGCAAGGGGCTGTCGCGGCCGGCACGCAGGGCGTAGCCGAAGGGCGCGAAGATGATGACGCGGAGCGCCACGATCACCAGCACGGCAATGGTCAGCGCGAGATAGTAGAACACCGTCTTGGGTGCCGCCCAGGCCGAGGGCCAGACGCCGAGGATGCCATTGTCGCCGCCGGTGAGATCGACCCATTGAAAGGCCGTGGCCCAGGCGATCTGGGCGAAGGCCAGCGTCAGCATGGCCAGATAGACGCCCGAGAGCCGGACGCAGAACCAGCCGAAGATCGCGCCGGCGATGCCAGCCATCAATGGCGCCAGCATCAAGGCCTCCTCCATCGGGCTGCCCAGCCATTTTACCGCCAGTGCCGCGCCATAGGCGCCCAGCCCGGAATAGGCGGCATGGCCGAAGTAGGTAATGCCGCCCGGCCCCATCAGCAGATGCAATGAGGCTGCGAAGATGGCGAAGATCACGAGGTCAGTCAGGGTCAGGACGACGTGATCAGGCACGACCAGCGGCGCGAGGGCCAGCAGGCCGAGCGCCACAGCGCCGAACAGCTTGGCCGCGCCATCGGCCGGGCGCAGCAGGAAGAGCTGTCCGGCATGGCCGCGCGGCTCGCTCGCCGCCTTGCCGAGCAGGCCATGCGGCCGGACGATCAACACCGCCGCCATCACCAGGAAGACGAGGACCAGCGTGATCTTGGGCAGGATCAGGATGCCGAAGGCATGGAGCACGCCGATCAGCACGGCGGCGAGGTAGGCCCCCGTCACGCTGCCGAGCCCGCCGACGACCACGACCACGAAGGCCTCGGCGATCATCGACAGGTCCATGTGCAGGTTGATCGCCTCGCGCGGGAGCTGGAGCGCGCCGCCGAGCCCCGCCAGAGCCGCGCCGAAGGCGAAGACCGAGGTGAAGAGCAGGCGCTGGTTGACGCCGAGCGCACTGACCATTTCGCGGTCCTGCGTCGCAGCGCGGATCAATATGCCCCAGCGCGTCCGGTGGAACAGCAGCCAGATCAGGCCGAGCACGCCCGGCCCGACCGCGATCAGGAAAAGCTCGTAGCTCGGGAAGCGGTTGTCGAACAGGATGACGAAGCTGCGGAAGCCCGGCGCGCGCGGGCCGAGCTTGTCCTCCGGCCCCCAGGTCGCCAGCGCGATATCCTGCAGCATCAGCACGACGCCGAAGGTCGCGAGCAACTGGAACAGCTCCGGCGCCTGATAGATCCGCCGGAGGATCAGGACCTCGATCAGCACGCCGGCAAGGCCGGTCAGCAGCACGGCGAGGATGACGCCGCCCCAGAAGCCGAGCGGATCGGCCGGGCCGAGCCAGTTCACCAGCGTGAAGGCCAGATAGCCGCCCAGCATGTAGAGCGAGCCGTGGGCGAAATTCACGATGCGCGTGACACCGAAGATGATCGACAGCCCGCAGGCCACCAGGAACAGCGAAGACGCCGAGGCCAGGCCGTTCAGGGTCTGGGTAAGGACGAGATCAAGCATGTCGTCTCGGGTGGGATGCCTGCCTGGGTACAAACCTGACCGTCATTCCGGACAAGCGGCTGAAAGCCGCGCCGATCCGGAATCCATCGGAGGACTCGACACCCTATGATGGATTCCGGGTCAAGCCCGGAATGACGGCGGTGTTCTATCAAAGCGGTCAGACGGCCGGCCGCAGCTTGCGGACCTCGTCATCGCTGGGCAGGTACTTGGCGCCGTCGCGATAGCTCCAGTCGACCATCACGCCCTTGCCGTTCTTCTGCGCGCTCTTGCCGACATAGGCGCCGAGCGTCGACTGATGGTCGATCTTGCGGAACTCGATCGGGCCGAAGGCCGAGCCGAATTTCAGGCCCTCGAAGGCATCGACCAGCTTCTCGTTGTCGGTCGAGCCGGCCTTCGCCAGCGCAGCCGCGATGGCCTGCACCGTCTCGTAGCCGACGACGGAGCCCAGCCGCGGATAATCGTTGTACTTCGCCTTGTAGGCGTCGCGGAACTTGACGTGCTCCGGCGTCTGCAGGTCGGCATGGGGATAGCCGGTGATGATCCAGCCCTCCGGCGTCTCGGCGCCGAGCGTGTCGAGATATTCCGGCTCGCCGGTCAGCATCGACACGACCTGGCGCCCCTCGAACAGGCCGCGCGTATTGCCGGCGCGGACGAAATTGGCGAGATCGACAGCGAAGGTGACGTTGAAGATCGCCTCAGGCTTGGCCGCTTCCAATGCCTGGACAGTGGCGCCGGCATCGATGCGGCCGAGCGCCGGGAACTGCTCGGCGACGAAGGTCACGTCGGGGCGCGCCTTCAGGAGTAATTCCTTGAACCATTTCACCGCCGACTGGCCGTATTCGTAGTTCGGCGCGACGATCGCCCATTTCTTGGCCGGGAGCTTGGCCGCTTCCTCGACCAGCATCGCGGCCTGCATGTAGGTCGAGGGTCGCAGGCGGAAGGTGTAGCGGTTGCCCTTCGACCAGACGAGCGCATCGGCCAGCGGCTCGGAGGCCACGTAAAGCCGCTTGTTCTGGTTGGCGTAATCGGCGAGCGCCAGCCCGACATTGGAGAGGAAGCCGCCGGCGATGATGTCGACCTTTTCGGCCGTCGCGAGATCGGCGGCATGGCGCACCGCGTCCTCCGGCTTGCCGGCATCGTCGCGGAAGACCGTCTCGAGCTTGCGGCCGAGCACGCCGCCGGCTGCGTTGATCTGCTCCTGTGCCAGCTCCCAGGCCTGCCGATAGGGTTTCAGGAAGGCCGGCTGGGCGGTATAGGAGTTGATCTCGCCGATGCGGATCGGCCCCGCGCCCTGGGCGCGGGCCAGCGAGGGAACGCCGAGGGCAAGCGTGCCCGCGACGAAACTGCGACGATCGATCTGCATCGGGTTTAAGTCCTTCGCCCTGCTGCGGCTGCAATCCGCGCCGATACCGCTCGCACCGGATCGGGCGAAGCGGAATTCATTTGCATACATATGAATCAGTAGATTTGCACGGCTGTCAATCTGCCATTCTTGCAATGCAGCAGATGAGCAGGTGACTGACGGAAACTCACGCGATCTTACGGAAAGCGGCCGAAAACCATTGATTTTATTAGGGAACCATGTCGCTCAAAAATAAGTCAGTGATGCTGCCCTTTTGGCCTTGCAGGCGTCATCCGGGCCTACTATCTAAAGTGCAGCGCAGCAGAGATGTTGCGCCGCCCTCCTTGGGCGTTTCCTCCCTAGACTTGGGCTGCGCTTCCGGCGTGGCCCTTTTTTCTTGTCGGGAGAGCGCCTCTCACCAGCGCCGGCCGTAGCCCCATGGCCCGCCGAAGGAGGCGTCGAAGCGGTCGAAGCGATAGCGCCGTTCGGCCGCGCGATCGAGGTCCAGCTGCAGCAGGCAGTTCGAGAAGGCCTCGCCCGGCGCGCGGAAACCAAAGGAGCGGCAGCGCTGCTCGTCCAAGGCCCGGTATTCGGCCTCGGTGGTGACGCAGCCGCCCAATGCGAGGGCCAGCATCGCGCCGGCTGCAAGCTTGACGATCGTCATCGCGCTTCTCCTCTCGCTCATGACCATTCTACGCATGGACGGCTTGGCAGTTCCGATAATGGGCCGGGCCCAGGTAGGATCATACTGCGTTCTGATTGAAATACGCTGGTCATCCCGGACGGAGCGGAGCGTAGATCCGGGATCCATGCCTGAGCCTCGATCGGAGGCGGTCCGGTATGGATCCCGGGTCAAGCCCGGGGTGGCCCGCGTGTTTCCGAGCCGAATCGCCAAAGCTAGCGCGAGAACTTGATCGGCACGCTCAACGCGATTGCGCTGCCGCCAAGCCCATCCGGCGGTGCCGGGACAGGGCTAGCGCGACGGATCATCGCGACCGCCTCCCCGTCCAGCGCCGCGTCGCCCGAGCCTCGGACGAGCCGGGCCGACAGCACGCGGCCGCCGCGATCGATGCTGAAGGCGACCTGCACCGTGCCGGGGCTGGCGCCGCCGGGGAAGCGCTTGTAGCGGTTGAGATGCGCCATCAGCGAGCCGCGCCAGCTCGCGGTCGCGGCTGGAGACGGTGAGGACGCGCCGGAATTGGGCGCCGCCGCACGTGGAGCGGCCTGCGCCTGCGCGACCGGCGCGGAGGTCCGCTCGGCCTTCGGCTTGTCCGGGCGGATCGGCTTCTTCTTCTCGACGATTTTTGGTTTCGGCTTGGGCTTCTTGGGCGGAGGGGGTTTCGGAGCCTCCTTCGGCGGCGGCGGCGTCAGGACCGCCGCAGCGTCGGGCAGCGGCGGCAATTCGGGAATCTTGATCTCGGGCGCGGGAATCGCCACGGGCTCCGGTTCAGGCGGAGGCGGCTCGATCTCCTTGGGCGGCTCGACCGGCTCGGGTGGCGGCGGTTCGGGCTCGGGCTGTGCCTCGGCCATCTCGGGGCCCGGCGCGACATCCTGCTGCGGCGTCTCGGGGGCGACGGCGAGCGGTGCGAGTTCGATCATCACGGCCGCCGGAGGCGCGCCCATCGCCGCCTCGGCGCGCTGCCAGTTGGCAATGACCCAGCCAGCCGTGCCATGGGCGCTCGCGACCACCAGGGCCGCAAGGCTCCAGCGCAGGGCCGCCGGCGCGAAACGCGACAATGACGGGCGTTCCATGCTCATGGCTTCGCCCCTGCGGCAGCGCCCTGCCCCGTATCCTCGAGACCGACCAGCGCGATCTTGAGATAGCCGGCATTGCGCAGCAGGTTCATCACGTTCATCAGCTCGCTATAGGCGACGCTGCCATCGGCCCGCAGGAAGACCCGCTGCTCGCGGTCGCTGCTCGTCTTCTGGTCGAGCGCCGCCTGCAGCGCTTCGCGCGGCACGGGATCGTTGCCGAGCGCGAGCGTGAGATCGCCCTTCACGGTCAGGAACATCGGCGTGTCCGGTCGGGGCTGCGGCTGCGCGTTCGAGACCGGCAGATCGACCGCGACATCGACGGTCGAAAGCGGCGCGGCAACCATGAAGATGATCAGCAGGACGAGGATGACGTCGATGAAGGGCGTGACATTGATGTCGCTGACCTCGCCGAGGTCGCCATCCTGCGGCTCCTTGAGGGAAACGCCCATGGCTCACTCCGCCGGAACGAGCGGCGCGGACGCCATAGCGGCAGCCGAAGCCGAGGAGGCCGAGGCCGCACGCGGCGTCGGCGCCGAGGCGACGGCGCGCTGGCGGCGCTCCAGATCGCGCGAGAGATGGCGCAGGATCTCGCCCGAGGCATCGGAGAGCGTGGCGCGATAGCCGGTGATCGCGCGGGCGAAGACATTGTAGATGATGACGGCGGGAATGGCGGCGACGAGGCCGATCGCGGTCGCCAGCAGCGCCTCGGCGATGCCCGGCGCGACGACGGCGAGATTGGTCGTCTTGGCCTGGCTGATGCCGATGAAGGAATTCATGATGCCCCAGACCGTGCCGAACAGGCCGACGAAGGGCGCGGTCGAGCCGATCGTGGCGAGCAGGCCGGTGCCGCGCGCCATCGAGC
>JAEWKP010000447.1 GCA_023393655.1 Pseudomonadota bacterium | reverse complement strand
TGATCCCGGTCGGGCTGACCATGAGCTATCGCGGCAATGTCCTGAACATCTGGGACGGGCTGACGAACGGCCTCTACAGCGCGCACAAGCTCACCGGCTTCCTGCTGCTATGGCTGATGGCCGGCCGGCTCGCCTACCGCCTGCTGCATGGCGCCCCGCCGGACGAGCCGACGCTGGCCTGGTGGCAGAAGGCCGCCTCGCATCTGGTGCATTGGCTGCTTTATGGCCTGCTGCTGGTGGTGCCGCTGCTCGGCTGGATCGGGGTCTCGCTGTTTCCGGCGCTGACGATCTTCGACCTGTTCGATCTGCCAGCGCTGGCGAACCCGAACGAAAAGGCCGCCAAGCGCGTGCTCGACATCCATGGCAAGCTCGCGCTGGCGACCGGGGCGCTCGCGCTCGCGCATATCGGCGCCGCGCTGCATCACCACCTGATCCTCAAGGACGGCGTGATGCGGCGCATGCTGCCCTGGCTGCGGTAGGGCGGTCCTAGATCGGCCGGGCCCAGAGATCCTGATGGCCGATCATCGCCGATTGGGCCTCGCGCCGCGCCGCAAGCCAGTCTGCAATCGTCCTGGGGTCGAGGCGGCCGGTTTCGCCGGCCGCTGCGGCGATGCCTTCCGCCAGCGCTTCCCGCAACAGCCGATGCTTCGCATCGAGCAGCCAGTTGCTGTCGCCGCTCGAGATCGCGAAGCCCGATTTGCGGAAGGCTTCTGCCATGAATTCGGTAGCCTTCGGGCCGGCGGCCGGACCAAAGCCCTTGTCGCGGTGCTGGTGGTCGGTGAAAGCGGCATGGATGCCGGCATCGGCCGGATGCTCCGGCTGCCAGGTTTCGCGACCGTCATGGGTGAGCACGGCATAGAGCGGCAGATGCTGGCTGGCGAGCGCGGCGACGAAGCGCTCGATCCAGCGCTTCGAGGCGAGGTCGAAGAGGGCGGCGGCGGTGACCAGATCGGGCTGCCAGCCGAGCACCCATTCGAGATCCTTGTTCAGGTCGACCTTGCGGGTGTCGACCGTGATCGCCTTGCCGTCCTTGGCGAGCACGAGTTCCTCGCCCTGCTCGCGCGCTTCGTCGGCCCAGTCGGTGAGGCGCTCGCGGGCGAAGGCGAGAAGCGCGGCGTCGTGGTCGACGAGCGTCCAGTGCTGGCGGTCGGGCAGGGCGGCATAGGTCGCGCGCAGGTTCGAGCCGGCGCCGCAGCCGAGATCGAGCACCGAGAGCGAGGCCTTCTCGGTGAAATAGCCACCCACCGCCGCGAGAACCTGCGGATTTCGCGCCGCATGATCGACCGGCTCGCGCAATGCGAGCCATTCCGGAGAGAAACCAGCCATTACCCCACCTTTCGGCCGCCCTCGCGCAGGCAGGCCTGCGCGACGATGCGCGCGGCCTCGTCCCACCGCGGCAGATCGCCGGCAGCGGCCCTCGCGGCATCGGCACGCTGCCGACGCTCTGCCGGCGCATCAATCAGCCTCGCGAGCGCCTTGGCAAGTGCCGCAGCGTCGCCGGGCGGCACCTTGAGGGCGGCGGCCTCGGGCAGGGCTTCGGCGCCGGCGCCGCTCAGCGTGGTGACGATCGGCAGGCCGCGCGCCAGCGCCTCGGTCAGCACCATGCCGTAGCCTTCGTAGAGCGATGGCATCACGAAAAGATCAGCCTCGTCATAGAGCTGGGCGAGCCTTTCGGTGCCGACGCTGCCGGTCAGCAGGATGCGTTCCGCCAATCCGGCCCGGGCGATGTCGTCGCGCAGTGCCGCTGCCGTTGCGGGGGCATGATCGGGCGAGCCGGCGATGGTCAGCGTCCAGGGGCGATCCGCGATCGCTGCCAGCGCATCGACGAGGACGCCATAGCCCTTGCGGGGAATGAGGGAGCCGACGGCGAGCATGTGGAGCGCTTCGCTGCGTTCGGAGCCTTTGGCGCGCGGTGCCGGATCGGTGCCGGGGATCGCGACCACGATCCTGTCGGCTGCGATGCCGAATTCGGTTGCCAATGTCAGCTTCGTCGCAGGGCTGGTGACCACGACGACCCTTGCATGGCGCAGGGCCAGCGTTTCGCTCTGCCGCAGCTTCTCCGCCGTCTCGGGGTCGAGCCCCGTTTCCAGTGCCAGCGGATGGTGAACGAGCGCGACGAGGCGGGGGGCGAACCGCGCCGCCAGCGCTTCGGGAAACGCGCCGAAAGCCAGGCCGTCGATCAGCAGGATGTCGTCCGGAGCAGTCGCGGCGAGGCGCTGTTCCGTGGCTTTAAGATCGGCTTCGGCCGGAACCGGAAAGGAACCGGGCAGGGCGAGATGGCGCGCCTCGACGCCGGCAGCACGCCATTCGCGGAGCAGGCGCCGATCATAGCCGTAGCCACCCGTCGGTGCATCGATATCGCCGGGGATGGCGAAGACGATGGTGCTCACGCGAGCGCGCCCTCGTAGCTGGCGCGGGCGAGATCGGTCTCGTGCAGGGTCACGCGGATCCTGTCCAGCCCCGCGCCGTCGGCACCGAGCGCACCGGATTTCGCCGCAGCGGCCATGGCGTCGAAGATATGCTTGCAGAGGAACTCGGTGGTGGTCAGCACGCCCGCGAATTGCGGGAGCGCGTCGAGGTTCTGGTACTTCAGCGGCTTCAGCGTCTCGGCGAGGGTATCGAGAGCCGCGCCGATATCGACGACGACGTTCTGCCGGTTCAGCGTCTCCCTGAAGAAGGCGACATCGACCACGAAGGTGGCGCCGTGCATGTTCTGCGCCGGACCGAAGAAGGGATCGGGCAGGGAATGGCCGATCATGATGCGGTCGCGGACTTCGACGGAAAACATGCGATCTCCCGGGGATTGCGTTTCAAAGTTGGCCCGGTCAGGGCCGCGTCTCATAGCAAATCGCGGTTGTCAGGCCAGCCGCGCCGGGCGCGAGCAGGCCCGGCAGGCGCCCGGCCAGGTCGCGGAAGGCGATCTCATCGGTGATCAACGCATCGAGCCGGTCGTCGGCGAGCAGTGCCATCGCGGTCTGCGCCCTGCGGGCATGATCCCAACGGGCGCGCCGCGAGGTCGAGACCTGGCCGACCTGCGAGGAGACGAGCTGGAGCCGGCGCGCATGGAAGGCGCCGCCGAGCGCGGCGGGGACGGCGCCTTCGCCATACCAGCTGAGCTCGACGATCCGGGCCTCGGTGCCGGCGGAGGCGATGGCGGTCGCGAGCCCTGCTGCCGTGGCGCTGGCATGGAAGACTATATCGGCATCTACAGGCGCTGCGTCCGGCAGCGCGAAGCGCAAGCCCAGCGCGGCGGCGAGCGCGGCGCGGCACGGCTCGACATCGACGAGCGTGACCTCGGCTCCCGGCAGCCGGGCCGCCAGCCAGGCGACGAGCAGGCCCAGCACGCCCCCGCCGACGATCACGATCCTGTCAGCCGGGCCGGAACCGGCATCCCAATGGGCGTTCAGCGCCGTCTCCATGTTGGCGGCAAGGATGGCGCGCCGGGCCGGAACCGTGTCCGGTACCGGGACCAGGCTGGTACGCGGGACGACGAAGCGGTCCTGATGGGGATGAAGGCAGAAGACGATGCGGCCCAGCAGGTCGGGCGGGCCGGCCTCGACGCGGCCGACGGCGCAATAGCCGTATTTGACAGGAAACGGGAAGTCGCCCTGCTGGAACGGGGCCCGCATGCGTTCATGCTCGGAGCGGGGCACGCGGCCTTCGCAGACCAGCCGCTCGGTGCCGCGGCTGACGCCGCTCCACAACGTCGTGACGAGGCAATCGTCCGGCCCGGGGGCGGGCAAGGCGATCTCATTCAGGTTGCATTCACGGGGCGCCGTATACCAAAGCGCAAGAGCCTTTGCCCTTGCGTCAGTCGAGGTTGCAGGCTTTAGCTCCCGCGCCATTCGCGTCCGATCCCGTCCGTCCGAGCCTGTCTGCCTACCATGACAGAGACCGCCATGAACCAGCGTCCCGCTCCGACCACGTTCCGGCGGGCGATGCAAGAGGCCGGGCCGAGCGGCCTGACCCCGGCCGGGCTGCAGGCGGAAACCACGCTGCGCCGCCGGCGGTTCCTTGTTCTCGCCCTGAATCTCGTGACCCTCGCCGTGCTGGCCTCCGGGCTTGCGCGGGTGCTGGGGGCCGGGGGCTGGACCCTCGCGGACGTGGCGATCTTCGTCGCCTTCCTGTTCGGCGCGCCCTGGACCGTGCTCGGCTTCTGGAATGCCGCGATCGGGCTCTGGCTCCTGCACGGCAAGGCGGATGGGCTTGCCGAGGTCGCGCCCTTTTTCGCAGCCGGAGAGCAGGCGACGCCGCTGACCTTGCGCACCGCGGTTCTGATGACATTGCGCAACGAGGACCCGGCACGCGCCTTCCGCCGGCTCAGGTCCGTCAAGGACAGCCTGGATGCGACGGGCGAGGGCGTCTGGTTCGACTATTTCGTGCTGTCGGATACCAACGACCCGGCTGTCGCAGCGACCGAGGAAAGGCTGGCGGACGCCTGGGCGCGCGAGATCGGCGAGCCGGCGCGCCTGACCTATCGCCGCCGCAGCGACAATGCCGGATTCAAGGCCGGCAATCTCCGTGATTTCTGCGAGCACTGGGGCGAGCGCTACGAATTGATGCTGCCGCTCGACGCCGACAGCGTGATGGCGGGCGAGACGATCCTGCGCATGGCCCGGATGATGCAAGCCCATCCGAAGCTCGGAATCCTGCAAAGCCTCGTGGTCGGCATGCCCAGTCGCTCCGCCTTCGCCCGCATCTTCCAGTTCGGCATGCGCCACGGCATGCGGCCCTATACGATGGGTTCGGCCTGGTGGGCCGGCGATTGCGGGCCGTTCTGGGGGCACAATGCCCTGGTGCGGATCGCGCCGTTCCGCCACCATTGTCATCTCCCGGTGCTGCCGGGCGGACCGCCGCTGGGCGGGGCGGTGATGAGCCATGACCAGGTCGAGGCGGTGCTGATGCGGCGGGCCGGTTACGAGGTGCGCGTGCTCCCGGTCGAAGGCGGAAGCTGGGAGGAGAACCCGCCGACCATGCTCGACTTCGCCAAGCGCGACCTGCGCTGGTGCCTTGGTAACCTGCAATATCTCAAGTTGCTCGACCTGGCCGACCTCAAGCCGATGAGCCGCTTCCAGCTGATCTGGGCGATCCTGATGTTCCTCGGCCTGCCAGCCTGGACTCTGATGATCGCGCTTCTGCCGCTGAAGGTCTTCGAGGATCGGGCGATCGCCGATTATCCGGCCGTGCTTGCCGGCGGGCTCTATCTCCTGTTCCTGGCGATGTATCTCTCGCCGAAGCTGGCGGGCTTCGCGGATATCCTGCTCACGCCGGGCGGCGCCGCGCGTTACGGCGGCTGGGCGCGCTTCCTGGCCTCGGCTGCGATCGAACTCGTCTTCGCCTTCCTGCAGGGCGCGGTGTCGAGCTTCCGGACGACGCTGTTCATGGTCGGGCTTGCCTTCGGGCGGGCAAGGATCGGCTGGAACGGGCAGGCCCGCGACGTCCATGCCCTGTCCTTCGCGACGGCCTTCGCCGGCCTGTGGCCGCACCTGCTGTTCGGGACCTATCTGTTCGCCGCGCTCGGCGCGATGGCGCCGGCGGTTCTGGTCTGGTCGCTGCCGCTGACGGCTGGCTACGTGCTGGCGATTCCCTTCGCCATGCTGACCGCGTCGCCCGGTTGCGGCGCCTGGCTGGCGCGACGCGGGCTCTGCGGCATCCCGGAGGATTTCGACCTGCCGCCGGTTCTGGCCGCGATCCGCGACCGGGAGGCGGCATGAACGCCGTCACCTATCCGAAGGGGACGGTGAAGGCGCTCTCGCGCTCCTTGCGCATCTATCACGGCGACAAGCAGCGCCACGCGGCGATGGACCGGCTCTACGGGGCATTCCTGGGGCCCGGCGATCTCGCCTTCGACATCGGCGCTCATGTCGGCGACCGGGTCTCGTCCTTCCGCCGCCTGGGCGCGCGCGTCGTCGCGCTCGAGCCGCAACCGGGCGCGGCCCGCGTCATCCGCCTGATCCATCGGCGCGATCCGCTGGTGACGCTGGTCGAGGCGGCCTGCGGTGACCATGAGGGCTCGATCGTGCTCCGGATCAACAGCCGGAACCCGGCCGTCTCGACGGCCTCGGCCGCCTTCATCGGCGCAACTGCCAGCGTGCGCGGCCGGGAAGAGCAGGCACCCTGGGAAGAACAGGGCTGGGACCACGAGATCGCGGTGCCTTGCACCACGCTCGACCGATTGATCCTGCGCTACGGCCTGCCGAAGCTGCTCAAGATCGATGTCGAGGGTTTCGAGGCGCATGTGCTGGCGGGGCTGACCAAGGCGGTGCCGGTGATCTCCTTCGAATTCACGACGATGCGGCGCGAGGTCGCCGAGGCCTGTCTCGTCCTGCTGGAAACACTCGGCCCCTATCGCTTCAATGTCTCGCTCGGTGAGAGTCAGGTGCTCGAACTCGGCGAGCCCGCGAGCGCCGAGGCGATGGGCGATTACCTGCGTGGCCTGCCGGGCGCGGCCAGTTCGGGCGATGTCTACGCCATCTTGACGGGCTGAAGGCGCTTCAAAGGGCATCCCGATCGGCGTTCGATCGGTCATCGATTCGCTGCCGTCGAGTGGAACGATGCTGCTTCCCGGCAGTTGCCGGAGAGCTCGAAGCCCGCCGCGCGCGGCTATCATGCCCGGTTCCTGTCCAGTCCGGTCAGTCCGGGTTCATCCGGCAGCGATCAGGCTGCCCCGGAAACCCTCGCCAAGGATAGTCATGACCCGTTCTCTTCGCCTGCTCGCGGTTTCGGTCGCTCTTCTCGCCTCGCTGACGATCGCACGGGCCGCCGGTGACGTCGCCGTCGAGGTGAAGAACGAATCCGAGCCGGTGCTCTGCGCCGAGAAGGACAACGTCACGATCAAGGTGGTCTCGCCCGAGGTCCGGCGCTTCCAGATCGAGGCCGCGCATCCGGCCTATGTCGCGGGGCTCGTGCGCGACAACTGGGATGCCGACTGGACCAATTGCGACATGAAGGGCGATCCGTCCTTCAAGCCGCCGACGCCGCCGCGCCGTGTCACTTTCTGGGAATCGATGGACTACTGGCTGGTCGGCTACACCTTCCCGAGCTTCTGGCGCCCGGCGGAGACGACCTTCCGCGTCGGCGACCGCGTCGAGAAGGGTCTGCATCTCGTCCAGCTCTGGAAGCTCGGCAAGGACAAGTCGCACGAGGTGCTCGTCGTCTATCCGCAGGACGGCAACTGGCGCGCGCGGCCGCTGCCGCCGGAGCATCTCGGCTTCTCTTCCTATGGCTCCTCCTTCCTGTTCGGCCCGATCGAGCAGGAGGGGCGCCCGGTGGTGAATATCAAGGAGATCGTGTTCGATCCGAAGACGCTAACCTTCAAGCTCAACTTCAAGGACGGCTCCTCCGGCAGCCTCAAACTCGACAGCGTCGACGAGAACCGGATGGTGCTCGATGCCGTGCTCGACCAGCCGGTGACCGGCGGCAAGGGCTTCCTGGCGCTGCGCTCGATGTATGTCACCGAGTTCAACAACGACGTCGCCCGCATCGCGCTGCGCGAGCCCGGTGCCAAGGGCTGGCGCGAGGAGGCGCTGATGTCCTATCCGGGCGGCAAGGCGACCGATATCTGGATGGGGCGCACGACGCATTCGCGCCACAACACCTCCTCGCCCGACATGGTGTTCCGGCGTTTCTCCAGCGATCCGAACCCGCCGCCGAAGCCGGAGAAGAAGTGAGGCGGGGTGGGGCATAGCGGAACGCATTGCCTCCCTGCCGCGTTTGGCCATGACGCGGCGGGCGCATCGGTCTAACCTGCGCCCACCGATCCGTGCCCAGCCTGCAGAGAGCCTCATGCCGCGTTTTGCCGCCAACCTGTCGATGATGTTCACCGAATGGGAGTTTCTCGATCGCTTCAAGGCGGCTGCCGAGGCAGGGTTCGAGACGGTGGAATTCCTGTTCCCCTACGAGCATACGCCCGAGCAGGTCGGCCTGGCATTGGCAGGTGGGGAGCTGACGCAAGCGCTCTACAACCTGCCGCCCGGCGATTTCGGCAAGGGCGAGCGCGGCGTCGCTTCACTGGCAGGCCGCGAGGAGGAGTTCAGGGCCTCGGTCGACACGGCGCTGTCCTATGTCCACGAGACGGGGGTCAAGCGCCTGCACATGATGGCGGGGCTCGCCGATCCCAACGATCCCGTCGCGCAGAAGACCTATCGGGCCTCGCTCGCCTATGCCGCCGACAAGCTCGGCGAGCAGGGCATCGACCTTCTGCTGGAGCCGATCAACGGCAAGGACATGCCGGGCTATTTCCTCAATGATTTCGACCAGGCGGCAGCCTATGTCCGCGAATCCGGCCGGCCGAATGTCCGGCTGCAATTCGACATGTACCATTGCGAACTGATCCATGGCGACGTCTCGGCCAGGCTGAAGGCGCTCTATCCGCTCGTCGGCCATGTTCAGATCGCCCGCGCCAACGGCCGCCACGAGCCCGATGCCTCGGGGCCCGACTATCCGGCGCTCTTCGCCGAGCTCGACGGTCTCGGCTATGACGGCTTCGTCGGCTGCGAGTACCGCCCTGAAGCGGGCACGCTCGAAGGCCTCGGCTGGTTCGCGCCCTGGCGGAAGCCGCTCTGATGCGCCCGCCGTCGATCTCCTATCCGGTGCTGGTCGCCGATATCGGCGGCACGAATTGCCGGTTGTCGCTGGTGAGTGATGCGGATTGTGCGCATCGGCCGCTGGCACGGATCGGCACGGGCAGCTATCCGACGGCGGAAGCGGCCTTTGCCGCCGTGCTCGCGGACGTGCCGGAGAAGCCGCGTTCGGCGGTGCTCGCCGTCGCCGGGCCGCTCGATGGCCGGCAGGCACAGTTGACCAATGCCGTCTGGCATCTGGAAGGGCCGCGGATCGCGGAAGCGCTCGGCCTCACCCAGGGATTGATGGTCAATGATTTCGAGGCGCTTTCGGCCTCGCTCGCGGTGCTGAAGCCTGGCGACCTTTCGACTCTGGTCGAGGGTGATCCCGAGCCGGAAGGCGTGAAACTGGTGCTGGGGCCAGGGACCGGGTTCGGGGCGGCGGCACTCCTGATGCGGGGTGAGCGCGGCGTGCTGATCCCGACCGAATCCGGCCATATCGGCATCGGCCCGGAGGATCAGACCGAACAGCGGATCTGGCCGGCGCTGAGCGAGGGCATTCCGCGCCTCACCGTCGAGCATCTTCTCAGTGGCGACGGGCTGGTGCGCCTGCACAAGGCGGTGGCCCGGACCTCCGGCATGCTGGAGGCCGAGGTCAGTGCGGCGGATGTTTCCCGCCTCGCCCATGACGGCGATCCGGCGGCACTGATGGCGGTGGTCTGCTTCTGGCGCCTGCTGGGGCGGGTCGCCGGCGATCTCGCGCTGGTCTTCAAGGCGACGGGCGGCGTCTTCATCGCCGGAGGCATTGCGCCCCATCTTCTGCCGCTCGCGGACAAGGCGGCGATTCGCGCGGCCTTTGCCGGCAAGCCGCCCATGGAAGATCTGGCGGGGCGTTTCGCTCTGCATGTCATCACTGCGACGGATGCGGCCGAGCAGGGATTGGCTGCGATTGCTGCCAATCTGCATCGCTTCGGGCTCGACGATCCCAAGCGGCTGTGGTTTGGCTGAGCGGCTCTCCGCCCGTTACTCCCACAGGTTCGCGTGCAGCCCATCCATTCGATCCAGGTCCTGCGCGCGCTCGCGGCCTTCATGGTGGCGATCCACCACGTCCAGCCCGATGCAGCCGTGGTTGCGGCCCGCGCGGGCCTGAGCTTCACGCGAAGCGACCTCCTGCCCTGGATGGCGGGCGTCGACATCTTCTTCGTCGTCTCCGGCTTCATCATGGTCCATGCCTCGCAGGACCTGTTCGGGCGCGACGGTGCTTCCAGCCTGTTCCTGAAGCGCCGGCTGGCGCGGATCGTGCCGCTCTACTGGGCGATGACGACGCTGTTCCTGCTGGTCGGGCTCGTCGTTCCCGCCGTGCTCAACTCGGGCGTGCCGAGCCTCGGGCAGGTTCTCGGCTCCTACCTGTTCTGGCCCGTGGTCTCGACGCAAGGGATGGTCCAGCCGGTCTATTCGCTGGGCTGGACGCTGAACTACGAGATGCTGTTCTACGCCCTGTTCGCGGCCGGCCTGATGCTGCCGCGAGCCTGGACCTTGCCGGCGATCACGCTCGTGCTGGCCTTGCTGGTCGGCGTCGAGAGCCTGAAGGGGCCGCTGGCACTGCCCTTCGGTTTCTGGGGCCAGCCGATCGTTCTGGAATTTGCAGCGGGGATGGGGATCGCCATTCTCAGGCAGAAGGGCTTGCGCCTGCACGGGGCCTTGCGGATCGCCGTTGCGATGGCCGGTGCCGCCTTATTGGTCGCCGCTGCCCACGTTCCGGGCACGGATGGGCCGTGGAGCAGCGTGTTATGGCGCGGAGGGGCGGCTGTCCTGTTGATGCTCGCCGCAGGCTGTGGCCGCGAAGGCATCGTGCCACTGCCGCCGGTGAAGGCGCTGGCCGCGGTCGGCGACGCCTCCTACGCGCTCTATCTCGTCCACCCTTTCGTGATCCGGGGGATGCGCGAGGTCGTGCTGCGGCTCGGTCTGCATTCGCCGGCGCTTTACATTGCGCTCGCGCTCGTCGGTTCCGTGGTGGCGGCGCTCCTGCTCTATCGCTTCTTCGAGAAGCCGGCGACGCGATTGGCCCGGCGCTGGCTCGGGAGTTGAGGCGGCTCAGCTCAGCTTCATGCCCTTCAGGGACTGGCCGACCACGCCGCCATCCTTGCGGCGCTGGGCCCGCTTCGACTTGATCGTCTCGACATGCTCGGGCTGCGGATAATAGCCGCGCTCCATGATCTCCAGCGAATATTCCTCATAGGTGAGGCCGAGCGCCGAGGCCTTCTCTTCGCGCCTGAGCGCGATTTCGCGCGGCTTCTTCCAGGCCTTGCGATGGGCGAAGCGCCAGTCGAAATAGCGGCCGATCTGGCCGGAGCCGGTGGCAGCGCGGCGCTTGCGCTCCTTCAATGGCGGGCCGCCATTATGGCCGATCCCGCTCGGACGTTCGCTGGGCATCGCTCTTGGACTCATCAGGGCTCGATCCCGATCACGATAAGGGGCGGGAAGGCGCGGGCAAGGGCCGTGCCAGAGCTTGCGGACGTGACAGCGGGGCAGTGGCGGTCTATCCCGCAGGCCGAACACAGGACGGATCATGGCCCCCTTGCTGCATCTGCGCGACGTCGCGCTCACCTTCGGCGGACAGCCCCTGCTTGAAGCCGCCGAGATCGCGGTCTCGGCCGGCGAGCGCGTCTGCCTCGTCGGCCGCAATGGCTCGGGCAAGTCGACGCTGCTCAAGATCGCGGCGGGAATCGTCGAGCCCGATCATGCCGAGATCTTTGTCCAGCCGGGCTCGACCATCCGCTACCTGCCGCAGGAGCCGGATTTCACCGGTTTCGACACCGCGCTCGCCTATGTCGAGGCTGGCCTGGGCCCGGGCGATGACGCCTATCGCGCGCAGTACCTGCTGACCGAGCTCGGCCTGACCGGGCAGGAGAACCCGGCCTCGATGTCGGGCGGCGAGGGGCGTCGCGCCGCATTGGCGCGGGTTCTGGCGCCGGAGCCGGATATCCTGCTGCTCGACGAGCCGACCAACCATCTCGACCTCCCGGTGATCGAATGGCTGGAGCAGGAACTGAAATCGCTGCGTTCGGCCATGGTACTGATCAGCCACGACCGGCGTTTCCTGACCTCGCTCTCGCGCGCGACGATCTGGCTCGACCGCGGCGTGACCAAGCGGGCCGAGAGGGGGTTCGGCGAGTTCGAGGCCTGGCGCGACGAGGTTCTGGCGCAGGAGGAACTCGACCGCCACAAGCTCGACCGCAAGATCGCCCGCGAGGAGGACTGGCTGCGCTACGGCGTCAGCGCCCGGCGCACGCGCAACCAGCGCCGGCTCGGCGAGCTTCATGCGCTGCGCGACCAGCGCCGCACCGCGCGGGCCGCGCAAGGCAATGTCCGGCTGGAGGCGAGCGAGGCGCAGACATCCGGCAAGCTCGTCATCGAGGCGATCGATGTCGCCAAGGCCTATGGCGACAACACCATCGTCAAGAACCTGTCGCTGCGCGTCGCGCGCGGCGACCGGATCGGCATCGTCGGACCGAACGGTGCCGGCAAGACCACGTTGATCAACCTGCTGACCGGCGCGCTGGCGCCCGATAGCGGCACGGTGAAGCTGGGTACGGCGCTGGAGATGGTGACGCTCGACCAGCGCCGCGAGAGCCTCGACCCGGCGACGCCGCTCGGCGACGCGCTGACCGGGGGAGGCTCCGATCAGGTCATGGTCGGCGGTCAGCCGCGCCATGTCATCTCCTACATGAAAGACTTCCTGTTCCAGCCGATCCAGCGCGGCACGCCGGTCGGCGCGCTCTCCGGCGGCGAGCGGGGGCGCTTGATGCTGGCGCGCGCGCTGGCCAAGCCCTCGAACCTGCTGGTGCTGGACGAGCCGACCAACGATCTCGACCTCGAGACGCTCGACCTGTTGCAGGAGCTGCTCGCCGATTACCAGGGCACGGTGCTGCTGGTCAGCCATGATCGCGACTTCATCGACCGCGTCGTCTCCTCCGTGCTGATCTCGGATGGTGACGGCGTCTGGACGGAGTTCGCCGGCGGCTATTCCGACATGCTGGCGCAGCGCGGGCGCGGCGTCGGGGCCAAGGCGCGGGCGGTCGAGAAGGCGGCGCCAGCTGCGCCGAAGGCTGTTGCGGCGCCCGTCGCATCTGCCTCCAAGCGCAAGCTCTCCTTCAACGAGAAGCATGCGCTGGAGACGCTGCCGAAGAAGATCGACGCCTTGCAGGCCGAGGCGGCCAAGCTCAACACGGCTGTGGCCGGCGATCTCTACACGCGCGATCCGAAGCTCTTCGCCAAGGCGACGGCACGGCTGGAAGAGGTCGCGCGCGAGATCGGCGAGGCCGAGGAGCGCTGGCTGGAGCTGGAAATGCTGCGCGAGGAGATCAGGGCCTAAGGTCCTGCCATCCAATTTCTGCACTCGCCTGCGCGCGAAAGCGCATTTACCGGGGCGCTCAATCGTTTCAAACATCGCGCAATCGCAGAGCACGAGGAGCGATCATGAGACTGAAGGGCAAGACCGCGCTGGTGACCGGCGCGGCGCAGGGGTTCGGCTTCGGCATCGCCGAAACCTTCGTGCGTGAAGGCGCGCGCGTCGCGGTGCTCGACATCAACGGCGACAAGGCCAAGGAGGCCGCCAAGGCGATCGGCCGCAAGGCCTTCGCCGTGACCTGCGATGTCGGCAAGGCCAAGAGCGTCGACAAGGCGGTCGAGAAGATCCTGGCCAAGGTCGGGCGGCTCGACATCGTCGTGAACAATGCCGGCACCACCCATCGCAACAAGCCGATGACCGAGGTGACCGAGGAGGAGTTCGACCGGATCTTCGCGGTGAACGTGAAGTCGATCTACCTGATGGCGCGCGCGACGGTGCCGCATTTCCGGCAGCATGGCGGTGGCGTGATCCTGAACATCGGCTCGACGGCTGGCCTGCGCCCGCGTCCGGGCCTGACCTGGTACAATGGGTCGAAGGGCGCGGCGAACCTGATCTCGCAGTCGATGGCGGTCGAGCTCGCGCCGGACAAGATCCGCGTCAACGCGATCGCCCCGGTCGCCGGCGAGACGCCGCTGCTTGCCACCTTCATGGGCGAGGATACCCCGGAGCGCCGCGCGCAGTTCACCGCCTCGATCCCGTGGGGCCGCTTCTCGACGCCGCAGGACATCGCCAACGCGGCGCTGTTCCTGTGCTCTGACGAGGCCGACATGGTGACCGGCTCGGTGCTGGCGGTCGACGGCGGCCGCTGCGTCTGACGCTCTTCAGGCGCCCTTCGTCAGTGCGATCTCCTGACGGAGCATCACCGTGCCGTCCGGTTCGAAGCCGCGCTGTTCCAGCGTGATCCGCGGCTTCCCGGCGTCGCCTTCGATGCGGAAGAGGTGCCAGGTGCCGACCTCGCCATGGCCACGCGGCCCGATCGAGGCCGAGGGCACGCCGATGATCGGGATGTCGCGATCGACGCCCGGCCGCCAGGCCAGCGAGAAGCTGTGATTGTGGCCGTGGAGGACGAGATCGGCGCCCTTGCGCTTCAGCATCGCCTCGAAGGCGGCGGCATCGACGAGCTCGCGGCCACGCTTGGCGCCGCCGGCATAGGGCGGGTGATGGATCAGTACGACTCGGATCAGCCCTTCGTCGCGGGCGCGGTCCAGCAGCGCTTCCGTTTTGGCGATCTGTTCGCTGCCGACACGGCCTGTCGCCATCAGGGGCAGGGTCGGCACGCCACTGTTCACGCCGATCAGCGCGACCGGGCCGCGGCAGCGATACCAGGGATAGCCGGCCTTGCCCTCGTCATCGGCGATCCAGGGCGCGAGGAGCCCCGCCAGCGGCTTCAGCGAGGAGCGGGCATAGGCATCGTGATTGCCGGGCACGAAGCTGACCGTCTCGCGCGGGCCGAGCTCGTCGAGGAAGGCGATCGCGGTCTTGAATTCATCGGGCAGGCCGATATGGGCGACATCGCCGGTGCAGGCGATGTGATCCGGCGCCTGCGCGTGGATATCGGCGACGATGCGCGCCAGGATATCCATGTCATGGGCGTGCCGGCGCTTGCGCCGCCAGTTGACATAACCGGTCGCGCGCTTGCCGATGAGCTGATGCAGCGAAAACCCGGCGAGCGGGCCGAGATGCGGGTCGGACAGATGCGCGAGCTTGAACACGCTCAAGCGCTTGCCCCCGCAGGAGGCCATCAGTCAAGCGCGCCGACGGCGCGCCTGGACTGCGGAAGGGCCGGAAAGCCTCAGTTGGCGGCGCCGGTCAGTTCCGACACGATGCGGGAATCGGTCAGCGTGACGGCGGGCTTCCAGACATAGGCCTGCTTGGCCTTGAGGCGGGCGATGATGAAAGAAAGAAGCATGATCTCGGTGTCCTGATGTTGCAGTGCGATATCTGCCTCATTTGGGGCGCGTTTGTGGCGGAGCAACTGATCTGGTTGACGGTCCGTCATGCAGTTTTTGCATAGATAATTAACTCAACCTTGAGAAACGGTCGAATGCAATCAGAGACGCCACAGCCCGACGTCGATCCGGACAGGCCGCGAACACTCGCGCAGCGCCTGCTGACCCGGCTGCTCCATGTCTATTTCCGTTTCGCGCGGGGCATGACCTTCGGCGTGCGCGGCGTCGTGCTGAACGATCGCGGCGAGGTCTTCCTGATCCGCCACACTTATGTCCCCGGCTGGCATTTCCCGGGCGGCGGGGTCGAGGTCGGCGAGACGGCGGAATTGTCGCTGGAGCGCGAATTGTCGGAAGAAGCAGGCATCGCCCCGACCGAGCGGCCGGTCCTGCACGGGTTGTTCTTCAACCGCAGGATCTCGCGGCGCGACCATGTCGCCGTCTATGTGCTCCGCCGGTTCCGGGTCGAGCGCGTCAAGCAGCCTGATCGCGAGATCGCGGAAGCCGGCTTCTTCCCGCTGGACCGGCTGCCGAACGGTACGACGCCGGCAACGCGGCGGCGGCTGGCGGAGATCGTGTCCGGGCAGCCGCCTGCCATGGAGTGGTGAGGGCGGGACTGCTCGCGCGTCCGGCCGTTCAGTTCGCGCCTTTCGCCAGCGTGCCGAAATCGGCATCGAGCTTCGCCAGGCCCGCTGCGATCTTCGCGCGCCGGTCCTTGATCCAGGTATCCTGCCTGTCGATCCGTTGCTTCGCCTCGGCGAGCATCCGGTCCATCTCGGCCGGCTGCGGGCCGCCCGATGTGGCGCGGTTCCTGATGATCGCGACGGGATCGAGCGTCGCGCGGAACTCGGCCTCGCTCATCGGCAATTCGGCTGCGGTGAGCCCCATCTCGGCTGCGGCCTTGCGGTAGATCGCCTGAGCCTGCGCATAGGGGAACTCGGTCGGCTTGATGTTGTTAAGCTTGGCGTAGTCGACGACCTCGGACGCGAAATGATGGCCGGCGCGGAAGGGCAGCTTGTATTTCCGCATCAGCACGTCGGCAAGTTCCTGGGAGGCGGTCCAGTCGCTGTTGAGCTCTTCGAGCGCGCGTTCCGGGTCGATGGCGAGCGCCTTCAGGATGCGGTCGAGCCCTTGCAAGGCCTTGGTCGCGCTGTCGGTCATCGCGCTGTTGACCTTGGCGCCCTTGGCGTCGGGCATGCCGGGCGGGATGTTATGTGCCCTGAAAACCGGCCCCATCGCCAATGACAGAGCGGTCGAAGCGTCCTCGCGCGTGCCGTTCAGCAGGCCCGGATTGCGCTTCTGCGGCATGGCGCTGGAAACATAGGTGTTGCCGCCGCCCGTCGTGCCGCCGCCCTCGCGCAGCAGGATCCAGGGCCGCGGCTGGGCATATTGCGTCATCACGTCCTCGATGAAGCCGCCGACATGCAGCGCAATGCCGGTGACGATGCCGCCGACCTCCACGGGCAGGTCGGCCGCGGCGATCTGCGAGGCGTCATAGGCGTTGTCGACGAGGCCGGCGAAGCCGAGATAGTCTGCCATGCGCTGGCGATCGAGCGGCCAGCTCGTGCCGTTGAGCACGGTCGTACCCATTGGCGAAAGGTCGACGCGGGAATAGGTTTCGCGGATGCGCTGCGCGTCGCGGTCGAGGCCGGCGGCGAGGCCCAGAAGATAATGGCCATAGCTGTTGGGCTGGGCGGCGACGCCGTTGGTGTAGTTGGGCACGACGGTGTCGCGATGCGACGCCGCGAGATCGACCATCGTCCGTGTCGCCCGGTTGAGTTGGTCGGCCAGTATCAAGAGCCGATCGCGCATGATCGCGGCCCGGTAGGTCGCGTGCATGTCCTGGCTGGAACGTCCGGCATGGATCAGCGTGACCTCGACCCCGGCCTCCTTGATCATCAAGGGCTCGAAGGTGATGACCGTCGAGGGGCGCCTGGCGCCGGGCTGGCCGCCGGCCTCGATCACCTTGGCGATGCCTTTCGCCAGCTTCGGCGCCAGCGACCGATCGAGCAGGCCCTGTTCCGAATTGATGACCGTGCTCGCCTTGTTGATCTCGCCGAGCCAGAAGAACTCGTCCCGGACGGGTTCTTTCGGTGGTGCCATCTGCTGGGCCTGAGCGGGCAGGGAGATCGCCGTCAGAAGGAGGACGGCGGCGAGCGGTTTCAATCCGGACATCGATTCCTCCGTTCCGAAAGGCGATAGCGCCCTCGGCCTCTGTGGCTTGTTCCCCCACCTGAAACGGGAGTTGAGACCAAAGCGGCGGGGCCGGCAAGCCATCGCAGGACAGGCGCGAAGCGGGGGCCGTCTGGCCGCCTATCAGATTCTTCCGAAAAGTGGATTCCCCTTTTCGGCGCGATGCTGTAGAGGCGCTTTCATGATGATCCGGCTGAGCCTGCGAGACCTGCGACGACCGGCGCGCTGAATGCGCCCTTCCGGTCATGCGCTCGCACGCGCCTGCCCTTAGCTCAGCCGATCCGCCTCCCGCTTAAGCGATCATCATGACATCCCTGCCTCTGACTATCCGCCACGAACTCCCCGTGGACGCTGCCGCGATCGAGCGCCTGCATGAGCGCGCCTTCGGCCCCGGCCGCTTCGCTCGCACCGCCTTCCGCCTGCGCGAAGGCGTGCCGCCTGAGCCGGCCCTGTCCTTCGCCAGCCATGTCGGCACCTTCCTCGTCGGTTCGGTGAAGGTGACGGCGGTGCTGGCCGGCGGCCACAAGGCGCTGATGCTCGGGCCGCTGACCGTCGATCCGGCCTTCGAGGGCCGGGGGATCGGTGCAGCCTTGATGAACCGCGCGATCGAGGCCGCGCGCGAGGCCGGCCACGACCTGATCCTGCTGATCGGTGACGCGCCCTACTACGCCCGCTTCGGCTTCAAGGTGCTGCCGCCCGGCCAGTTCGTGCTGCCGGGGCCGGCCGATCCGGCGCGCTTCCTGGCGCTGGAGCTGGTCGAGGGCGTGCTGAAGCAGCGCGGCGGGGCGGTGGCCTCGATGCGCTTCAGCTCTGACGCTTGAGGCGCCTGCCGCTCTCGCCAAGCCAGCCGGCGACAAGGGCGCCGAACAGCACCGCCAGTCCGAGCAGGCCGATGAAGAGCGGCGAGATGCGCACGCCGCGCACGATGCCGGAATCGCTGATCCGGAGGCCGATCCAGTCGTTGCCGGCGAACTGGCTGCCCGAACGCACCGGCACGATGCGCGGCACATTGACGGCCGCGCCGCTCTCGCGGCCGATGCGGCGCGAGGAGCCGCCGGTCGCCTGCGCCAGTTGCTGGAGGGCGGCGGGGTCGCTGACCACTTCCATCAATTCGCGCGGGTTCTCCGGGCCGACGCTGGCGAAGGCGGTGAGGTTGTCTGCCGTCAATCTGTAGAGTCCGAGCTCGCTCGTCGGGATGCGGGCGGTGAACAGGCCGGGGCGACCGGGCTCCAGCGTCACCGTGCGCGACTGGCCGTCAGGGCCGGTGATGGTGACGGGCGAGGGGGTGTCGCGCAGCGTCTGGCGCTCGACCTCGACGGTGGCGCCGCGCACTGTCGCGCGCAAGGCCTCCTCCTCCAGCTCAGGTTCCTTCATCAGCCAGTGGCTGAGGCGGCGCAGCAGGTCGAGATAGGGCCCGCCGTCGCGGAAGCCGCGTGCCCAGAGCCAGGCATGGTCGGAGAGGAAGAGCGCGACCCGGCCCTTCTGCTCACGCGCCAGCATGAGCAGCGGCCGCTCGCCCGGACCGGTCATGACGGGGGCGGTGCCGGCCCGGGCCTGGGCGCCGACCATGCGCAGCCATTCGCCCCAGCGCGGCGGCGAGACCTCGGAACCCGGCAGGTCGCGGGTCACCGGGTGGCGCTTGCCGGGTTCGCTGACCTGCGCACGATAGGCCTCGTCAATGACGCTGCCATCGGGCAGGGCGGGCAGGATCTGGCCGAGCGGCGTGCGCGCCAGCGTCTGCGATCCCGCATATTCGGGACCAGCCGCGACCAGGAGCGCGCCGCCGTCGCGGACATAGCGCACGATGTTCTCGAAATAGAGCAGCGGCAGGATCGACTGGTTGGCATACCGGTCGAAGATGATCAGGTCGAATTCCTTGATCTTGACCTGGAACAGCTCGCGCGTCGGGAAGGCGATCAGCGAGAGCTCGTTGATAGGCGTGCCGTCCTGCTTCTCCGGCGGGCGCAGGATGGTGAAATGGACGAGGTCGACATTGGCGTCGGCCTTGAGCAGGTTGCGCCAGGTGCGCTCGCCCGGATGCGGCTCGCCCGAGACCAAGAGCACGCGCAGCTTGTCCCTGACGCCTTCGATGGTGATGACGGCGCGGTTGTTCGCCAGCGTCAGTTCGTTGTCGATCGGCTGGGCTTCGATCTCGACCACGTTCGGCCCGCCCCGGTCGATGCGGACGGGAACCTGCACGGTCTGGCCGGTCGTCACTTCGCGGCGGGCGATGATCTCGCCGTCGCGGCGGATGGTGAGGCCGGCGCGGCCGGGGCCGCCCTTGTCGACGACGCGCAGCCGGATGATCTGGTCCTTCCCGACGATGCCGAAGCGCGGCGAATCGACCAGCACGATGCGCCGGTCGATCTCGGCATTGCGGCCGGTGGTCAGGACATGCAGCGGCGCGCGCAGGCCGAGCACCTCGGCATTGGGCGGGGCATCGTGGGCAAGGCCGTCGGTGATCGCGATCGCACCGGCGACGCGCTCCGAGGGCACATCGGCAAGGCTCGTCGACAGCGCCTCGAACAGGCGGGTGCCGTCATTCGTGCCTTGCGCATCGCGCAGCTCGACGATCCGTGGCTCGACATTGGGAACCCCACGCAACTGGCGCTCGACGTCGGCGACGGCGGCATCGGTCTGGGCCGTGCGGTCGGCGAGGCGGTTCGAGGCCGAGCGGTCGACCACGACGGCGACGACGTCCTTGACCGGCTCGCGATCCTCGAAGACCAGCGAGGGGTCGGCCAGCGCTGCCGTCAGCACGACAAGGGCGAGCGCGCGCAGGATGGCGCTGCGGCCGGCGAGGATGATGGCGGCGCCGGCGGCCAGAGCCGCGAGCACGGCCAGGCCGATCAAGAGCGGCAGAGGCACCATCGGGGCGAGGGAAACGCTCCACATGGCTATTGCCCCAGCCTTTCCAGCAGGGCCGGGACATGGACCTGGTCGGCCTTGTAGATGCCGGTGAGCGCATACATCACGAGGTTGATGCCGCCGCGCAGCGCCATCTCGCGCTGGCGTGGGTCGCCGCCGGAGAGCGGCACCAGCCCTTCGCCGCGCCGGTCGATCGCCCAGGCGGCGGCGAGGTCGTTGGCCGTGATGACGATGGGCGAGACATTGTCGCCGGCCCGCGCCGGGCGGCGCCCGTCGCTATCGGCCGGCGGCAGGGTCTCGACCCAGGTCGTGCCGGTGTCGTAGCGGCCGACGAGCTCGTCGAGGATGTAGAAGGTCTTGGTCAGGACGTGGTCGCGTGGCAGCGGCTCCAGCTCGGGGATGTCTAGCGTCTGCAGCATGCGCTTGAGCTGGTCGCCCTCGGGCGTGGTGCCGCCGCCGGGGCGGGCGCTCATCGCATCGCGGGTGTCGAAGATCACGAGGCCGCCGCCCTTCATATAGGCTTCGAGCTTGCGCAGCGTCTCGGCCGTGGGGAGCGGGCGGCCGGCGACGATCGGCCAGTAGAGCACCGGGAAGAAGGCGAGTTCGTCGCGCTCGACGCTGACGCCGACGGGATCGCCCGGCTCCAGCGCCGTACGGGCGCCGAGCACGGTGTTGAGCCCGGCCAGCCCGGCCTTCGACATGTCGTCGACGGCCTTGTCGCCGGTGACCACATAGGCGAGCCGCGTCTGTGCGCCATTGGCAAGCAGGGCACGCGGGATCGGCGGGCGGGTATCGGCCTGCGCATTCGGCGCGGATTGCTGGGCTCGTGCGAGATCGGGCGCAAGCGTGAAGGAGGCCGCGAGCGCGATCAGGATCGCGGCGGGCGCGCCGGCCCTGCGCAGGCGCGCGACGTTGAGACGGCCGCCGAGCCAGAGCGTCGCCAGCGTGTCGACGACGAGCAGCAGCAGCGCGAGAACCAGCATCGGCGGGCGGATGTCGCGCGCGACCGGCTCGTCGATCGGCAGGACGGCGACGCCGAGGCTGGCGAGGTCGAGCGCCGCGAGCGTGTCGGTCGGCGTCAGCGCATTGACCGCGAGCGAGCCGTCGGTCGGGCCGTAGAGGCCAGGCGGATGCGCGAGCGTGGCGCGGCCGGCATAGTTGCGCGCCACCGGCTGGGCGGTCGCCGGTGCCGCGCGGAACTGGCCGATGCCGTCGAGAACGCGGGTCGGGGACAGGGTCTCGACCTTGGTCTCGTCGCCTTGCGTTTCGACGGTGGGGCCGTTGCCGGCGAGGTTGACGATCTTGCGGAGCATGTCGACGAAGAGCCCCGAGAGCGGCAGGTTCGACCAGGTGGTATCGGCGGTGACGTGGACCATGGCGATCAGGCCGTCGCCGCGCCGCTCGGCGGTGACGACCGGCGTGCCATCCTCCAGCGCGGCCCAGGTCTTGCGCGACAGGTTCGGTTCCGGCTCGGCCAGGATCTGGCGGCTGACGCGGATGTCGTCGCTGATCGTCAGGCCGAAGAACGGGCTCTCGCGGGTGAAGGGCGCGAGCTTGCGCGGGCTCTCCCAGGACAGGCCGCCGCCGAGCGTGCGTCCGCCGCGGCGCAGGCGAACCGGCGTCAGGTCGTCGGAGGCGGCGGCAAGGCGGGCCCCGGCGAAGCGCAGCAGCACGCCGCCGCGCTCGACGAAGCTCGCCACCTTCTCGGCCGTCTCGCGATCGAGCGCGCCGATATCGGCGAGAACCAGCACCGAGAGATTCTGCGCCAGCATTTCGCCGATCGGATCGGTCGAGCCCTGCCGCGGCTCGCGGATCTCGGCGAAGGGCTGGAGGGCACGGGAGAGGTAATAGGTTGGCGACAGCAGCGGCTGTGCCGTATCGGCCGTCGCGCCCGAGACGAGGCCGATGCGGCGGCGCTTGGCACTGTCGTCGAGCAGGGCCACGGCGCCGGAGCTGCGCTCGCCGATGATCTCCAGCCGCGAGACGGCGTTGCGGACCTCGATCGGCAGGGTGAGCCGAGCGGTCGTCTCCAGATTGCTGCCCTCGAAGATGAAGGGCGCGTTGCCGAGCGGCAGGCCCTTGAGATCGAGCGCGCGGACCTGACCGGTCGCAGGAGCGCTGCTGGTCGGGCGCAGCACCTTGACCGTCAGGGCACCCGCAAGGTTTTCGGGCGCGGCGAGGGCGAGCTGTGCGGGCTGGCCGGCATGAACAGCGAGGCGACGGGCCTCGGCATCCTGCTTCAGCCGGGCGATGAAGCTGCCATCGTCGGAGACGGCCAGTCCATCGGCGACCCAGACGATCTCGGCGCCGGGGGACCCCTGCAGGAAGGCTTCGATCCGCGGGAGATGGGCGGCGCGATCCGGCGCATGCGGCTGGAGCGGGAGCGCACGCAGGCGATCGAGCGCGATGCGCGGCTCGGCCAGCGTGATGGCGGCCGGCGCTTCGGCGAGGCCAACCACTGCGACCGGGCGGCCTTCGCGGGTGGCGGCGGCGATGCGCGATTCGGCGACCGCGACGCGCTCCGGCCAGTCGGTCGCGGCGCCGAAGCCGTTGTCGATCAGGAGCAGGACCGGGCCGCGCGAGGGCGCGGCATCGCGCACCGGATTCCAGACCGGGCCGGCGACGGCGAGGATCGCGAGTGCGGCCACCGCCATGCGCAAGGCGAGCAGCCACCAGGGCGTATGGGCCGGCGTCTCGCGCTTGGCGATCAGGTCCGCCATGATCTTGAGCGGCGGGAAGTCGATGCGGCGCGGGCGCGGCGGCGTCACGCGCAGGATCAGCCAGAGCGCCGGCAGCAGGGCGAGCGCCGCAAGAGCGAGCGGAGCGGAGAAACTGAAGGGCAGGGCGCTGAGCATCGGCGTTCCCCCTCAGAAGCCAGAGGCGCTGCGCGATGCGGCGATGAGGCTCGCAATGCGCAGCACGGCTTCGCTGGCCGGACGGTCGGTGCGATGCAGCGTCAGGGTCCAGCCGGCCTTGCGGCAGGCTTCGGTGATGGCCTCGCGATGGGCGGCAAGACGCTGGCGATAGGCCTCGCCCCAGCTGCCGGCATCGCCGACGCGCAGGGTCAGCCCGTCCTCCAGATCGAAGAGTTCGGCCTGACCGCTGAAGGGGAAGGTTTCCTCGATCGGATCGGCGATGAGAAGGACATGGCCGCGGGCGCCCGAGGACGCCAGGGTGGCGATCCGCTGGGCCAGCGCCGAGGCGGGCGAGAGCCCGTCGGTGATGATGATCGCGTCTGCCAGCCGGGGCAGGGGCGCTTCAGGCGGCAGGTCCGAGGCGGCGTTGCGCTCGTCGGCGATGACGGCCTGGGCCAGCAGCTCGACGATGCGGCGGGAGGCCAGCGCCCGGGTCAATCCGAGATGGCCGACGCGCTCGCCACCCGCGACCATGGTCTCGGCCAGCGCGAAGCCTGCGACCAGCGCGCGGTCGAGCTTCGAGGCCATAGCCAGCGAGGAGGCGAAGCCCATAGAGGGCGAGCGGTCGATCCAGAGCCAGATCGAATGCGAGGCTTCCCATTCGCGCTCGCGGACGAAGAGATGGCCGTCGCGGGCAGAGCGGCGCCAGTCGATGCGTGAGGCCGATTCGCCGGCGACCAGCGGGCGGTATTGCCAGAAGGTCTCGCCCGGACCGGCGCGCCGCCGGCCATGGATGCCGTGGATGCTGGCGGAGACGCGGCGGGCCTCCAGGATCAGGCGCGGCAGGCGCGCGGCGAGGTCGAGCGCATCCGTGAGGACCGGCCGCGACGGCCGCCGTTCGCTCGGACCCAGGACGCGCGTGCGCAGCATCGGCCTATCCCAGCCGTTCCACGAGCTTGCCGATCAGGCCCTCGACCGGCTCGCCATCGGCGCGGGCGGCGAAGGTGAGCGCGACGCGGTGCTTCAGCACGGGAATGGCGAGCGCCGCGACATCGTCGACCGAAGGCGCGAGCCGACCCTCGACGAGGGCGCGCGCGCGCACCGCCAGCGTCAACGACTGGCTGGCACGCGGGCCAGGGCCCCAGGAGAGCTTGTCGGTGACCGAGGCCTCGCCCTCGCCGGGGCGGGCGGAGCGGACCAGATCGAGGATGGCATCGACGACCGCATCGCCCACCGGCAGACGGCGGACGAGGCGCTGGATCGACATCAGTGTCTCCGAGGTCATCGCCGCGGAGGGCTTGTACTCGGCGGCGCCGGTGGTCTCCAGCAGGATGCGCCGTTCGGCCTCGCGATTCGGGTAGCCGACATCGATCTCGAGCAGGAAGCGGTCGAGCTGGGCTTCGGGCAGCGGATAGGTGCCCTCCTGCTCGATCGGGTTCTGTGTTGCCAGCACATGGAAGGGCGCCGGCAGGTCGTAGCGCTCGCCCGCGACCGTGACATGGTGCTCCTGCATCGCCTGGAGAAGGGCGGACTGGGTGCGCGGTGAGGCGCGGTTGATCTCGTCCGCCATCAGGAGCTGGGCGAAGACCGGCCCCTTGATGAAGCGGAAATGGCGCTTGCCGTCGCTCGATTCGTCGAGAACCTCGGAGCCGAGGATGTCGGACGGCATCAGGTCCGGCGTGAACTGGACGCGTCGTGCAGCGAGCCCCAGCACGGTGCCCATCGCCTCGACGAGCTTGGTCTTGGCGAGGCCGGGGACGCCGACGAGCAGGCCGTGGCCGCCGGACAACAGCGTCACCAGCGAGAGATCGACGACCTTCTGCTGGCCGAAGATGACCTGGCCGATTTCCTTGCGTGCCGCTCCGATAGCGCCGAGCGCGGCTTCCGCCGCCTCGACGATGCCTGTGTCGAGGTCGATCGGCGAAGTGCTCTCGTTTGCCCGGGCTTGCGCCGCCATGTCGGTCTCCTTCACCTTCGTCGCGAGGGCGCAGGCGCCCGGCGTCATCGTCCAGGGAGTGTGGACGGGCCATCCTGCCGGCTCAAGCGCCGAATGGAACGGTACACATCATCCGGCTTCACGATTATGTGGAGTTCAAGGCGGAAACGCGGTGCAGCCACGATGCCGCAGCCGGGGAGCAGAGAGGTCGAGATGACGAGACCGGGCCAGGCGATGGAGCGGTTGATGGCTTCGCTCGGGGCTGGCCGGGCGCGCGGCCTGCCGCCGGTGGAGCGCTGGGACCCGCCATTCTGCGGCGATCTCGACATGCGGATCGCCGCTGACGGCACCTGGTTCTACATGGGCACGCCGATCGGCCGGCCGGCGCTGGTGAAGCTGTTCTCCTCGGTGCTGAAGCGCGAGGGCGACGATTACTTTCTCGTGACCCCGGTCGAGAAAGTCGGAATCAGGGTCGAGGACGCGCCGTTCCAGGCTGTCGAGATGCAGGTCGACGGCGCAGGCGACGGCCGGACGATCGCGTTCCGGACGCAGGTCGACGATCTCGTCGGCGTCGGGCCGGACCACGCCTTGCGTTTCGCGCGGGCTGCGCAAGACGGGCTGACACCTTATGTCCATGTCCGGCGCGGCCTCTGGGCCCGGCTGACGCGGGCCCTGACCTATGACCTGCTTGCGCTCGGCGAGACCAGGGAGGTGGAGGGCACGGCGATGTTCGGGGTCGCAGCCGCAGGACAGTTCTATCCGGCTGTGCCGGCGAGCGAGATCGAGGGCATCTAGTGTTGAAGACGATCGAGTCTGCCCTCAACCTCAGCGCCGAGGGCTTCGCGGCCCTGGCGCGTGAACGGCTGCGGGCCGAGCCGCCGGCGCTGGGCGACGTGATCAGCCGCCCACGCGGCGACCATGAGAATCAGCCCTCGCCGGTGCCGATCCCCGACGAGAAGCGCGCGGTGCCGGCTGCGGTGCTGATCGGCATCGTGCCGCGCCCGGAAGGGCCGACAGTGCTGCTGACGCAGCGCGCCGCGAGCTTGCGCAACCATTCGGCACAGGTCGCCTTTCCCGGCGGGCGCGTCGATGCCGTCGATGGCTCGCCCGTCGTCACGGCGCTGCGCGAGACCGAGGAGGAGATCGGCCTGCCGCGCTCGCATATCCGCACGCTCGGCTTCCTCGACGCCTATCTGACCGGCACCGGCTACCGGATCGTGCCGGTGGTGGCGCTGGTCGAGCCGCCCTTCTCGCTGACGATCAACCATAACGAGGTCGACGAGGCCTTCGAGACGCCGCTTTCCTTCCTGCTCGACCCTGCCAACCACAAGCGCGAGGGCATCGAATGGAAGGGGCATTTCCGCACCTACTATGCGATGCCGTTCGAGGGTCGCTATATCTGGGGGGCGACCGCCGGCATGATCCGCAATCTCTACGAGCGGCTGGCGGGCTAGAACTGTCTTGCGCGGATGACGCGCCCGGGAACGACGAAGCGATGCTGCGCGCGATCATCGAAGAGGTGCTGCTCTTCGTCCTGCCTTTCTGCATCTTCGCAGGCTATCTCGTCATCAACAGGCGCAACCCCTTCGATGTCGAGCACTGGAGCCCGCATGTCTTCCGCCTGGCGGTCGTGGGCTTCCTGCTGGCGATCGCCGTGCTGATCTATGGCGGCTTCATCGCCCCGCGCAGCCAGGGCGCCTACGAGCCGCCGCATATGGAGAACGGGGTCCTGGTGCCCGGCCGCTTCAAATGACCGGGGACCGCGCCGGCGAGATCGCGCGCTTTCTGACGCAGCCGGCGCTGGCGCGGTTGCTGCTGGCGCTCGACGGAGACGGCGAGGAGACGCGCGTCGTCGGCGGCGCGGTGCGCAACCTCCTGATCGGCGAACCGGCCAGCGATATCGACCTCGCGACGACCGCCTTGCCGGAAGAGACGACACGGCGTGGACGAGCAGCCGGCTTCAAAGCGGTGCCGACCGGCATCGAGCACGGCACGGTGACGCTTGTCACCGAGGGCGCGAGCTTCGAGGTGACGACGCTCAGGCGCGATGTCGAGACGGATGGGCGCCGCGCCAAGGTCGTGTTCGGCCGCGATTTCGTAGCCGATGCCTTGCGGCGCGATTTCACCATCAATGCGCTCGGGCTCGGCCGCGACGGCACGCTGCATGATTATTGCGGCGGACTCGACGACCTTGCCGGGCGGCGCGTGCGCTTCATCGGAGAGGCGGTTGCGCCCCGCCC
>JAEWKP010000160.1 GCA_023393655.1 Pseudomonadota bacterium | reverse complement strand
CGGCCAGAGATACTGGTTCCAGCCATAGATGAACTGGATCACGAAGAGCGCCGCGATCGTCGTCATCGAGAGCGGGAGCAGCGTGTCCTTGAAGAACCTGAACGGGCCGGCCCCGTCGATCTTCGAGGCCTCCAGCAGTTCGTCCGGGATCGTCATGAAGAACTGGCGGAACAGCAGCGTGCCCGTTGCCGAGGCGATCAGCGGGATGGCGAGGCCCTGATAGGTGTCGAGCATGTTGAGATCGGAGACGATCTTGAAGGTCGGGAAGATGCGGACCTCGACCGGGAGCATCAGCGTGATGAAGATGATCCAGAACGCCGCCATGCGGAACGGGAAACGGTAATAGACCACCGCATAGGCCGAGAGCACGGAGATGAAGATCTTTCCGAGCGCGATCGTCATCGCCATGATGAAGGAGTTCAGCATCATGTGGATGACCGGCTCGCGCGTCGTGCTGGAGGTGCCGACGAAGAGGATGCGGTTATAGTTCTCCAGGAAATACGGGCCGGGATAGAGCGGCATCTGGCCGTTGATCACGGTCGCGGCGTCCCAGGTCGAAGCGACGAAGGTGAGCCAGACCGGGAAGGCGACGATCAGCACGCCGATCGTCAGGATGACATAGGCGATCAGGTCGCCCAGGCGGCGGTCCTCGACCATCAGGCGGCCCTCCCCATCTCGCGCAGCAATCCGGCCAGCGCGTCCGCACAGGCATCGAGACAGGCCTGGCCCTTCTGCGGCGTGGCGCGGCGGGCATCGCCGACCACGCCGGTCTCGGTCATCTCCCGGAAGGAGCGGTGGCGCGAAACGACCTGCCGGCGGGGCGCGCGGTCCAGCGCGCCGAAGGCTTCGGGCAGGCGCGGCTCGCGGACCGATCCCGGCGCCAGCACCATCATCATCGAGGTCTCGACCTCGCAGGCATGCTGGACGCCCTTCTGGTCCTCCAGGAGAGGGCCCAGCGCCGTTTCGGCCAGCATGAAATAGGTGGTCGCCTCGACATGAAGCCGCGTCTCGCGGGCGAAATCGGGCAGGAAGGCGGTGAGCGCGGCAATGTTGCCGCCATGGCCGTTGACGATCAGCACGCGATGGAAGCCATGGCGCTCGATGCTCTTCAGGAAAGAGAGCAGCACCGCGCGATAGGTCGGGATGTCGAAGGTGAAGGTGCCGCCGAAAGCCATGTGGTGCTCGGCCATGCCGCACCACAAGGTCGGCGCGACGACGACGTCGACATCGTTGGCGCGCTCGGCCGCCGCCTTGCAGACGCCGCCGCACAGGATCGTGTCGACACCAACGGGCAAATGCGGGCCGTGCTGCTCGATCGAGGCGACGGGGAGGACGACGATGGCGTCGCCCGCCGCCCTGGCGCGCAGTTCCTCCGCCGTGAGCTCCTGCCAGAGAACCGAGGCCATCAGTAGCTCACCTTGCGCTCGATGAAGCGGAACTGCACCGCGGTCAGCCCGATCACCATGATCAGCAGCAGCACCGACTGCGCCGCCGAACCGCCGAGATTGGAGCCGCCCTTGCCGTCGGAGAAGACCTTGTAGACCAGCGTCTCGGTCTCGCCCGAGGGGCCGCCGCCGGTCATCGTGTCGATGATGCCGAAGGTGTCGAAGAAGACGTAAACGATGTTCACGACGAGCAGGAAGAAGGTCGTCGGCGAGAGCAGCGGGAAGACGATGGTCCAGAACCGGCGCATCGGCCGGGCGCCGTCGATCACCGCGGCCTCGATCACGCTCTTGGGGATCGATTGCAGGCCGGCGAGGAAGAACAGGAAATTATAGCTGATCTGCTTCCAGGTCGCGGCGAGGATGACCAGCAGCATGGCGTGGTTGCCGTTGAGGCGCGGATTCCACGGGATGCCCAGCGCTTGCAGGCCACGCGCGAGCATGCCGAGCGAGGGATCGAACATGAACAGCCAGAGCACGCCGGCGATGGCGGGCGCCACCGCATAGGGCCAGATCAGCAGGGTCTTGTAGATCTCGGCACCGCGGATCTGCCGGTCCGCCATCACGGCGAAGAGCAGCGCGATCGAGAGCGAGAGGACGCAGACGAAAGTGGAGAAGACGGCGGTGTTGATGAAGGCCTTGAGATAGCCGGGATCAGCAAAGAGCGCCTGGTAGTTCTCGAACCAGACGAACTGCGTCGAGATGCCGAAGGCATCCTCGAGCAGGAAGCTCTGCCAGACCGCCTGGCTCGCCGGCCAGTAGAAGAACACGATGGTGATCGCGAGCTGCGGCAGAAGCAGCAGGAAGGGGATCGTCAGCCCCTTGAAATATGCGTTCTTCTGCATCGGCTTCCCTGGAACGAAACGGCCATCCCGAACACATCTGTCCGGGATGGCCCTTGATATGCAAGCCCTATCAGCGGGCCGCGGTGCGCTCGAACTGGCGCAGCATCTGGTTGCCGCGCTCGACCGCCGCGTCCAGCGCCGCCTGCGGCGACTTCTGGCCGTTCAGCGCCGCCTCCAGCTCCTCCGACCAGATGTCGCGGATCTGGACGAGGCTGCCATAGCGCAGGCCCTTCGAGTTGTCGGTCGGGGCCTTGTTGGTCAGCTCGAGGATCGGGGTCTCGAGATAGGGCTTGTCCTTGTAGAAGCCGGACGCCTTGACCTTCTCATAGGCTGCCTTGGTGATCGGCAGGTAGCCCGACTCGGTATGCAGCTTCACCTGGCGGTCGACATTCGAGAGGAAGGTGAAGAACTTGGCGACGCCCTTGTATTCGTTCGCCTTCTTGCCGCCCATCACCCAGAGCGAGGCGCCGCCGATGATCGAGTTCTGCGGAGCGCCCTGCACGTCGGGATAATACGGCATCGCGGCGTTGGCCCAGTCGAACTTGGCGTTCGCCTTGACGTTGCCGAAGAAGCCGGAGGAGGTCAGGAAGATCGGGCATTCGCCCGAGGTGAAGCGGCCTTCACCATTATTGGTGCGGCCGGAATAGTCATAGGTCTTGTCCTTCTGCAGCTCGACCAGGTTGGTCCAGTGCTTCAGGAAGGCCGGGCTCTTGTTGAAGGTCAGCACGGCATCGGCGCCGGCCATGCCGTTGACCTTGGTCGAGAGCGCGATGTTGTGCCAGGCTCCGAACTGCTCGATATTGGCCCAGGTCGCCCAGGCGTTCGAGACGCCGCATTTGTCGTAGCCGGCGGCCTTCAGCTTCTTGGCGGCCTCGAAGGTCTCGGGCCAGGTCTTCGGCGGCTTCTCGGGATCGAGGCCCGCCTTCTTGAAGGCGTCCTTGTTGTACCACATCACCATCGACGAGGAGTTGAACGGCATCGAGAGCATCTCGCCCTTGGCCGTCGAGTAATAGCCGCTGATCGCCGGCAGATAGGCCGTCGGATCGAATTTCTCGCCGGCTTCCTTCATCATCTCGTAGACCGGCTTGATCGCGCCCTTGGCCGACATCATCGTGCCGGTGCCGACCTCGAAGACCTGCAGGATGTGCGGCGCCTGGCCGGCGCGGAAGGCGGCGATGCCGGCGTTCAACGTGTCGGGATAGGAGCCCTTGTAGACCGGAACGACCTTGTAATCCTTCTGCGAGGCGTTGAAATCCTCGGAGAGCTTGACGACGACGTCGTTATTGGCGCCGGTCAGCGCGTGCCACCACTGGATCTCGGTCTGCGCGAGGGCAGGCGAGGCTCCGGCCAGCGCGAAGGCCGCCACCGACATCAGGATACGCGATTTGATGCTCATGGAATGTCTCCCTTCCGCGGGCGGGCGCCGCCGCGGTTCTTGTCGTTGGTGCGCAAGCTAGCATGAAGCGCAGGCGACATTTCAATGACAAATCGATGACGTCCCGCGCAATCCGCCTATGGTCTTGGTCGCAGCTCCGGCATCGACCGTGACGGCCTCTCGCTTGCACATTCCGGCAGAACCGGCTGATCTGCGCTCCCGACACGAATCCGCCTGTGGATGCCGCCATGCCCAGCCTCGACCTTGCCGTGACCACGACCCTGCCGGCGGATGCCGAAGCCGCCGCGCTCGCGGGCCGCGTCTGGCGTCCCGATCTCGGCGGACCCGCCGTGGTGACGCTGCGCGGCGGGCAGGTGATCGACGTCACCGCGAGCTTCGCGACCAGCCGCGACCTCTGCGAGAGCGCCGATCCGGCCGCTGCATTGCGGGCGGCGCAAGGCGAGGCGATCGGCTCGCTCCCCGACATCCTCGCCAACACGCCTGTGGATGGCCGCGACCCGAAGCGGCCCTGGCTGCTCTCGCCGCTCGACCTGCAGGCGGTGAAGGCGGCCGGCGTCACCTTCGCGGTCTCGATGCTGGAGCGCGTGATCGAGGAGAAGGCGCGCGGCAACCCGGCCGCCGCCGCGACGATCCGCGAGGAGATCGGCAAGCTCATCGGCGACGATCTCTCCAAGCTGAAACCCGGCTCGCCCGAGGCGATGCATCTCAAGGAGGTGCTGATCAAGCAGGGTGCCTGGAGCCAGTATCTCGAGGTCGGGATCGGGCCGGATGCCGAGATCTTCACCAAGGCGCCGCCGATGTCGACGGTCGGCACCGGCGCGGATGCCGGCCTGCATCCGGCCTCGAGCTGGAACAATCCCGAGCCCGAGATCGTGCTGATCGTCGCCTCTGACGGACGGATCGTCGGCGCCACGCTCGGCAACGACGTCAACCTGCGCGATGTCGAGGGCCGCTCGGCCCTGCTGCTCGGCAAGGCGAAGGACAACAATGCGGCCGCCGCGGTCGGCCCGTTCATCCGCTTCTTCGACGCGGCCTTCAGC
>JAEWKP010000375.1 GCA_023393655.1 Pseudomonadota bacterium | reverse complement strand
ATGATGTTCCACCCGCAGCTCGGCGTGCTCAACTACCTGCTCTCGCTCGTCGGCATCGGGCCTTCCGGCTGGGTCTACGAGTCGTCGACGGTGATCCCGACGCTGGTCCTGGGCGAGGTCTGGCACTGGACGCCGCTGGTCATGCTCATCGTGCTCGGCGGATTGGCTGGGCTGCCGCGAGAACCTTACGAGTCTGCGCTGATCGACGGCGCCAATGACTGGCATATGTTCCGGCACATCACGCTGCCGCTGGTCTGGCCCTTCATCATGGTCGCGATCGTGATCCGCACCATCGATGCGCTGAAGGCTTTCGACACGATCTTCGTGATCACGCAGGGCGGGCCGGGCACGGCATCGGAGACGCTGAACATCTTCCTCTATCTGCAGGCCTTCCAGTTCTACAAGATCGGCTACGCATCGGCCGTCGTGGTGATCTTCTTCGTCATCATCATCATGCTCTCGCTGCTGCTGCTCTATGCCCGGCAGAAGTCGAAGTGGAACGCGTGATGGGCGTGTTTGCGGTCATCCTCGTCGCGTCATTCCGGGCGACCGACGGGAGACCCGGAATCCATCGTAGAGCGCTGGTGCCTTTTGATGGATTCCGGATCGGCGCGGCTGCGCCGCTTGTCCGGAATGACGGCGTGGGGAGGGGAGAGCGCCCATGAACCGCACGCTCAAGAAAGCCGGCTTCTGGGCCTCGGTCTTCGTGCTGGTTTCGCCGGCCGTGCTGGTCTTCCTCTGGATGATCTCGCTGTCGCTGAAGAACGAGCTCGACAATACCGCCTTCCCGCCGGTCTTCATTCCCGATCCGCCGACGCTGAAGAACTACGTCGACGTCTTCGCGCAGAACAATTTCGGGCTCTATCTCTGGAACTCGATCCTGGTCACGGGCGGGGCGGTGCTGCTCGGCCTGCTGGTCGGCGTGCCCGCCGGCTACGGCATCGCGCGCGGCAAGGCGCATAAATTCGCGGTGCTGATCCTGGTCGCGCGGATGACGCCGGCCCTGTCCTACCTGATCCCGCTCTTCCTGTTGTTTCAGATCACAGGATTGGTGGGCTCCATCACGGCGCTGGTCATCACCCATCTCGTCATCACCATCCCGATCATCGTCTGGATCATGATCGGGTATTTCGAGAACGTGCCGATGGAGCTGGAGGACGCCTCGCGCATCGACGGCGCCACGACCTGGCAGGCCTTCCGCCATGTCGCGCTGCCGCTGGCCAAGCCGGGCATCGTCGTCGGCGGCTTCCTCGCCTTCATCTTCTCCTGGAACAATTTCATCTTCTCGGTGGTGCTCGGCGGCAAGGCGAGCCGGACGCTGCCCTCGGCCGTCTACAACTCGCTGACCTTCGAGCAGATCTCCTGGGGGCCGCTCGCTGCCGCGGCCCTTCTGGTGACGCTGCCCGTGCTTCTCGTCACCGTCATCGCCCAGCGCCAGATCGTTGCAGGCCTTTCCGCCGGAGGCCTCAAGGACGGCTAGCCAAAGCGTCAGGGACCGCTTGCGGGCGGCTCTGGCTTCATTCTAACATGTCAGTCAACATTCAGCCCTGAAAGCTCCCTCCATGGCCTCCAACAAGACCCGCTTCGGCCTTTCCTGCGCAATCACCACCCCGATGCGGGAGGGCGGCGGCATCGACCTGCCGCGCCTCGTCCACCATGCCCGCCATGTGCTGGCCGAGGGCTGCGATTCCGTCACGCTGTTCGGCACGACGGGCGAGGGCGCCGCCCTTGGCCTGCCGGCGCGGACCGCGATGATGGGGGCGCTGATCGGCGCGGGGATCGACCCGGCCAAACAGATCTATGCGGGTATCGCGGCGGCCTCGATGCACGAGGCGGTGGAGCAGGCGCGCATCGCGCTCGACGCCGGGGCGAAAGGCTTGCTGGTCGCGCCGCCCTTCTACTTCAAGGGCGTCAGCGACGAGGGGCTCTATGTCTGGTTCTCGCAGTTCTTCGAGAAGCTTGGCGCCTCCGCCCGCAACGTCGTGGTCTACCATATCCCCTCGGTGACGGCGGTTGATATCAGCGTGGGGCTCGTACAGCGGCTCAAGACCGCGTTCCCCGGCCTCGTCATCGGCGTGAAGGATTCCTCGGGGAGCTACGCCAATACCGAGGCGCTGCTGAAGGCCCATGGCGAGCTCGCCATCCTCGTCGGCGACGAACGCCAGCTCGCCAAGGCCGTGCGCAACGGGGCCGAGGGCACGATCTGCGGCCTCGCCAATCTGGTTCCCGGCTTGCTGCGCCCGATGGTCTACGAGGGCAAGGACAGCCCGGTGGTGAATGCGCTGGTCGATGAGATCTGCTCGCACCCGGTGCTGGCGGCGGTGAAGGCGCTGGTCGGCCATATCCATGGCGATGCCGGCTATGGCGCGATGCGCCCGCCGCTCGAAGCGCTGGACGAAGGCGCGCGCAAGCGGCTCTTTGCCGCCTTCGATTCGATCAGGCAGGCGAAGGCTGCCTGACAGGGATGCCGGAAGGAGGGATCGTGAGCGAGCCGGAGCAGGAACCGCGCGAGGGCGAACCGCTGAAGCTGAGGGAGCGCGCCTATGCCTCCTTCACCGAGCGATTGCTGGCGCGCGAAATCAAGCCCGGCCAGTTCGTGACCCAGCGCGAGCTCGTCGCGATGACCGGCTTTCCGCTCGGCGCCATCCGTGAACTGGTGCCGCGGCTGGAAGCCGAAGGGCTGATCAAGACCGTACCGCAGCGCGGCATGCAGGTCGCCCATGTCGATCTCAACCTGATCCGCAACGCCTTCCAGTTCCGGCTCTTCCTGGAGAGGGAGGCGACGGCGCTCTACACGCAGAACGCGACGGACGAGGAGATCGCCGAGCAGCGCTCCCGCCACGAAGCGATCATCGCGCGGGCGGAAGCCGGCGGCGACGAGCGCCTGATCGAGGATGCCGAGGATGTCGACCGCCTGATGCACGAGGCGATCATCGACCATCTCGACAACGATATCGTCAGCCAGGCCTTCCGCGTGACCTGGCTCAAGATCAGGCTGATCCGCCAATACGAGACCCGTATCCAGAACCACATCCTGGTGCCGGTGATGCAGGACCACCTCAAGATCATCGCCGCGATCGAGAGCCGTGACCCGGAACGGGCATCGGATGAAATGAGCATCCATATCGGCAACGCCCGCACCCGGGCGATGCAGTACTGACGACTTAAGGACGACCACGCAGCACAGCATGAAGACGAGCCGAAAAGCCGGCCGCATGGGAGGGAAGCGACGATGACCAGACTGACGAAACGCAGCTTTATCCAGGGTTCAGCCGCAGCCGGCGCGGCCGTGTTCATGCCGGCGATCGCCAGGGCGCAGGCGACGGTGCTGCGCTGGGGCGAGATGCTTCCCGCGACGCATCCGCAGGTGCAGATGGTCGAGCGCATCGCCAAGCAGGTGAAGGAGAAGACCTCGGGCCGCGTCGATATCCAGTCCTTCCCGGCCGGCCAGCTCGGCTCCGGCAAGGACATGATGGAATCGGTCTCCTCGGGCGCGCTGACCATGACGACCGACGGCGCGGCGGCGCTGGGCTCCTTCCTGCCGCAGCTCTCGGTGGTGGAAGCGCCCTATCTCTGGCGCGACGCGGCCCATATGTCGAAGGTCGCCAAGGCGCCGGTGTTCACGCAGATGAATGCCGAGCTCGAGAAGAAGCGCGGCATGCGCATGATGGCGGTGACCTATTACGGCAAGCGCCACCTGACGACCGGATCGAAGGCGGTGAAGAGCGCGGCCGATGTCGCGGGGCTGAAGCTGCGCGTGCCGCCGGTCGACACCTTCCGCGCCATGGTCGAAGCCTGGGGCGCCAAGGCGACGCCGGTCAATTTCAACGAGCTCTATCTCGCGCTCAGCCAGGGCGCCGTCGACGGACAGGAGAACCCGCTGCCGACGATCCACAGCGCCAAGCTGCAGGAGGTGCAGAAGCACCTGATCCTGACCGGGCACATCATCACGCCGCGGCTGGTGATCGTGAACAGTGATTTCTGGAAGGGGCTGAAGGAGGTTGACCGCAGCGTGGTGGAAGCGGCGATCGCCGATGGCGTCGCCTGGCAGGACGCGGAGCTGACCAGCCAGGAAAACAGCCTCGTCGCGACGCTGAAGGCGGGCGGCATGACCGTGACCGAACCCGATCTGGAGAGCTTCTCCAAACCCGTGCTGGCGAGCCTGCCCAAGCAGTTCGAGAGCAAATGGGGCAAGGGCACCTGGGACGCGCTGGCGGCGCTGTAGGGCGCTGCCTGTGGCGAAACCGCTTCGTCATGGTCGGACTCGTCCCGACCATCCACGTCTTCATTCCCGACGGGTTGCGCTCGAGACGTGGATGCTCGCCACAAGGGCGAGCATGACGGCGCGAGCCGCACATATGCACCCTCCCGTTCATCCGAACATCAGGACATGGCTGGTCATCCGATGAAATCCTTCGCCGCATTGGCGGACCGGCTGGTCTACTGGGCCGCGGTCGTCCTGCTGCTCACGCTGCTCGCCGTGGTGGTGCTCGGCGTGTTCTTCCGCCAGATCAACCAGCCGCTGGCCTGGTCGGACGAGCTGGCGCAATACCTGCTGGTCTGGACAGGCTTCGTCGGCTGGATCATCGCGGCGCGCCGCCGCTCGCATATCCGCATCATGGTCTTCGCCACGCGATTGCCGCGCGCCGCACAGGCCATGCTGGAGATCGCGACGCAAGTTGCGGTGATCGTCTTCGCGGCCGTCCTGCTGCGCTACTCCTGGGGCCTGATCGAGCGGACCTGGGACGTGGAATCGATCGCGCTGCCGATCACCTCCGCGGCGCTCTACATCGTCATGCCCTTCGCCGCGCTGGCGCTGATCCTGCAGGCGCTGGCCGAGATCGGCGACGTGATCGCCGGGCGCAAGGTCGCGGTCGCGGAACCGGGAGCGCAGGCGCTATGACCACGCTGATGCTGCAGATCCTGCCGGTCTGGTTCCTGGCCTTGATGATCGGCGTGCCGCTCTTCGTCTCGATGGGGCTCGCGGCGGTGGCCTTCGTCTTCCTCGGCGGCTTCCCGCTCGGCATCATCCCGCAGAAGATCGCGCAATCCGCCAATTCCTTCCCGCTGCTGGCGGCGCCGCTGTTCATCCTGATGGGCAACATCATGAACTCGGCGGGGATCACCGACCGGATTTTCGGCTTCGCCACGGCCTGCGTCGGCTTCATGCGGGGCGGGCTCTGCCACGCCAACATCCTTGCCAGCGTGATCTTTGCGGGCATGTCCGGCTCGGCCGTTGCCGATGCCGGCGGCGTCGGCACGCTCGAGATCAAGGCGATGCAGGACGAAGGCTACGATGCCGAGACGGCGGCCGCGATTACGGCGGCTTCCGCGACGATCGGGCCGATCATTCCGCCTTCGTTGCCGATGGTGATCTATGGCGTCACCGCCGACGTCTCGATCGGCGGGCTGTTCCTCGCCGGCATCATTCCGGGCCTGCTGATGGCCGGCGCGCTGATGGCGATGGTCGTCTACATCGCCCGGAAGCGCGACCTGCCGCGGCATCCGTTTCCGGGCGCGCGCCAGCTCTGGGTCGCCTACAAGGAAGCTCACTGGGCGCTGATGACGCCGGTGATCCTGTTCGGTGGCATGATGGGCGGCATCTTCACGCCGACCGAGGCGGCGGCGGTCGCGACGGCCTATGCGATCGTGCTCGGCCTCTTCGTCTATCGCAGCTTTTCGCTGAAGACCCTGCCGGACATCGTCGTCCAGACGGTCGAGACCACCGGCGTGGTGCTGGCGCTGGTGATGGCTGCGGCGGCGCTCGGCTGGTGCCTGTCGATCTCGCGGATTCCGCAGGTGGTCGGGCCGGTGCTGGTCGAATTCGCTGGCAGCCCGATCGTCTACCTCCTGATCGTCAACCTGCTGCTGCTCTTCGTCGGCTGCTTCATGGAGGCGCTGGCGGCGATGCTGATCCTGATCCCGATCCTGACGCCGGCCGCGGCGCAGTTCGGCATCGATCCGATCCAGTTCGGGCTGATCTTCGTGCTCAACCTGATGATCGGCACGATCACGCCGCCGGTCGGAGTGGTGCTGTTCGTGACATCGAAGGTGGCGAATATCTCCTTCGAGGCGATGTCGCGGGCGATCCTGCCCTGGCTGGCACCACTGGTTGCCGTGCTGATCGCGACCACGCTCTGGCCGCCGCTGACGACCTGGCTGCCGCAACTGATCATGGGGCGCTGACGTGCGGTTCCTGGCAGGGCGTGTCAGCAATGCGCCCGGGCCGGGTTCGCTGCGCGGGAGCGATCGCCTAGACTGGTATCGATGCGCGCGATCGGCGACCTCACCCGGCAATTCATCCATCTGTGGCGCTTCGGCTGGCCGATGCTGCTCTGCGTTGCGGCCGGCGGGGCGCTCGTCACGGACCTGCTGATGCCGTTGGCGGTGAAGGCGGGCTTCACCAACGCGCTCGCCGGCTTCGTCGTGCTCTCGGCGATCGTGCTGGCGAAACTCGTCACGGTGGTCGCGATGTTCCTGTCGCTGCGCCCGGCGATGCCGGCGGTGGCCGCGCTGTTTCCGGTGAAGCCACGCACTGGCGCGAGCGAGACAACGACGAAGGACCCAGATTGGCTCGGCGTGGTCGCGATCGCGATCATTCCCTTCTTCGCCTATTACGCGGCCTGGGGCTTTCTCGGCGACACGGTACGGGACTATTCGCTGCTGGCGCTGGAAATGGCCGATCTCGGCCAGAAAGTGTCGCTGTTCGATGTCCCGGCGACGCTCTGGCTCGGCATCGCGGTCGCGCTCGCCTTCGGGGTGCGCCGGCTGGCGAAATTGATGCAGACGCGCAGTTCGCGCCCGGCATGGCAATTCGTCATCGTGCTTTGCGACGCCAACTGGATCTTCGTCGGCCTCTATGCGCTGGCCGGCTGGAAGAATGCGATCTGGGCCTGGATCGGGGCGGGCGGGCCGCTGCCCTATCTGATCCGGGCGCGCGACCTTCTTCTCGGGCTGATCGGCAAGGCGCAGGCGGCGACGCCCGTCGCGGTCGATCTCGCGCCGCCTTCCTTGCAGAGCAGTGCACAGGGGCTCTTTTTCTATGCCCTGCTGCCGCTGGTCTGGCTCCTGATGGCGGCGGTGATCTATGGCTTCGACATGAAGGACGCGGCGGCCCTGAGTGGTCACCGGCGCACGGCGGCGGCCTTGTCGCGTTACGGGCGATTGCCGAAATTCCTGCGCGAGTTCGTCGACCATTTCGTCGCCGGCTATCGCTCGCGCTACCTGCCGGTCGCCAACAGCGTGCGGCTCGCCTTCGGAGCGGGGCTCGCGGTGCTGATCGGTTTCGTCCTGCTCTATCGCTTGATCGGCTGGGCGGCGGCCTGGGGTTGGATCGGCCTTGCGCATCTCATCGGGCCGCAGGAGCTGCCGGCCTGGCAGGCGCTGGCCAGCATCATCGCCTTCTTCCTCGGCGGCCCCAGCGATATCCGCGGCGGCATCCTGGTCGAGGCGCTACGCATCTGCCTCATCGCGGCCGTCGTCGAGCAGGCTTCGGCGAAGCGGGTCGAGGCGCTCAGCGCGTCCGGACGAAGCGAAGGTAGCGCGGCCGCGACGCCGGCAGGCTGATCGTGACATCGGCCGTCGCGAAGGCTGCGGCCGGCAGGATGAAGCTCTCGGTGATCGCGACGGTCGAGCCGGCGGGCGGCTTGCCGAGGAAGGCGGGACCGCAGGTCTTGCCCTCGTCCTTGTCGCGGCTGAGAACGCGCCTCGCCTCGCTCGGCGCCAGGAAGGACGGTTGCCAGCGCCGGCCGTCGGGGGCGAGCAAGGCGATGCGGCAGGGCGGCCGTGCGAGGCTCTCCGCGTCCAGCACCTTCGCCTCGATGCGCAGCAGCGCGATGGCGGAACCGTTCGGCCGCTCGGCGATGCGCTGGAGGCTGACGATGCGCCATTCGGCGCCGGCGAGAGTGGCTGGCCGGTCGAACGGCGTGGCTTGCGCGACGAGATCGCTGGCTCCGGCCCAGGCCGAGACGGTCTTGCGCGCCTGCACGAACAAGGCCAGTGGCAGGACGACCGGCAGGGCCCACAGGCAGCGCCTGCGCCAGTTCGGCGGCGGCCTTGTTGCGGGTTCGGCTACGATCGCGTTCGTCATGTCAGCGTTTCGAGATCGAGCGTTTCGGCCTGCTCGATGCGCTCATCGGGGATCGAGACGCGCAACTGCGTGTCGAGGCGCGGCCAGCGCGACATCGAGACTAGCAGGGCGCCGTTTCGTGCGGCGTCGCGGCCGATCTCGAAGATCAGCAGGCCCCGCTGCGGCAGGCCGGGTTCGAGGCGCCTGCCGCGCAGGGCGCCGCGGAACGACTCGGCCCGCTGGCTTGCCTCGAAGCGCAGGCCGGATGCCGCCTGCCAGGTTGCGCCGCTGAGCGCCGTGGTGGCGGGAGTGCCCTCGGCCTCGACGACAGCCACCGCCCAGAGCCCGCCGGTGTCGCGGTCGTAGCTGCGACCGAAAGACTGCCAGCGCAGGCGCTCCGCCAAGGCGACCTTTTCGACGCGAAGGGTGAAGCCGCGGGCATTCGCGGTCGTGCCGGCAACGCCGTGCTGCGTGATCGGCCCTGTGATCTCGCTATAGCCCGGCGTCGTCTGCTGCAGGGCGAAGAGGATCAGCGCCGCCATGGCGAGCGCGGCGGCGCGGGCGAGGGCGCGGATCACGAGCCTGTCCTCGCCGGCACGGGCCGTAGCGGTAGAGTGATCGCGGCGACGGGCTTCGGATTGAACCAGCCCGGCGCGGCGAGGAGATTGTCGCGCGGCTTGAAGGTCTCGCCGATGACGACGACGCGGATGGCTTCAGGCGTCGGCGCTGCTTCCGGCAAGTCCCAGACCATGCGGATGCGCTCCGGCAGGCCAGGTTGCAAGGCGCCGAGAATCGCGCTGTCGCGCAGCAGATAGGTGGTGGGCAAGGGCGAAAGGCCAGCGATCGGCGGATCGATTCTGAGCAGGCGGGCAACCGCGTTGCTGCTCTCCGAGCTGCGGTTCGTCAGGTCGAGATCGACGCTGAGCGCCTTCATGCCGGGCCGTCCGCGATAGCCGTCAGGGCGCGGGGCGCTGCTCAATTCCGCCTCGCGGATGACGACCTGCCAGCGCCCGGCTGCAATGGGCTGCCCGGCCTGGATGGCGGGAAGGCTGGCGGGCGGCATGGCTTCGCGGAGGGTCCGGGCGGTCGTCAGCCCGAGCGCCAGCACGCCGCCGATGCCGATCGTCAGCTTCGATGCGAAGGATCGCCGCAGGGCTGCGAAAGCCAGGGTCGCCATGGGCCGGAAGATCACCCGATTCTGTGACCGGAATCCGGCAGGAGCGATTTCACGGGCCGGGATCAGTGGCCCTCGGGCTCGCCGCCGTTGTCGAGATAGCGGCTCACCGGGATGACGATCTCCTCGTCCAGTGTGCCGATCGCGGCTTCGTCCTTGTCCTTGTAGGGGATGGCGCGCAGGACGTGCCGGATGGCATTCAGCCGGGCGCGGAGCTTGTCGTTGCTGCGCACTGATCCACCCCCGTTGAATTGGTCCACCCTGAAGTATGTCTTTTGGCAGACAGGAGGACCGAGATGCCGAAGAAACGCCACAAGCCGGAAGAGATCGTCGCGAAGCTGCGCCAGGTCGATGTGCTGG
>JAEWKP010000284.1 GCA_023393655.1 Pseudomonadota bacterium | reverse complement strand
TCTCATAATGGGCGAGATAGGTCGTGCGCGCCAGCGGATGGCAGACGGCCCGCAGGGCCCGGCGCACCGCCTTGCGCGGCGGATCGCCCATCAGGAAGGCGCGCCAACGCGAGCCACCATAGCTGGTGACCGCGACCAGCCGGCGAATATTGTGCAAAGCCGGCTGTGCCTTGCCGTCGACCATCTTGAACGAGACGCCGGGCAGGAAGACGCGATCGAGGAAACCCTTGAGGATTGCGGGATAGCCGAAATTCCAGACCGGGAAGCACAGAACCAGGGCCTCCGCCCGCTTCACCCGCTCGACATAACCGGCAACCGGCAATGTGTTGCTGGCCGTGTCGTGATAGCCACGACGCTCCTCCCGGCTCAGCACCGGGTCGAAGCCCTCGGCATAGAGGTCGCAATCATCGACCTCGTGCCCCGCGGCCTTCAGGCTGGCGACGACCGTCTCATGGACGGCCGCGCCGAAACTTTCCGGAACGGGATGGGCGTAGAGGACGAGGACGCGCATGGTGCTTAGCCGACCCCGGCCTCGGTCAGGCTGCGGAACAGAAAAGTCTTGCCCGAACGGTAATCGTAGCTCGGGTCCTCCCAGGCAATCATCTTGCCGGGATTGAGCAGGCCCTGCGGATCGGCCTCACGCTTGAAGGCGAGCTGCGTCTCGTCGGTCTGCTTCATGCCACCCTCCTCCAGCGTGTAGCGATGCGGGTTGAAGATCGGCGCGCCCATCTCCTCATGGATGGCCATGATCTCCTCCAGCCGCTCCTCGCTGGTGAAGCGCACCAGCGGCAGGCCGAAACAGGTGATCTTGCCGTCGAAGCGCACGAATTCGAGATGACAGGTCACCTCGTCGCCGAAGCGGGCATGGATCCTGTCCACCAGCTCGACCTGGTTTGGATAGGGATAGAGCACCTGCAGATAGGTGATCGCCGGATCGACGCGCAAAGCCCTGAGCGTCGTATGGTTCCAGCCGAGCTCATAGGCCGGTGGCAGGCCCTTGGCATCCTCCGGCGAGAGCTTGTCGGTGCGCAGCAGCAATTCCGCGCCCTTGAAGCGGCGGGCATAGGCGCAGAGCGCATCGACGGCGAAATCGGCGGCCATGACGATGACGAGATGGCTGTCGCGCGGCAGGAACTTGCGATGGCGCAGGAAGTAGTCGTGCGGTGCCGGAGCCGCAACGACGCAGAGGTTCTTCAGCGCAAGCCCGTCCTGCTCGCCGACCGCATTGGCGAATTCAGTCGCGGCCCGCAGGTCCTCGAAGCCCACGATGACGTCGACCCAATCATAGGCCGGCCCGAGCGGCATCTCGACCTCGGTGATGATGCCGTTGGTGCCATAGGCATGGGCGACCTTGTGCAGATCCTCGCCCGAGAATTCGAGGATGCGCGGGCTTGCCTCCATCGTCGCGACCTTGAGCCGGATGATGTTGCCCCAGTCGCGCAAGCCGCCCCATTTGATCGAGCCGACGCCGCCCGAGCCGCCGGCGATGAAGCCGCCGATCGAGGCCGTCTGATAGGTCGAAGGGTGCAGGCGCAATTCCTGCCGCGAATGCGCCCGCGTCTCGTCGTCGATCCGGGCCATGATCGCGCCGGGCTCGGCGACATAGCGGCCGGCCGCGATCTCCTTGACCTTGTTGAAGCCGGAGAGATCGAGCAGCACACCGCCGGAGAGCGGCATGGCCTGGCCGTAATTGCCGGTGCCGGTGCCACGCGGCGTCACGGGAATGCCGAGCTCATGGCAGGTGGCCAGCACCTGCACGACTTCCGCCTCGCTCGTCGGCGAGACCACGATATCGGCGACGACATGGTCGAGCTGGCGCTTCAGGATCGGCGAGTACCAGAAGAAGTCGCGGCTCTTCTGCTTCACCAGCGCCGGGTTCTCCTCGGTGCGGATGCCACCAATGCGCGTCTTCAGCGTGGCGATGTCGTAGCGTGCGGTCATGATGCTCTGCCCATCAGATGGTCGAGTTCGCGGTAGTCCGGCAAGGTCCGGTCGATCGCACGGCCGGCAACCAGCACGGTGCGTTCGGCCTGCGGCCGGGAGAAGAGTTCGGACCAGTCGCGTGCCCGCGTCAGGATGAGATCAGCCGGGGTGCCGACGGCGATGACGCCGGCTTCGACACCCATCACCTCGGCCGGCGTCCGCGCCACCGCATTCGCCCAGTCCGGCCCGGAATGGTCGAGCTGGAGGATGCGCGTGCCCTCACGCAGCACCTCGACGAGATCGAGATCGCCATAGGCGTAGAACGGATCGCGCGTGTTGTCGGAGGCGATCATCACTGGCACGCCGGCCGCCTTCAACTCATGCACCGCCGTGACGCCGCGCCAGCGCGGCGCGCGACCGGGCTGGCGATCCTGCAGATACATGTTGCACAGCGGCAGCGAGACCACGGCGATGCCGGCTTCCCTAACCTTGGCGATGATCCGTGCCTCGTCCTCCGGAGCCTGAAGCGCCAGGGAGCAGCAATGCCCGCAGAGGATACGGCCGGTGAAGCGATGGCGCAGGGCCGCGTCCGCGATGTGCTCCAGCGACCGCGCTGCCGGGTCATTGGTCTCGTCGACATGGAAATCGAGATCGAAGCCATTCTCGATCGCCGCCCGGAACAGGATGTCGAGCGCCCGGTCAAGCTCGGGGATCATGTAGGTGACGCAGCCAAGCAGTCTGTCGCCATGCGCCTTCACGGCGGCGATCACCGCCTGCATATGCGCAGGGTCGAGCGCGGCATCGGCTCCGAACAGCGGCGAGGCCTGAAGCGCGATGCGCCCGGCCCATTCCGCCCGCAATTCCGCGTAGACCGGCCAGGAGATGCCGATCTGCTTGCCCAGCGAATCGAGATGCGTCCGCATCGCCGCCGTGCCATGGGCGAAGGCACTGCGCAGCGAGAAATCCATCCGCGCCCGCACGTCCCCGGCCGACCAGTTCGCCTCGCGATCCGCCCCAACCGTGTTCAGCGCACCGGGAAAGGTGCCGTCCGGATTGGGGCTGCGCGGCCAGATATGGCCCTTGTCGAGATGGACATGCGCATCGACGAGCCGCGGCAGCGCAATGCCGCCGTCGAGGCTCAGGATAGGCCCCGCCCCCGCTGGTGCCATCCCGGCAGGCTCGATCGCAGCGATGCGACTATCCGCGATCGCGAGATCAACACGCGTCAATCCGTTGCGGTCGGCCGGGATATCGACGCACTCGACCAGGCAGGCGGGCACACGTAGGTCTGTCAGCCGAAAGGCGGGCGCATCGGGCAAGCTGGCGAAACCGGTCGTCACGTTGTCTCGCCTCTCCTGCCTCTCACGGTCCGGTTCGGAGATACCGGGCTGGTGAAACAGCCGCAAGCCGCACCGGCCTCTCCTCCCCCGCCGATGACGTCGCAGCCGAGAAAGCCGCCCATTCGGGCTTGTCCGGACCGGCTGGATCGCGCATGAGAGCGGCGTCATCAGCCAACACGAGGTCGGACCCATGACCGGCGAAGCCCGCATCATCGACGGCAAGGCCACCGCGGCTGCGCTCAGGGCCGAGATCGGCCGCGAGGTCGCGGCGATCAAGGCAGCGCGGGGCATCGTGCCCGGTCTCCATGTCGTCCTCGTCGGCGAGGACCCGGCCAGCAAGGTCTATGTCGCTTCGAAGGAGAAGCTGGCGGTCGAGATCGGCATGAACTCGGTCGCCCACCGGCTGCCGACCGAGACGACCGAGGCGCAGCTCCTCGCCAAGCTTGCCGAACTCAATGCCGATGACAACGTCGACGGTATCCTCGTCCAGCTCCCGCTGCCGAAGCACATCAATACGGGCCGCATCATCGACGCCATCGACCCGGCCAAGGATGTCGACGGCCTGCACCCGATCAATGCCGGCCTCCTCGCCGGCGGCAAGAACGGCCTCGTGCCCTGCACGCCGCTCGGCAGCATGCTGCTGCTGAAGCAGGCCCTGCCCTCGCTGTCCGGGCTCGACGCCATGGTGATCGGCCGCTCCGAGCTGGTCGGGCGCCCGGTCGCGCAGCTCCTGCTCCAGGCCGATTGCACCGTCACCATCGCCCATTCGCGCACGCGAGACCTGCCCGCCGTCGTGAAGCGCGCGGATATCGTCATCGCTGCGGTGGGCCGCCCACGCATGGTCAAGGGCGACTGGATCAAGCCCGGCGCGACCGTGATCGATGTCGGCATCAACCGCCTGCCCGACGGCAAGCTGACCGGCGACGTCGATTTCGCGGAAGCCGTGAAGGTCGCGGGCGCGATCACCCCGGTCCCCGGCGGCGTCGGCCCGATGACCATCGCCTGCCTGCTCAAGAACACGCTGACGGCGTTTCACGCGCGGCGCGGTTGAGTTCAGCCGCCAACGAGACCAGGCGGCCTGGCTCTTCTCAGTTAGTTCTCAAACAAAAAAAGGAGCTGCAGGACTGCAGCTCCTTTTTTCGTTCTTGGAGCAGGGCCGCGCCAAAGGCACGGCCGGCCCGATCACATATGGATCTGGCGCTTGTCGACCGCGAGCGCGGCTTCCTTCACCGCCTCGGCCAGCGTCGGATGCGCGTGGCAGGTGCGGGCGAGGTCCTCCGCCGAGCCACCGAACTCCATCAGCACGGTCACTTCCGCGATCAGGTCGCCGGCATGCGGGCCGATGATGTGACAGCCGAGCACACGGTCGGTCGTCGCATCGGCCAGCACCTTCACGAAGCCGTCGGTATGGCGCATGGCGCGGGCGCGGCCGTTCGCCGTGAACGGGAACTTGCCGACCTTGTAGGCGACACCGGCCTCCTTGAGCTCTTCCTCGGTCTTGCCGATCGCGGCGACTTCCGGCGCGGTGTAGACGATGCCGGGAATGGCGTCGTAGTTCACATGGCCATGCTTGCCGGCGATGATCTCGGCGACGGCAACGCCCTCGTCCTCGGCCTTATGCGCCAGCATCGGCCCGCGCACGACGTCGCCGATGGCGTAAATGCCGGCGACATTGGTCTTGAAATGGTCGTCGATGACAACGCGGCCCTTTTCGGTGGCGACGCCGGCCTTGTCGAGGCCGAGGCCATCCGTGTTCGGGCGGCGGCCGATCGCGACCAGCACGATATCGGCATTAAGGGTGGTCGCCGTGCCGCCGGCGGCGGGCTCGACGGTGACGGTCGCGCCCTTCTTGCCGGTCTCGACCTTGGTGACCTTGGAGCCGAGCTGGAAGGTGAAGCCCTGCTTCTGCAGGATGCGCTGGAACTGCTTGGCGACCTCGCCATCCATGCCGGGCAGGATACGGTCGAGATATTCGACGACGGTGACCTTGGCGCCGAGACGCGCCCAGACCGAACCGATCTCGAGACCGATCACGCCGGCGCCGACCACCACGAGTTCCTTCGGCACAGCACCGATCTCGAGCGCGCCGGTCGAGGTCACGACGGTCTTCTCGTCGATGGTCACGCCCGGCAGCGGCGCCGATTCAGAACCCGTCGCGATGACGATGTTCCTGGTCTCGATCTCCTGCACCTTGCCGTCCTCGGCGGTGACGACGATCTTGCCGGCGGCGGGGATCGAGGCGGTGCCGTGGAAGGCGTCGATCTTGTTCTTCTTCAGCAGGAAGCCGACGCCGGTGACGTTGGCGTCAATCGTCTCCTGCTTGTGGGCCATCATCGCCTTGAGATCGAGCTTCGGCTTGCCGGTGACGATGCCGAGCTTCTCGAAGGTGTGGCCGGCTTCCTCGAACATCTCGGAGGCGTGCAGCAACGCCTTGGAGGGGATGCAGCCGACGTTCAGGCAGGTGCCGCCATGGGTCTTGCGCTTCTCGACCACCGCGACCTTGAGGCCGAGCTGGGCGGCGCGGATGGCGCAGACATAGCCGCCGGGGCCGGTTCCGATGACGACGAGATCGTAGGCCGCAGCCATGGTGACTTCCTTTCCTGTGTTCGAATGCGGCGGCGCGTCAGCGCCCGCCGGTCACGTTCAAGACGGTTCCGTTGGTGTAGGAGGCCTCATCCGAGAGCAGCCAGACGATCGCCTGCGCCACCTCGCGCGCGGTGCCCTCGCGCTTCATCGGAAGCTGGTCGCGCAAAGCAGCGACGCGATCGGGCATGCCGCCGCTGGCATGGATCTCCGTATCGATGATCCCGGGCCTGACGGCATTGACCCGAATGCCCTCGGCCGCGACCTCGCGGGCCAGACCAAGGGTGAAGATGTCGATGCCGGCTTTTGCTGCGGCATAGTCGAGATATTGCCCGGCACCGGCCAGCACCGCCGCGGCGGAAGACAGGTTGACGATGCCGCCGCCCTGCCCGCCATGGCGGGTCGACATCCGCTTCACCGCCTCGCGGGCGCAGAGGAAGCTGCCGGTCAGGTTGATCCGGAACATCCGGTCCAGCCGGGCGAGGTCCATCTCGTCGAGGCGCTGCGGGGCATCGATCACGCCGGCATTATTGACCAGCGCCGTCAGGCGCCCGAGCTGATCAGCCGCCGCGAAGATCGCGGCGACATCGGCCTCATCGCCGACATCGCCCTTGATCGCCACGGCCTGCCGGCCCTGGCCGTTAACGGCCGCGACCGTCTCGGCCGCGGCTTCGGCATTGGACTGGTAGTTGACGACGAGATCGTAGCCACGCTCCGCGAGCAGGATCGCGGTCGCCCGGCCGATTCCCCGGCTGCCGCCGGTGACGATCGCAACGCCCGACATATCCCGTCCCGCGCGCTCAGAGATCGAGGACGAGGCGCGCCGGATCCTCCAGGCCTTCCTTGATACGGACGAGGAAGGTCACGGCTTCCTTGCCGTCGATGATGCGGTGGTCGTAAGAGACCGCGAGATACATCATCGGGCGGATCTCGATCTTGCCGTTCACGACGACCGGGCGCTCCTGGATCTTGTGCATGCCCAGGATCGCCGATTGCGGCGCGTTCAGGATCGGGGTCGACATCAGCGAGCCGTAGACGCCGCCGTTCGAGATGGTGAAGGTGCCGCCCTGCATCTCCTCGATCGAGAGCTTGCCGTCACGGGCCTTGCGGCCGAACTCGCCGATCTTCTTCTCGACGCCGGCGATCGAAAGCTCGGCCGCATCGCGCACGACCGGAACCACCAGACCCTTCTCGGTGCCGACGGCGACGCCGATATGGTAGTAGATCTTGTAGATGATGTCGGTGCCGTCAATCTCGGCATTGACCGCCGGGATCTCCTTCAGCGCCTGCACGCAGGCCTTCACGAAGAAGCCCATGAAGCCGAGCTTCACGCCGTGCTTCTTCTCGAACACATCCTTGTACTGGTTGCGCAGCGCCATCACGCCGGACATGTCGACCTCGTTGAAGGTCGTCAACATCGCCGCGTTGGACTGGGCTTCCTTCAGGCGGCGCGCAATGGTCTGGCGCAGCTTGGTCATCTTGACGCGCTCTTCGCG
>JAEWKP010000140.1 GCA_023393655.1 Pseudomonadota bacterium | reverse complement strand
GACGGCATCGCCCGCGTCTACGGCCTCGACAAGGTCCAGGCCGGTGAGATGGTCGAGTTCGAGTCCGGCGTGCGCGGCATGGCGCTCAACCTCGAGAACGACAATGTCGGCGTCGTGATCTTCGGTTCCGACCGCGAGATCAAGGAAGGCCAGACCGTCAAGCGCACCGGCGCCATCGTCGACGTTCCCGTCGGCAAGGAGCTGCTCGGCCGCGTCGTCGACGCGCTCGGCAATCCGATCGACGGCAAGGGCCCGATCAAGCCCAAGACCCGCGCCCGCGTCGACGTCAAGGCGCCCGGCATCATCCCGCGCAAGTCGGTGCACGAGCCGATGGCGACCGGCCTCAAGGCGGTCGACGCCCTGATCCCGATCGGCCGTGGCCAGCGCGAGCTGATCATCGGCGACCGTCAGACCGGCAAGACCGCCCTGGCGCTCGACACCATCCTGAACCAGAAGCCCCTCAACGTCGAAGGCGCCCCGGAGAGCCAGAAGCTCTATTGCGTCTACGTCGCCGTCGGCCAGAAGCGCTCGACCGTCGCCCAGCTCGTGAAGGTGCTCGAGGAGCGCGGCGCGATGGAGTATTCCATCGTCGTGGCGGCCACCGCCTCGGACGCCGCCCCGATGCAGTTCCTGGCCCCCTTCGCCGGCTGCGCCATGGGCGAGTTCTTCCGCGATAACGGCATGCACGCCGTCATCATCTATGACGACCTCTCCAAGCAGGCCGTCGCCTACCGCCAGATGTCGCTGCTGCTGCGCCGCCCGCCGGGCCGCGAAGCCTATCCGGGCGACGTGTTCTATCTCCACTCCCGCCTGCTCGAGCGCGCGGCGAAGATGGGTGAGGCCGCCGGCCTCGGCTCGCTGCCGGCGCTGCCGGTCATCGAGACGCAGGCGAACGACGTCTCGGCCTACATTCCGACCAACGTGATCTCGATCACCGACGGCCAGATCTTCCTGGAGACGGACCTGTTCTACCAGGGCATCCGTCCGGCCGTGAACGTCGGCCTCTCGGTGTCGCGCGTCGGCTCCTCGGCGCAGACCAAGGCCACCAAGAAGGTCGCCGGCAAGATCAAGGGCGAGCTCGCCCAGTATCGCGAGATGGCCGCCTTCGCTCAGTTCGGCTCGGACCTCGACGCGGTCACGCAGCGCCTGCTCAACCGCGGCGCCCGCCTGACCGAGCTCCTGAAGCAGCCGCAGTTCTCGCCGCTGAAGATGGAAGAGCAGGTCGTCGTGATCTATGCCGGCGTGAACGGCTATCTCGATGCGCTGCCGGTCAACAAGGTCCGCGCCTTTGAGGACGGCCTGCTCTCGCTGGTCCGCGGCAAGCATGCTGACATGCTGAACGAGATCGGCACGTCGAAGGACCTGTCGGACGCCAACGCCGCCAAGCTCAAGGACATCGTCGAGGGCTTCGCGAAGTCCTTCTCCTGAGGGCGGGCTTCCCGTCATGGTCGGCCTCGCGCCGACCATTCACGCCTTGCGGCCGATCGAGCCGGGCGGACGGGAGTGAGGATATGGGTGCCCGGGACAAGCCCGGGCATGACGGAATGAGACGTAGATGGTCAGTTTCGACCATGACGGGGTGAGAGCGCCACATGCCTTCTTTGAAGGACCTTAGAAACCGCATCGCTTCGGTGAAGTCGACGCAGAAGATCACCAAGGCCATGCAGATGGTTGCGGCCGCCAAGCTGCGGCGCGCGCAGTCGGCTGCCGAGGCCGCGCGTCCCTATGCCGAGCGCATGGAGACGGTGCTGTCGAATCTCGCGTCCGGCGTCTCCGGTTCGAGCGCTCCGCGCCTGATCGCGGGCACGGGCTCCGACAAGGTGCATCTGCTGCTGGTTCTGACCGCCGAGCGCGGCCTGTGCGGCGCCTTCAACTCCTCGATCGCGCGTCTCGCTCGCGACAAGGCGCTGGCGCTGAAGGCCGAGGGCAAGACGGTCAAGATCATCTGCGTCGGCAAGAAGGGCTACGATATCCTGCGCCGGCAGTTCGCGGCCGAGATCATCGAGTTCATCGACCTGCGCGAGTTCAAGCAGGTCGGCTTCGCCAATGCGGAGACGATCGCCCAGAACGTGCTGGCGCGTTTCGGCAATGGCGAGTTCGACGTCGCGACGCTGTTCTTCTCGCGCTTCCGCTCGGTGATCGCCCAGATCCCGACGGCGCAGCGCATCATCCCGGCCGAGATCCCGGAAGGGACGAAGCAGACCGACGCGGTCTACGATTACGAGCCGGACGAGGGCGAGATCCTGGAAGCGCTGCTGCCGCGCAACCTGACCGTCCAGATCCTGCGCGGGCTGCTCGAGAACGCCGCCTCCGAACAGGGCGCGCGCATGTCGGCGATGGATTCCGCCACGCGCAACGCCGGCGAGATGATCAAGAAGCAGACGCAGATCTACAACCGCTCGCGCCAGGCGATGATCACCAAGGAACTGATCGAGATCATCTCCGGCGCGGAAGCGCTATAACCGCCTAATCTTTCGTCGGTGGAGCGATCCGCCGGCTGCCGCTACATCCGAATGCGCTAGTCCCGAGGTTCCACCATGGCCAAAGCCGCTACCAAGACCACCAAGACGAAGACCGCCGAGAAGCCCGCCAACACCGGCACCGGCCGCGTTACCCAGGTCATCGGCGCGGTCGTCGACGTGCAGTTCGACGGCGTCCTGCCGGAGATCCTGAACGCGCTCGAGACCGACAATCTCGGCAACCGCCTGGTCCTCGAGGTTGCCCAGCACCTCGGCGAGAACACCGTCCGCACGATCGCGATGGATGCCACCGAAGGCCTGGTCCGCGGCCAGTCCGTCACCGACACCGGCGCGCCGATCGCGGTTCCGGTCGGCGACGAGACGCTCGGCCGCATCATGAACGTCATCGGCGAGCCGGTCGACGAGGCCGGTCCGATCCTCACCACGGCCCGGCGTGGCATCCACCAGCCGGCTCCGTCCTATGCCGATCAGGCGACGGAAGCCCAGATCCTGGTCACCGGCATCAAGGTCGTCGACCTGCTGGCGCCCTACGCCAAGGGCGGCAAGGTCGGCCTGTTCGGCGGCGCCGGCGTCGGCAAGACCGTGCTGATCATGGAGCTGATCAACAACG
>JAEWKP010000163.1 GCA_023393655.1 Pseudomonadota bacterium | reverse complement strand
CTCGGCGGCGGCAAGCAGCCCGTCGGCGAAGGGGAAGAACGCGTCGGAAGCCACCACCGAGCCCTGCGCGAGGCTGATGGCGACGCCCGCCGCCCTGGCCGCCTCGCCAGCCTTCCAGGCCGCGATCCGCGAGGAATCGACCCGGCTCATCTGGCCGGCGCCGATGCCGACAGTGGCTTCGTCCTTCGCGTAGACGATCGCGTTCGACTTGACGTGCTTGGCGACGCGGAAGGCGAAGCGCAGATCGGCGAGCTCGCGTTCGCTCGGCTGGCGCTTGGTGACGACCTTGAGCTCCATGTCGTCGACGACGGCATTGTCGCGCGACTGCGCGAGGAAGCCGCCGGAAACCGTGCGCAGCGACAGGCCGGGGGCGCGGACATCCGGCAGGCCGCCGGTGAGCAGCAGGCGCAGGTTCTTCTTGGCGGCGATCATGGCGATTGCCTCCTCGTCGGCCTCGGGCGCGATGATGACCTCGGTGAAGACCTCGACGATCTTCTTGGCGGCGGCGGCGTCGAGCTTGCGGTTCAGGGCGACGATGCCGCCGAAGGCCGAGACCGGATCGCAGGCGAGAGCGCGCTCATAGGCTTCGAGCAGCGAGCCGCCGGCGGCGACGCCGCAAGGGTTGGCATGCTTGACGATGACGCAGGCGGCCGAGGCCTCGGGAACGAACTCGGCGACGCATTCGAAGGCGGCGTCGGTGTCGTTGATGTTGTTGTAGGAGAGCTGCTTGCCCTGGACCTGGCGCGCGGTCGAGACGCCCGGGCGGCTCTCAGGCGTGCGGTAGAAGGCGGCCCATTGATGCGGGTTCTCGCCATAGCGCATGGTTTCGGCGAGCGCGCCGCCTAGCGCGCGGAAATGCGGGGCGGTGTCGCCCAATTCATTGGCGAACCAGTTCGAGATCGCCGCGTCATAGGCCGCTGTGCGGGCATAGGCCTTCTGGGCGAGCTTGCGGCGCAGCGTCAGAGTGGTCGCGCCCTTCTGCGCCTCCAGATCGGCGAGGACGGAAGGGTAATCGGCCGGCTCGACCACGACGGCGACGTCGTGATGGTTCTTCGCCGCGGCGCGGATCATGGCGGGGCCACCGATATCGATGTTCTCGATGCAGTCGTCATAGGCCTTGCCGGCAGCGACCGTCGCCTCGAACGGGTAGAGGTTCACGACGAGCAGGTCGATCGGCTGGATGCCATGGCCGAGCATCGAGGCCTGGTGCTCGGGATGCGAGCGGATGGCGAGCAGGCCGCCATGGACCTTCGGATGCAGCGTCTTGACCCGGCCGTCCATCATCTCGGGGAAACCGGTGAGATCGGAGACGTCCGAGACCGGCAGCCCGGCTTCGGCAATCGCCTTGGCGGTGCCGCCGGTCGAGACCAGCGCAATGCCAAGCTTGTGGAGGGCGCGCGCGAAGTCGATCAGCCCCGTCTTGTCGGAAACGGAAAGAAGCGCGCGTTCGACGCGGCGAAGCTCATTCGGCATCGGGATCAGGTCCGGCTTGGATTGCGGAAAGGCAGTTGCGGCAGACGCGCGCGGGCTATCATGCTGCGCTGCAAAAGGCAAAAGCCGCTGTCGCAGAACCGTCACGCGTCGGGAGCGGGTTCCGCAGCTTCGCGCTCGGCGATCGCAGCAGCGACCGTCTTGCCGGCACGGGGATTGGCGGTGCTGATCCGGCCGAAGCGCCAGGTGACGCGCGGTGTCGCCGCGGCATCAAAGGCGATGACGAGCTGCTCGGTGCGGCGCCTGCCGTCGGACGAGGCGAGAAAGATACTCTCCTCGATGGCGATGGTCAGTCCGCCGGCCTCGAAGCTCCAGACCTCGCCCGAGGCAAGCGCCAGGAGCGCGCCGCTGCCCTCGCGCACGAGGCTGGCGCGGACATTCGGATGCAGGTGGAAGCGCAAGGCGGCCGCGAGTGTGGTGCGCGTACCGGCCAGGGCGATCTCGTCCTCGCCGGCGAGCGCCGCGCCATCGCGGGCGAGCGTCAGGCGACGGGTATGGGTCGCACCGAGGCTGCGGCGATAACCGTCATGGCTTGCGACCCACTCGGTGCCATCCGCGCCGTCCTGGCGGGCGACACGGACGTCGCGCGGGCCGGAGACGACGCGCATCTCTCCGAGCACCATGCCGAAATTGGCGCTGGAGCGATCGTCGAGGACGAGCGTCGAATGGGCGGCGGTGCTGCGCGCGGCGAGCCTCAATTCCGGGGGGCCGAAGCGGCTGGCACCGCAATTGACGACGATGCGCTGCGGGCCGCTGGAGAATTCGAAGGCGAGGCAGCCGGCATGGGCCTCGACCGAATAGGCGCCGCGCGGCGGCGCGCCGGCATCGGTGACCACGATGCTGCGCTCGGCCGCGAGGCGGCTATAGCCGGAATAGGCGGCATGCTCGGTCGGCCGGCCGCGGGCATCGTCATAGGCCGCGAGCGTCGCCATCAGGTCGGGCGGGGTCGTGCCCATGCCGTTGAACAAAGCGAGCGCCCCGTCGCCATGCCGGAACAGGCGCAAATGCGGCATCATTCGCTCGATCGCCGTGAGCACGCCGCGCGGCGGCTCCAGCCCGCGGGCGGCGAAGGTCTCGCGCAAGGGCAGGAGGTCGAGCAGGAATTCGATCAACAGGCGTGGATTGCGCGAGAGATGGCCGCCATCGGGCAGGATCTGCTCGTCGAGCTCTTCGGACAGCAGAATCTCGATCCGGCGTCGGCGGTTGTCCTGGCCGTCGAGGCAGATCGCCGCGAAGGCAATAGCGATCAGGCCGTTCAGCCGGTCGGCGCCTTCGACGGCACCGGCCAGCGCCAAGCTGACCCGATCGGTGAGGCGCGAGACATGGCGCAGATAGCGCTCGTAGAAGGCATGGTCGGCGCCTTCCAGCAGCAGCGGGGAATGCGACAGGAAGGAGATCAGCCGGCGTGCAGCGACTGCAGGGCGCCGCGCGATGTCGTGGCGATCGCGGCGCCTGGCGACGAAATCCTCGACCAGGCTGCGGGCATTGGCGCGGGCGATGGCGGTGTCGGCGGCGCGCATATGGCGCAGCCAGCCGAAGCCGTAGAGCGCCTCGGCCCAGGCATCGCTCGGGGGCGTCGCGTCGAACGGCGATTCACCGTGGCTGCGCAGGGTGCGCCCGGCGAAGGCATAGTAGCCGGCATAGAAATCGCCGGCCGTGGTCGGGTCGGCGGTGCGCAGGTCATGCGGGGCGAAGAGCAGGCGCGTGGCGTTGCTGCGGCCGAAGGGCCAGAGCCTGCGGGTGGCGCCGACGAACTGGCCACGGGTCCGCCGCGCCGCCCGTCCGATCGCGGCCTGGGCCAACCCCCGTCGCTCAGTCCACCCGCTCAAATCCCCCGTCAGCTCCGTGCCCGGGCGCGGCGGTGCGCCGCGCGAATCCCGGCTCCGTCATAGCCTGATCAAGCGGGTTGCGTAAAATCCCGCCCATCCCGAAAGACGCGGGGATTCGCCCTGCAATTGATGCGGCAAGGTGCGGATATCGCCGTTCGCGTCGATCGCGTCCGTCAAACCGCCGATTTCCTCCGCGCGAACCGGTTCGCGACGAAACTGGGGATTGCGTGCGAGGAAGGCTGCGGTCTGCTCCTCGCCCTCCTGCGGCTCGAGCGAACAGGTGCAGTAGACGAGGCGCCCGCCCGACTTGGTTAGCGCGGCGGCGGCATCGAACAGGCGGGCCTGCAGGGCGGAGAGACGGTCGCGATCCTCCGGCAGTTTCGTCCAGGCGACGTCGGGATGGCGGCGGATCGTTCCGGTCGCGCTGCAGGGAGCGTCGAGCAAGACGGCGTCGAAGGGCTCGGCCTTCCAGGTCACGGCATCGGCGGTGACCACTTCGGCGGAAAGGCCGAGCCGGACGAGATTGGCCTTGAGCCGGCGCAGGCGCGGGCCGGAGCGATCGACCGCCGTGGCGATCGCGCCGGCCGCGGCGCTCTGGGCGGTCTTGCCCCCCG
>JAEWKP010000123.1 GCA_023393655.1 Pseudomonadota bacterium | reverse complement strand
GCTCATATCCCGCGCGCTCCGCCATCGAATAGCGACTCAGAAGCAAGGCGGCGTAGGCCAGACCAGGCAGCAGGACGACGGCGACGAGCGCGAGTGCCATCACGCGAGACGGCAGTCCAGATACGGGCCTCGCCGCGACATCGGAATCGTTCATGTGGGTCGTTGCCTCGGTGGATACCGAAATCATGTCGCAAAAATCCCGCAGCTTTGCCAGCGGCAGGAGCCTTGGCCGGAGCGCATCAGCTCGTCCTGTCGCGGGACGAATCCGAACCATCAGAACTGCGCCAAATCATCAAATCCGTTATCGAGTCCCACCAGTCGGATGACGCACCGCGGTTCCTCTTGGAAGGACCAATGGTGCAGGTCTGGGGGATCGATCAGTGGACTGGCGATGGTAATCAACGCATTGACCACCAACGCGCTCAAATACGGCGCTCTGCGAGCGGACGCGGGCATGGTAGCTGTGTTCTGGAAGATGGATAGCGACAGCCTCAACATCCGATGGGAAGAGCGGGGCGGTGCCGTCGTGACCAGCCCGGATCGGGTGGGTTTCGGCAGCCGCCTGCTCGACACAACCGTAGATCGCCAATTCGGCGGGCTGATTTCGCACGATTGGCGCGCCGAAGGCCTCATAGTTTCGATCACACTGCCGCTATCCGCGATCACGGCTTAGGCCCAACTGTGCCGAGCCATGCTTCGCGGGTCGATGGGACGGGCTCAAGGGCCGGCCTCGACCCAGAGCCGGAGCATCGGTCCGACGTGCCCCCAACGCCGGGTCGCGTGGCGGAAAGCCTAGGAGCGCGGTCCTCCAGGTCGCTTCGCACGATGTCGCCGGATTGCCCTGACAGGTTGGCGCCGACAACGAGGGAGTTTTCTGACTGGGTGAGCCTTCAGTGCTGCCGACAGTGAGAACCAACACGTCGCCGGACTTTACGTCCAGTTCGCGGCCTCCTTCGCCGCCAGGGACGAGCGTGGTTCGGAGACTATCGTACAGGTGGTGGTGTCCTCGCCTGTCTCGAGGTTACGCCAGTACTCCCACAAGCCCACGAACGCTAGGTTCCTGAATGATAGAACGCGTGGGATGTCTCGCGCTCGGCCGCTGGCTTAAAACAATAGGCGGCCTCCGGAATTTTGAGCCGCGTTCCTTCCGCCGCATTGCATCGATCGCACAGAGCAATCCGAGCGGCGGAACCAATTCTGCGGCGGCAGGTTCGGGGAAACGTTGCACGCTGGATTCAAGCCGATCACTGCCTCAAAGGCGAGCCACCGATCTATATGCGCGAACAGCCATGACGACGCGATTCGAATACGCTCTGCATTGCGAAAGCCTATGACCGAAAACGCGTGCAAGGATTGGAAGCGTTTCCGCTTCGGAGCATGGCGAACGGGTTCGGCCTCGACATTCCGATTATGGGCGCCCGCGCTTTCCAAGGTCCTGATCGAGATAGGCGGCGCCGGAAGAAGCGTCGCAATGGTCGCGATCGGCGGCGGCTGGTTCGAGTATCGGGCCGACCTGCCGTTCGGCACGCGTTATCGCTATCGCTCGCCGGAAGGACTGGCTTTTCCCGATCCCGCCTCGCGCCGCCAGGAGGGTGGCGTGCATGGCTGGAGCATCCTGACCGACCCGAATTCCTATTCCTGGCGGTGCGAGGCCTGGCGCGGCAGGCCTTGGCGCGCGACCGTGCTGTACGAAATCCACCCTGGGCTCGTTGGGGGCTTCGCCGGAATCGAGCGCGAGCTGCCCCGCCTGGCCGAGCTCGGCATCACGGCTGTCGAGCTCATGCCGATTGCCGATTTCCCCGGCGAGCGCTCATGGGGTTATGACGGCGTCCTGCCCTTCGCGCCGGCCGCAGCCTATGGCACGCCTGAAGACTTGAAGCGGCTGGTCGACCGAGCGCATGAGCTTAGCCTCGCCGTCCATCTTGACGTCGTATTCAACCACTTCGGACCGGATGGCTGCTACCTGCACGCTTATGCGCCACAGTTTTTCCGCAGCGGAATCCACACGCCATGGGGCGCGGCGATCGATTTCGACCGGCCGGACGTGCGAGCTTATTTCATCGCCTGTGCGGTCCAATGGCTTGTCGAGTATCGGCTTGACGGTTTGCGGCTCGACGCCGTTCACGCGATTCCTTCGACCGAATTTCTGCTGGATTTCGAGCGGGAGGTCCGCAGCGCGGTCCCGGCTGACCGCCATATCCAGCTGGTGGTCGAGAACGATGCCAACGATTCCCGCTTGCTGTCGCGCTTTGACGCGCAATGGAACGACGATTTCCACCATGCTGTCCATGTTCTGCTGACGGGTGAGGCAACGACCTATTATGGCAGCTTCGCTGATGAGCCGGTCTGCCATCTCGCGAGAGTGCTGGCGGAAGGCTTCGCGTTCCAGGGCGAGGTCGCTTCCTTCAGTGGCGAGCCGCGCGGCCGGCCCAGCGCGGACCTAGCGCCGACCCGTTTCGTCAACTGCCTGCAGAACCACGACCAGATCGGCAATCGCCTGTTCGGCGACCGCCTCCTGGCACTGGCCGATCCTGCTGCGGTTCGCGTCGCTGTCGCGCTCCTGTTGCTTAACCCGCAGATTCCGCTGCTTTTCATGGGTGAGGAGTTCGGTAGTCGCACCCCGTTCCTGTATTTCACCGATCACCACGAGGAGTTGGCCCAGGCGGTCAGGGAAGGGCGTGCGCGCGAATTCGCCCATGCCGATGCCGGCGGCGAGACGAGGCTGTTCGACCCCAACGCCGCCGAGACCTTTAATGCAAGCAAGCCGGACGCGGGCGAGGACGGCGCGGAGTGGAGCGCGCTCTATCGCCGTCTCATCGCGCTTCGGCGCGAGCGGATCGTTCCTCATCTCGATACGTGTCGCAGCACAGGCGCCATCGCACTCGGCTCGTCCGCCGTTCGAGCAAGCTGGAAGCTTAGCGATGGGACGCTGACGCTTCTGGCGAATTTCGGTGATGAGACCGTCGCCGACAGGTTGCCTGAAGGCGTGGAGATATCCGCTCTGGGCGAGGCGGAACAGAAGGCGGACGGCCTGCTCATCGGCGCGAGGTCGTTCCGCGCTTTCCTCTCATAGGCTACGAAAGTTCAGCGATTGCCGAGGAGGACCCGACAGCCGAGGCTCCCATCCGCAAGCGTGATGTTCTCGCCTGAGGCCGTTGCCCCCACGAGCGGCTGCCAACCTCCGGATACGGCAGGCAAAACCACCGTCGTATCGGCCCACCATTCCGCTCGCAGGGAAAGCCCATCGTCGATGCCGGCCGGACAACCGATCGGTACGACCACCGCGAGTACCTCTTTTTCGGTCTCGCGGGAGAAGGCGATCACATTGCCGGCCCGAGGGCCTTGCGCCGAAAGCGCACGATAGCGGCCGTGCAGGAAAAGCCCTGAATGATCGCGCCGTGTGGTGAGGAGCCGCCGCAGCATGCCCTGCTTCATAAACCCCCTCTTCCAACAGGCCCGAAGGTGATTTGCGTCTTCACCTTGCAGCAGCGCCGCCTGACGCGCTGCGAAATCGACCGGGCGGCGGTTGTCGGGATCCACCATACTCAAGTCCCAGAACTCGCAGCCCTGATAGATATCCGGGATGCCGGGAACGGTGCATTGAAGGATGACCTGCGTTAGGCCGTTCAGGGCGCTGGCCGGTCCGATATGCGCGAGAAATTGCTCCAGTGCATCGTGGAAGCGTCGGTTGCCCTGCCGATCGAGTAAGGCGCGCAGGAAATCCTCCGAAAGCTGCTCATAGGCCTCGTTCGGGGCGGCCCAGCCGGTGCGCAGCTTCGCCTCGCGCAAAGCCTTGCGCCACCAGCCGCCGATGCGATCGGCGTAATCGCCGGCCCTGTCCCCCAGTGGCCAGGTGCCGATCAGCATCTGGTAGAGCATATATTCGTCACCGCGATCGAGCCCTTCCGGCCGGATCGGGTCGTTGATCGCGAACCAGCGTTGGACCTCGTCCGTCCAGGATTGCGGGTCCCGACTGATCGTCGCGAGGCGGGCACGGACATCGGCTCCGCGTTTGTGATCATGCGTCGACAAGGCAAGCATGGCTCCCGGCTGGAGACGCGCACGCTCGGCCATGGCCTGGTGGAAGTCCGATCCGGACAGGGCAAACCGCGCCGCATCGAAGCCGACATCGTTGCGCGAGAGCAGGCGGCCATAGCGATAGAACGCGGTATCCTCGACGCTGCGCGCGGCAAGCGGCGAGGTGAGCTGGTTGAAGCGGCGGATCACCGCCCGCCGCGCGCTCTGCTTCAGCGCGGCTTCCGCTCCGGTCATGACGGCCACCACGAAATCGATCGCGAGCAGCTCTGCCTGGGGTTGCGCGCGCGCCGCGGCCACGGCGTCGTCGAAGCCGAGGCCGGGATCCTCCGGGGCGGAGGCGCCGGTGAGGTAGGTCCGGTAGCAGTGCATGTTGCAGGCGATGGCCGCGACGGCTCGTTTCATGGCGCCCCGCGGGATGTCCGCATCGCGGCCGGCAGCCTGCGCCAGCGTCATCAGGCGGCTCGTGATCGCCTCCAGCTGTCCGTCGAAAGCATGTTCCAGCACCTCGCGACGAGCCGAAAGCTCCTCGTCGCCGAAGCTGGCGGGCCGGCCGCTGAGCTCCGACCAGAACAGGCCCAGGCGGTTCTCGTCGTCCGCCGCATGGAGGACCGCGCTGGCCTGGTCCATGAAGTCGTAGCCCGTCGTTCCGTCGGCTTTCCAACCGGAGGGGAGGGCTTCGCCGGGAGCCAGGATTTTCTCCACCACGATCCAGGCCGGGCCGGAGGCAGCCCAGTCCGGGCGTCGGGGAGCCAGCGCCGCAAGCCTCACCCGCAGCGCCACGCAATAGCCGGCAGGATCGGCCAAACCATCGACGTGATCGATCCTGAGGCCATCGATCCAGCCCTCCTCGTAGAGTGAGAAAGCGATGCGATGAGCTGCGTCGAAGGCGTCCGTGCGCTCCATCCGCATGCCGGCGAGCTGGGTGATGTCGAAGAAGCGGCGCCAGTTCAGGCGGTCGCCGGCATTGCGCCAGTAGTCGAGATGGAAATGCTGACGCTCGATCAGCGTGCGCAAAGTCTCGGGGCGGCGCTGCGCGTCCGCGCGAGCAGCCCGGAGCTCCGCATCGTCTTCCGACCGGATCGGAAAGAGGTGCTCGCCGTAGCGTATCGCAAAACCGCCGCGCTCCGGGTCGTCGACCAGCGCGAATTGTCCCGCTGCGAGCGCCTCGTCGAAAGGCTCTCCGAGGAAGGGCGCATGGATCCGTCCGTCGAGTAGCGGGTCGGCCTCGTCGAAATTGATGTCGAACC
>JAEWKP010000105.1 GCA_023393655.1 Pseudomonadota bacterium | reverse complement strand
ATCGAGAAGTATCTCGAGAAGCCGCGCCATATCGAGATCCAGGTTCTCGGCGACGGCAAGGGCAACGCCATCCATTTGGGCGAGCGCGACTGCTCCCTGCAGCGCCGCCACCAGAAGGTCTGGGAGGAAGGCCCCTCGCCCGCCCTGAACGCCGGCGAGCGCGAGCGCATCGGCGGCATCTGCGCCAAGGCGATGCAGGATCTCGGCTATCTCGGCGCCGGCACGATCGAGTTCCTCTACGAGGACGGCGAGTTCTACTTCATCGAGATGAACACCCGAATCCAGGTGGAGCATCCGGTCACCGAGATGATCACCGGCATCGACCTGGTGAACGAGCAGATCCGGATCGCCGCCGGGGCGCCGCTGTCGATCACGCAGGATGACATCGTGCTCGAAGGCCACGCCATCGAGTGCCGCATCAACGCGGAGCACCCGGCGAACTTCCGCCCCTCGCCGGGCAAGATCGCGGCGTTCCACACGCCTGGCGGGCTCGGCGTGCGCGTCGATTCGGCCGCCTATCAGGGCTACACGATCCCGCCGCACTATGATTCGCTGGTCGGCAAGCTGATCGTCCACGGCCGCAACCGGGCCGAGTGCCTGATGCGGCTGCGCCGCTCGCTCGACGAGTTCGTCGTCGACGGCGTCGACACCACGCTGCCGCTGTTCCGCACGCTGGTGCGCAACCCGGACATCCTCAACGGCGACTACAATATCCACTGGCTCGAGAAATTCCTCGCTGCCGGCGGCATGGGCGAGCCAGAAGCCTGAGGCTTCGGGCAACTCCTGAACTGAGAAAGCCCCTCGCGCTGCGAGGGGCTTTTTTATTGTCGATGCCCTCTACTCAAAACCGCGGGTCATCCGAGCGGAGCGAAGCGCAGACCCGGGATCCATGCCAAAGCGCTTCCGATGGAGGTTCAGGAATGGACCCCTGGTCTCCCTGCGGTCGCCCGGGATGCCCCGGATTTCCATTGAAAGCCGAGAGCACAACGCGGCGCCTCAGATCGTCTCCAGCAAGCCCTTGATCAGCGCCTGGCGCGGCGCGATCGACGAGATCAGCCCGTATTCCTGCAGCGTATGCGCGCCATCGCCATCGATGCCGAGCCCGTCGAGCGTCGGCACGCCGAGCGCCGCGGTGAAGTTGCCGTCCGAGCCGCCACCGGTCATCGGGCAGTCCTGCAGGTCGAAGCCGGCATCGGCCGCGACCTTGCGTGCCTGCTCGAACAACTCCGCCACCGCGGCCGATTTCTCATAGGGCGGCCGGTTCATCCCGCCGGTGATCCGCAGCACGACATCGGGATCATGCGGCTTCAGGCTGAGGATGCGATTCTCCATCATCGTGCCATCGGCGAGCGTGGTGACGCGGCAATCGACACTGAACCAGGCATGCTGCGGGATGACATTGGCCGCCGTGCCGCCGCCGACCAGCGCGACGCTGGTGGTGATGCCGCGCGCGTAGTCGGTCATGCCCTCAATGGCGAGGATCTGGTGCGCAGCCTCGCGGATGGCGCTGCGCCCATCGGCATGGCGCGAGCCGGCATGGGCCGGCCGGCCTTCCAGCCGCACGTCGAAGCGCCCGACACCCTTGCGCGCGGTGACGATCTTGCCGCCCTCGCGGGCCGGCTCGGTGACGAGCACCGCCTTCGATCCCCGGCCGATCTCCTCGATCAGCGCGCGGCTGGTCGGCGAGCCGATCTCCTCGTCGGGCGTGAACAGGAAGACCATCGGCCGCCTGGCCGAGCCGGCAGCCGCGACCTGCTTGAAGCCCTGCAAGGCGAGCCAGGCGCCGCCCTTCATGTCGTAGACGCCCGGGCCGTAGAGCCGGTCGCCATCGACCCTGACGGGCAGTTCCCTGGCGCTGGTCCCCACCGGATGCACCGTGTCGAGATGTGACATCACCGCGACGCCCGGCTGGCCGTTGTCGAGGCCGGCACGCAGCACGACCATGTCGCCGAGCCCGTCGCGGCCGGGAATGCGCTCGATCGCGATCGGCAGGCCCGCAACATCTTTCTGGACGAGGTCCATCATGCCGTTCACGCCGGCTGGATGGCTGGTGGGGCTTTCGAGCGCGACCCAGACGGAGAGCGCGGCGGCGGAATCTTGCTGTTTCATGGGGCGATGTTCACCGAAGAGGCCCTCGCCGCGCAAGGCGGTTCGCATGCGTCTTGCGCAGGCCGGAAACGCAAGCCGGGGGCGCGAGCGACCGAGCGGGCGGGCGCGGCCACGGCGGCAGGCACAAGCCGCTCCACCGGCCTCATCGGCCGATGACCGGAGGGCCCCATGGAAGCCTTGCGATTGCCTCTCGCTGCCCGGACCCGAAAACCCCCGAATTCTCTTGAGGTGAACGCGTGAAGCCTCTTCCGGTGATCGTTTCGCAGAGACGATGAATTCTGCTCTTGCCAAGCCGGATCGCATTGATTAGACCCCGGCTCACCAACGCGGCGCGGCCCGAAGCGCCCTGTCGTTGGGGGATCGTCTAACGGTAGGACCCCAGACTCTGACTCTGGTTGTCTAGGTTCGAATCCTAGTCCCCCAGCCACTCGCGTGGCTCGGCCAAGCCGAAATCATCATTTGCAAGCGGCTCAGCAGGCGCGTTTCGGCATGCCTCGATCACCGGTCATAGGGTGCGTGCCTTCCGGTCATGAAACCGTCGCCGCGGAGCCCTCCAGGAACACCTCGAGACAAAGCCGTGCATGGCGCGCACGCTCCTCGACCGTCAGCAGCCGGTCGCCGGGAAAGCGCTTGATCAGCACGGAGAAGACCATGTCCATCAGCATACGGGCCAACGCATCCGCAGGGAAAGCCCGAAGCCTCCCGCGCGCCTGCTGATCGGAGAGCCAGGCTTCGAGAAGGCGTCGCGCGGGCTCCGCTCCCTCCTGCTCGATCATCTCGCCGATCTCGCTGAAGCGGTCCGAATCGGCGAGGACGAGCCTGACGAAGGCCAGTCGGTCCCGATTGTCGATCTCGTCGCTATCGAGCCGAAAGATCGCGGCCAGCGCCTCAAGCAGCGGTAGATCCTCGCCGTCGGGGCGCGGCAGCGCCAGCATCGAGCGCCGGTGATCGGCCATCATCACCCGGAACAGATCGGTCTTGGCCGGGAACAGTTGGTAGAGCGTGCGCTTGGAGACACCGCAGCGTGCGGCAACTGCGTCCATCGTCGTGCCGCCATAGCCGACATCGAGAAACAGATCGCGCGCTGTCTGCACGATCCGGTGCCGCTCCATCTCGTCGGAGCGCGTCTTGGGCCGCCCGCGCCCCCGGGCCTGTGCCGCCGCTTCAGCCATTTTCTTGCCACTTGTCATGCGCGCGTCCGTCATCGCGCCGCATTCTTGAGTTTGACAGTCGGGGAAATCAAGAGATAAGAAACCCAATAGTTTCCAAAAAGAGAGCCCGCATGTCGGCCGAGCGCGTCCCCTCCTCTTCCCGCCACGCCCTGCCGAGCGCCCTGCTCCTCGCAGCGGTATTGGCCGCCTGCAATTCCGAGAAGGCGGCGGCGCCTCCGTCGCAGCCGCAGCTCCAGGTCAGCGTCGTCACGCTGCATCCACAGCCCGTGGCGATCACCGCCGAACTGCCGGGTCGCGTCTCCGCCAGCCTGATCGCCGAGATCCGGCCGCAGGTGAACGGTATCATCAAGTCGCGGCTTTTCCGCGAGGGCAGCGAGGTCAAGACCGGCGACGTGCTCTACGAGATCGATCCCGCCCCCTATCAGGCGGCGCTCGACAGCGCCGTTGCCGCCCAGCACAAGGCCGAGGCCGCCGTCGCGAACGCGCAGGTTCGCGCGGATCGCTATCGCGAGCTGCTCCAGCGCAATGCCGGCAGCAAGCAGGATGCCGACGACGCTGCCGCGACACTGGGGCAGGCCCAGGCCGATGTCGCGGCCGCCAAGGCCAATGTCGAGGCAGCCAGGATCAACCTCGCCTATACCAAGGTCACGGCACCGATCGACGGGCGCATCGACAAGTCGGCTCTGACGCAAGGAGCGCTCGTCACCGCCAACCAGGCGGCGGTGCTGACCACGATCCGCAAACTCGACCCGATCAATGTCGACGTCACCCAGTCGAGCACCAACCTGCTGAAATTCCGCAGCGACATCGCCTCCGGCCGGCTGAAATTCACCGGCCCGAATGTCGCGGTGAAGCTCAAGCTCGATACGGGCGACGCCTATGCGCAATCCGGCAAGCTCGAATTCGCCGAGGCGAACATCAACGAGACCACCGGCACCTTCAGCGTCCGCGCCGAGTTCCCCAATCCCGAGCGGCTGCTGCTGCCCGGCATGTTCGTGCGGGCGGAAATCCAGGAAGGCATTGCCGAGAACAACTTCCTGCTGCCGCAGCGTGCCGTCGGGCGCAACACCAAGGGCGAGGCGACCGCGAAATTCGTCTCGGCCGAAGGCAAGGTCGAGGAGCGTGTGCTGGTGACCCGCCGCAATATCGGCAACAACTGGCTGGTCGACAGCGGCGTCAAGGACGGCGAACGCATCATCGTCGAGGGCGGCCAGCTCGTACGGTCGGGGCAGACCGTGACGGCGAACGAGGTCAGCGTCGACGAGGCCACCGGCGAGCTCAAATCAGCCAATCGCCGGGCCGAACTGCCGGCCCACGGCAACGCGGCGAAGAACTGACGCCATGTCGCGCTTCTTCATCGAACGGCCGATCTTCGCCTGGGTCGTCGCCATCGTCATCATGCTGGCGGGCCTGCTCGCCCTGCGCTCCCTGCCGATCTCGCAATATCCGCAGATCGCACCGACCACCGTCCAGATCAGCGCCAACTATCCCGGCGCCGACGCGCAGACCGTCGAGAACTCGGTGACCAAGGTCATCGAGCAGGGCATGACCGGCCTCGACAACCTGCAATACATGACGGCGACCTCGACCTCGACCGGCAACGCCCAGATCACCCTGACCTTCAACAGCCAGGCCGATCCCGACGTCGCGCAGATGCAGGTGCAGAACAAGCTGCAGCTCGTCACGCGCCAGCTGCCCTCGGTGGTGCAGAGCACCGGCATCTCGGTCGCCAAGGCCTCCACCGGGTTCCTGATGGTCGTCGCCTTCGTCTCGAAGGACGGGCGGATGTCGACCACCGACCTAGCCGACTATGTCGACTCGACCCTCAACGACACGCTGAAGCGCGTCGAGGGCGTCGGCACGACCCAGCTCTTCGGCGCCGGCTATGCCATGCGCATCTGGCTTGACCCGGACAAGCTGCGCAAATACGCGCTGATGCCCGCCGACATCGCCGCCGCGATCGAGGCGCAGAACACGCAAGTGTCGGCCGGCCAGCTCGGCGGCCTGCCCCAGGTCAGCGGCCAGCAGCTCAACGCCACCGTGACCGCGCTGTCGCGGCTCCAGACGGTCTCGCAATTCGAGAACATCATCCTGAAGAGCGGCGCCTCCGGCTCGATCGTCCGGCTGAACGACGTCGCGCGCGTCGAGCTCGGCGCCAAGAGCTACGACACCGTCTCGCGCTATAACGGCCAGCCGACCACCGGCCTCGCCATCAGCCTCGCGACCGGCGCCAACGCGATCGACACCGCCAAGGCGGTGACCGCGACGATCGAGCGCCTGAAGCAGACCCTGCCCGAGGGCGTCGAGGTCACCTATCCCTACGACACCACGCCCTTCGTGACGCTCTCGATCGAGAAGGTCGTGCACACGCTGTTCGAGGCGATCATCCTCGTCTTCATCGTGATGTACGTCTTCCTGCAGAACCTGCGCGCGACCTTCATCCCGATGCTGGCGGTACCGGTCGTGCTGCTCGGCACCTTCGGCGTGCTGGCGCTCGCCGGCTATTCGATCAACACGCTGACCATGTTCGCGATGGTACTGGCCATCGGCCTGCTCGTCGACGACGCCATCGTCGTGGTCGAGAATGTCGAGCGCGTCATGCAGGAGGAGAAGCTCGGGCCGAAGGAAGCGACGATCAAGTCGATGGGCGAGATCACCGGTGCGCTGGTCGGCATCGCCACCGTGCTCTCGGCCGTGTTCGTGCCGATGGCGTTCTTCGGCGGTTCGGTCGGCGTGATCTACCGGCAGTTCTCGGTGACGATCGTGACCGCGATGGCGCTCTCGGTCGTCGTCGCGCTGGTGCTGACGCCTGCGCTGTGCGCGACGCTGCTCAAGCCGGTCGGCGATCATGGCCCGCGCAAGGGCTTCTTCGGCTGGTTCAACCGCAATTTCGAGCGCACCACCAACGGCTACCGCTCCGGCGTCGCAGGGATGATCGGGCGGCCGTTGCGCTTCCTGCTCCTCTTCCTGGTGATCAGCGGTGGCATGGTCTGGCTCTTCGCCCGCATGCCCTCCTCCTTCCTGCCCGACGAGGACCAGGGCATCCTCCTGACCAGCGTGCAGTTGCCTGTCGGCGCCACGCAGGACCGGACGCTGCGCGTGCTCGACCAGGTGCAGAAGCACTATCTCGAAAAGGAGAAGGACCTCGTCGAGGGCGTGCTCACCGTCGCCGGCTTCGGTTTCGGCGGCCAGGGCCAGAATGTCGGCCTCGCCTTCGTCAGGCTGAAACCCTTCGCCGAGCGCGTCGGCAAGCAGGCGACGGCCCAGGCCATCGCCGGACGCGCCATGGGTGCGTTCCGCTCGATCAAGGACGGCACGGTCTACGCACTGGCTCCGCCGGCGATCCAGGGCTTCGGCAACACGGCGGGCTTCGATTTCTACCTTCAGGACATCGCCGGCGCCGGTCATTCCCGCCTGATGGAAGTCCGCAACCAGTTGCTCGGCCTCGCGTCGCAGAGCAAGCAGCTCACCGGCACCCGCCCGAACGGGCAGGAGGATACGCCGCAATACGCGGTCGAGATCGACCAGGAGAAGGCGAGTGCCCTGACCCTGCCGCTCGCCGCCATCAACAACACCCTGTCGACAGCCTGGGGCTCGGCCTATGTCAACGACTTCATCGACCGCGGCCGGGTGAAGTCCGTCTATGTCCAGGCGGATGCGCCCTTCCGCATGCAGCCCGGCGATATCGGGCGCTGGTATGTCCGCAACCAGGGCGGCGAGATGGTGCCGTTCTCGGCCTTCTCCAGCGGGCGCTGGGACTACGGCTCGCCGCGGCTGGAGCGCTACAATGGCGCCGCCGCGGTCCAGATGCAGGGCGCGGCCGCCGCGGGCGTCAGTTCCGGCGCGGCGATGGACGAGATCGACCGTCTGGTGGGGCAGTTGCCGACCGGCTTCGGCCATGAATGGACCGGCCTGTCCTTCCAGGAACGCCTCTCGGGCAGCCAGGCGGTGGCGCTCTACGCCCTCTCGATGCAGGTCGTGTTCCTCTGCCTTGCCGCGCTCTACGAAAGCTGGTCGGTCCCCTTCGCGGTCATGCTGTCGGTACCGATCGGCATCTTCGGCGCCCTGCTCGCGGCGACGCTCTTCGGCCAGAGCAACGACGTCTATTTCAAGGTTGGCCTGCTCACGACCATCGGTCTGGCAGCCAAGAACGCGATCCTGATCGTCGAATTCGCGATCGAGCAGGAGGCCCATGGCAAGGGCCTCGTCGAGGCGACGCTGGAGGCGGCCCGCCAGCGCCTGCGGCCGATCCTGATGACCTCGCTCGCCTTCGTGCTCGGCGTGACGCCTTTGGCAGTTGCCACGGGCGCTGGATCGGGGAGCCAGAACGCGATCGGCATCGGCGTGATGGGCGGCATGATCTCCGCCACCGTGATCGGCGTCTTCTTCGTGCCGCTGCTCTATGTCGGCGTCGTGCGCCTAGTCCGGGGCTGGCGCCGGACGGAGCCCGCGGCCGCGGCCCCCGCCGAATT
>JAEWKP010000464.1 GCA_023393655.1 Pseudomonadota bacterium | reverse complement strand
TGGTTACCAACTTCTCCCCGGGGGGGCCGCCGGGGGCGGGGGCGGGGGCGCTGCTGGTCTTCCTCACCGCCTTCAACGAGCTCACCGTCTCGGCCCTGCTCTGGTCCTCGGGCGCCGAGACGCTCGGCGTCGTCGTCTTCTCCTTCGAACAGGGCGGCGATTCCACCTATGCCTCGGCGCTGGCCGCCGTAACCGTGCTCGTCACCATCAGCCTGATGGCCTCCACCACCCTCTTCGCCCATAAACTGCCCCAGGGAGTCCTGCCGTGGCGCGACTGACCATCGACCGGGCGCAGAAGCGCTTCGGCTCCTATCTCGCGCTCGACGACGTCTCGATCGCTGTCGAGGACGGCGAGTTCCTCGCGGTTCTCGGCCCCTCCGGCTGCGGCAAGACCACGCTGCTGCGCCAGATCGCCGGCTTCGACAAACTCGACGGCGGCGCGATCCGCATCGGCGACCGGCTGGTCTCCTCGGCGGAAACCCACATTCCGCCGGAGCATCGCAAGCTCGGCATCGTCTTCCAGTCCTATGCGCTCTGGCCGCATATGACCGTGGCGGAAAACGTCGCTTACGGCTTGACGGTCGCCGGCGTGCGCGATCCGGAACGGGCGAAGCGCGTCGCGGCGGCGCTCGATCTCGTCGGCTTGAACGGTTTCGCCGAGCGCCGGCCTGGCCTGCTCTCCGGTGGCCAGCGCCAGCGCGTCGCGCTCGCCCGCTGCCTCGTCACCGAGCCCTCGCTGGTGCTGCTCGACGAGCCGCTCGCCAATCTCGACGTGCACCTGCGCGCCTCGATGGAGGAGGAGTTTTCCCGCTTCCATGAGCGCACCGGAACGACCATGGTCTACATCACCCATGATCAGGCCGAGGCCATGGCGCTGGCAGACCGGATCGCCGTGATGGATCGCGGCCGCCTGCTCCAGCTCGCCACGCCCTCGCTGCTGTTCCGCGAGCCCGCCAACAGCATCGTCGCCGGCTTCATCGGCGAAGGCATGGTGCTGCCGGCAACGATTCTCTCCGCGCCGCAGGCGGGCCGCTGCAAGGTCAACGTGCTCGGCGTCGAGGCCATCGTGCGCTGCCGGCCCGATCAGGTGATCTCCGGTCAGGCGAAGCTCTGCCTGCGCGCCCGCGACATCGGCATCGCCCCGGCCGGCGAAGGCGGCCTCGCTGCCACGGTCGAGCGCCTGTCCTACCAGGGCGGCTTCTTCCGCATGGAGATACGACCTGCCGCCGACCAGGACATCGTCCTGCATCTCGACGCGAACGAGCCCGCCCCGGCCCAGGCCGGCGAGGCCCTCCGCATCGCGATCACCGACGGCTGGATCATCCCGGAGAGCGTCTCCCTGGACAAGGCTGCGTGAGACCGGCTGCATGAAACTGATGATTCATGGCGGGATCGGCGAAAAAGGCCGGACCTGCGTCGGCATCGAACACAACGGAACGCGGCTTCTCCTGGATGTCGGCGTCGACACCAGCGCGCAGGGCACCGGCTATCATCCGGCGGTCACGCGCACCGAGCTCGAGCGCGTCGACGCGATCATCGTCACGCATGCGCATGAAGATCATGTCGCAGCGCTCGGCTGGTGCCTCGCCAACGGCTTCGCCGGCCGCATCCTGATGACGGCCGAATCCGCGAGCGAAACGGACGCCACGCTCGCCGCCTATGCCACCCCGGAAGAGCGGGCGCTTGCCAAAGCAACCTCTGTGGAAACCATCGCGCCCGGCACTGATTTCGCCGTCGGCCCGATCGCGATCCGCACCGGCCGCAGCGGCCATGTCGTCGGCGGAATTTGGTGCCACCTGAGCGCAGGCGGCCGTAAGCTCGGCTATTGCGGCGATGTCGTGCCGGATAGCCCGGTCTTCGCCATGGACGCGCTGCCGCCTTGCGACCTGTTGCTGGTCGATGCCTCCTATGGCGCCGATCGCGTTCCCGCCCTCGAACGCGGCTTGGCCATCAGGCGCTGGCTCGCCAATCACCCGCAAGGCGCGGTGCTGCCGACCCCGCTTTCAGGCCGCTCCGTCGAGTTGATCGGCCTGATCGATACGCCGATCGCGATCCACCCTTCGATGCGCGAGGCGCTCGCCCAGCAGATCGCCGCTTCGCCATGGCTGAAGCCCGGTGCGGCCGATACCCTCTCGGCGCGGTTCGCCGAGGCCCTGCGCTGGGAAGAGGGACAACCGCTCCCCCCCGCCGCCCTGCTCGTCGATGACGGCATGGGGCTCGCCGGTCCCTCCAAGGCCGCGCTCGCACAGGCCCGCCGCGAGCGTCACCCGGTCCTGCTGACCGGCGGCATTCCCAGGGGCAGCCCGGCCGATCTCATGCTGACTGCCGGCGAGGCCGACTGGCTGCGCTTCCCGACGCACCCGACTCTGCCCGAGAACATCGCAATCGCTGCAGCCAGCGGTGCCGGCCGCATCCTTGCCCATTCCTGCGACGCCGCGACCGCCGCCACGCTGGCAGTCGACATCCCCGGACTGACGACCGGCCTCAAGCCGGGCGATACCATCGAGATCTGAAGCATTTTCAAGCGAAGTGGGCACCGGTTCGCGTGAAGAAAATGCGGTAAAACAGAAGTCTGACCATGCGCATCCTCATCGCCAATGACGACGGCATCGACGCTCCCGGCATCGCCCTGCTGCGTAAAGCCGCCGCGCGCGTCGCAACCGATATCTGGGTCGTCGCACCCGAGCGGAAATGGACGGCGGCGAGCCACCATCTCTCCTTCGACAAGGAATTGACGCTCAGCCGGCGCGAGGCGCAGGTCTATGCGCTGAACGGCACCCCGGCCGATTGCGTCGTCGCCGCCATGACCGTGCTGTTCCGCGACGGCGGCATGCCCGATCTCGTCCTCTCCGGCGTCAACGATGGCCGCAACGCCGCCGAGGACGCCGCCTATTCCGGCACGCTCTCGATCGCCCGCGAGGCCAGCTTCTGGAACCTCCCCGCCATCGGCTTCTCCCGCACCAAAGGCGGCACTTCGGAGGAGCGCGACGTTGCCGCACTCGCCGCCCTGATCGAGAACCTCTGGCAGACGCGCGCACAATGGACCCGCGAGGGCACGTTCCTGAGCGTCAACCTGCCGAAGGAACTACCGGCCGAAATCGGCCTTGCAAGCATCGGGCGCGACAAGATCGCGGGCGCGGCGGATATCGTCTCTGAGGAAGGTGAGAAGATCGCGTGGCGCATCCGGCGCGGCCGTCCGCATACCAGCCGCGCCGGCGACGAGAACAGCCTGATCGATTCAGGCCGCATCGCCATCGTCCGGCATTGCTGGAGCGATGGGGCGCCCCTCAATGCGGGCTTTGCCGACAAACTCAACAAGGCGCTGAAACAGCCTGCGAACTGAGCCGTCCGCTCAGCTCTCGAGGAATTGCATCCGGTGCAAGCGGGCATAGGCGCCGTCGCGCGCCAAGAGCTCGTCATGGCTGCCGGTCTCGACGACCTTGCCCTCGTCCATCACTACGATCATGTCGGCCTCGCGGATGGTTGAGAGCCGGTGCGCGATGACGATGGTGGTGCGTCCCTTCATCAGCGTCGCCAGCGCCTGCTGAACGAGCCGTTCCGATTCGGTGTCGAGCGCGCTCGTCGCTTCGTCGAGCAGCAGGATCGGCGCATTCTTCAGGATGGCCCGCGCGATCGCGACGCGCTGGCGCTCCCCGCCCGAGAGCTTGTGGCCGCGCTCGCCGACGGGGGCGTCGTAGCCGCCGGGCATCGCCGTGATGAAGTCGTGCGCGGCCGCTGCCTTCGCCGCCGCGACGATCTCGTCCAGCGAGGCCTCCGGCCGCCCGAAGGCGATATTGGCGCGCACGCTGTCGTCGAACAGCACGACATCCTGGCTGACGACGCCGATCTCGCGGCGCAGGCTGTTCAGAGTGACGTTGCGCAGGTCCTGCCCGTCGATCTCGATCCGGCCTTCGCTCGGGTCGTAGAGGCGCGGCACCAGGGCGAGCAGCGTCGACTTGCCCGAACCGGAGCGTCCGACCAGCGCCATGGTCTTCCCGCCCTGCGCGACGAGGTCGATGCCCTCCAGCGCGCGCTGATCCTCGCGGTAGCGGAAGCGGAGTTGGCGGAAGGCGACTTCACCGGCTCCGACCACGAGCGGCTTAGCCTCCGGCCGGTCGAGAACCTGCGGCTTCTCATCCATCAGCGCGTAGTAGCGCTTCAGCGAGGCTCCGGCCTCCTGGACGATGGCGTTGAGATTGCCGAGAGAGCGCATCGGCTGGGCTGCGAGCAGCAGCGCCGAGACATAGCCGGTGAAATCGCCGACCGTCGAATTGCCGGAGGTGATGCGCACGCCGATGGCCGCAAGCACGCCCGCGACCGCGATGCCGCCGCCGACCTCGAGCAGCGGGTCGAGCCGCCCGCGCGCATTGGCCGCCTTCATCTTCAGCGCCCGGATCGCCTCGAAGGCATTGGCGGCGCGGTCCTTCAGATAGGGTTCGAGCCGATCCGTCTTGGCGACGCGGGCGCCCTGCAGGCTCTCGGTGACGAGATTGGCCATCAGCCCGGTCTGTTCCTGCTGGGAGTTGGCCATCCGCCTGAGCTTGCGCCCGATCCGGCCGATCGGATGGGCGATCACCGGCGCGATCAGCAGCACGACCAGCGTCATCTGCCAGTCGATCCAGATCAGCGCCCCGACCAGCGCGATCGCGGTGACCACGTCGCGGATGGCGATGTTGACGATGCGCGTCAGCGCTTCCTTGACGAAGGTGAAATCGGTGGTGAAGCGCTGCGTGAGCGAGGCGGGATTCTCACGCTGCAACTGCGCCAGATCGGCATCGATCAGATGGCCGTAAAGGGCCGTCTGCATGTCCGCCTCGATGCGGCTGACGACGTTGTTGGTCATCACCGTCTGGGCAAGGAGCGAGAACCCCTTGATCGCGGTGACGATCACGACGACTGTCGCGACCGCGTTGATGACGCCGATCTCATAACCGATCGACTTCGAGACCAGTCGCTCCATGCGCCGGACGAAGCCGGTCGATTCGGCCATCAACGGATCGGCAAAGGCGTCGAACGCCGCCTTGATCAGGAGCGGATAGAAGCTCGTCGTCGCCGCGATGATCACGACGAGGCCGAGAATCATCAGCATCTGCGGGAGATAGGACCTGATCTGCTCACGCCAGACACGGGCAAAGAGCGCAAGGGTGTCGTCGGTGACGCGGCCGATCTTCATGGCCGGGGCCTATCATGACAGCCCGGCAAGCGCCACTGGTGCATGGCTGGCTGCGACAGGGGGCCTTGCTACGGACACGAAGCTGTCTTCCCATGGCCATAACCGATTCAGGAGACTTCATGCCGCTATCCCCGCCGGCCCAGCCCGGCCAGAGCTTCGCCGAGATCGAAACCCCCGCCCTCGTGCTCGATCTCGATGCGTTCGAGCGCAATCTCGTCGCCATGGCCGCCTTCACCCAGGCCCATGGCATCCGGCTCAGGCCCCATGCCAAGTCGCACAAGAGCCCGGAGATCGCGCTGCGGCAGATCGCCCATGGCGCGGTCGGGCAGTGCTGCCAGAAGGTGGGCGAAGCCGAAGTGCTGGTGGCAGGCGGCGTCGGCGACGTGCTGGTCACCAACGAGATCGTCGGCGCGGCCAAGCTCGACCGGCTCGCACGCCTCGCCCGCAGCGCAAAGGTCGGCCTCTGCGTCGATCACCCCGACGGCGTGCGCGAGGCGGCGGAGGCGGCGGCCCGCAACGATGTGACGCTCGACGTCTATGTCGAGATCGATGTCGGCGGCCGGCGCTGCGGCGTCGCACCCGGAGAGGGCGCCGTCCGGCTGGCCGAGGCTGTCGCGCGCTCCAACACCCTGCGCTTCGCCGGCATCCACGCCTATCACGGCTCCGCCCAGCACATGCGCTCGATCGACGAGCGCCGCGAGGCGATCGAGCGCGCCGGCCTCGCCGCCCGCAACACGGTCGAGCGGCTCAAGCATCACGGTTTGCCCTGCGAAATCGTCACCGGCGCCGGTACCGGCACCCATGAGCTGGAGACGCAGTCCGGCATCTGGAACGAGATCCAGCCCGGCTCCTATATCTTCATGGACGCCGATTACGCCCGCAATCGCCAGGCCGACGGCACGCCCTTCCGCACCTTTGAACACTCTCTCTTCGTCCTCGCAGGGGTGATGAGCAAGCCGGTGCCGGACCGCGCCATCGTCGATGCCGGCCACAAATCGGCGGCGGTCGATTCCGGCATGCCCGTGCCCTTCCGCCGCGAGGGCGTGATCTACACCAAGCCCTCGGACGAACACGGCGTCCTCACCGGCGACCCGATTGCGATGCCGCATCGCGGCGACAGCTTGCTGCTGATCCCCGGCCATTGCGATCCCACGGTCAATCTGCACGATTGGTATGTCTGCGTCCGCGGCCTGCACGGCCCGGACGCCCATGTCGAGGCGCTCTGGCCGGTCGCTGCGCGTGGTGCGCTGATCTGAGCAAAGGATGCTTGCCGAGCTCTTCCTGAGCCTGGCCACACCGGCCGCGCGGATGACGCGCCGGCTCGGTCTCGTCGGCGAGAGTGTCGCGCTCTGGGCGCGCGGCAACCGGCAGCGCGGGGCTTGGGCGGGGCATCACGAACGCTGCCGTGCTGTCGTAACCGAAGTCGTCGCGGAGCTTTCGCAGCATCGCAAGGTCGCCGTCCTCGGCTCGGGCCTGCTGCGCGACATCCCGCTCGACCTGCTCTGCCAGCGTTTCGAGCAGGTTCTGCTGGTCGACGCCGTCCACCTGCCGCAGATCCGGTTGCGCATGCGCTTCCGGCCCAAGGTCGCGCTCCTGACCCGCGATCTCACCGGCGTCATGGATTGGCTCGCTGAAGAGGTAAAGGAGCGGGTCGATCCGCTGACCGATCTGACCGCCGATTCGGGCATCGATCTCGTCATCTCCGCCAATCTGATGTCGCAGCTCGCCTGGCCGGTCGAGGATTGGCTGGACGATCATCCCGACCGTGCCGGGCAGCTGCCGATCGACCTGCCGGCGCGCTGCATCGCCTGGCATCTCGCCGATCTCCGCCGCTTCAACGGCCGCGTCGTGCTGCTGAGCGATGTCGAGATGGTCGAGCGCGATCGTGCGGGCGCGATCACCGATCGCCTCGATCTCACGCGCGACATCGCGCTTCCCGCGCCGGATGAAAGCTGGGACTGGCCGGTGGCGCCCTTCGGCGAAGCCGAACGCGACCGCGAAAGCATCCACCGCGTCGGCGCCTGGCGGGATTTCCGCTAAGGCACCGGCTTGATGTCAGGGTCGCCAGCCGGTCTCTTCCACGGGAGCGTTCTCCCGCTCTTCCACGCGACGGGCTTCCTCGACCACGGCGAAGAGTGCCCGCAGCGCGGCGTCGACGCCTTCGCCCGAGGCGGCCGAGAGGATGATCGGCATGCGCTTCGCCGCCCGCTTCAGGCGCGCGACCTGCTCCTTGAGCACCTCGGGCGTCAGCGCGTCGACCTTGGAGAGCGCGACGATCTCCGGCTTGTCCGCCAGTCCCTCGCCATAGGCTTCGAGCTCTTCGCGCACGGTCTTGTAGGCCTTGCCGGCATGCTCGCTGGTGCCCTCGACCAGATGCAGCAGCACGCGGCAGCGCTCGATATGGCCGAGGAAGCGGTCGCCGAGGCCATGGCCTTCATGCGCGCCCTCGATCAGGCCGGGAATATCGGCCAGCACCATCTCGCGCCCGTCGACGCGCAC
>JAEWKP010000416.1 GCA_023393655.1 Pseudomonadota bacterium | reverse complement strand
CCTTACCGATCACCGCGTTGCGCGTGACATTGCCCAGCTCGGCGGCGATCTGGCTGGCGCTCAGCCCATCGCTCCAGAGCTTCTTGAGCAATTCGACGCGCTCGTCTGTCCATGCTCCGGCTTCGTTCATCCGCATCACCTGTCTTGTCCGGCCGATCCCTCGCGGGGCCTGCCTTTAAGGGCGCTTCGTGACGGAATCCGGGACCGGCGGCTCTGTCACAGGGACAAGGCCGTTGCTGCCGCAACAGACGGTACAGGAGGCGCCGCACGAAATGTCGTATCTGACGAAGCCGACCATACAAGCTGCGGTGACTCGCGAACAAGAGTCGGCGAATCGGAATTCGGCTTTTCCCCAGGCGATTCGCGAATGCGCGGTCAAGCGAATCCTTTCGGCAACACTGTCCCCGCCGCATCGAATTGACAGCCGCGGCCGCCTTAAGCATATTTATCCACAAGGTGACGCCGCCCCGCTCGGGCGGCGCTTATGTTTGGCGGATCAAGGTTCCGACGATGCGGATGACGGCGCGACGAGAGATCGGGAGCTGGGCGCGACGATAACGTCGCCGCCGGGTCGTATCATGGCTGCATCATGCAGCATCCACCCCGGATCGTCGTTTTCCGTCCAGCGCCAATCCGTTTCTCACCCCGTCCCCCTCGCGAGGATCTTCGTCCCATGGCTCCCGCCCCTGTTTCCGCCAGCCAGTCCGTGCTTGTCCCGACCTATGCCCGCGCGCCTGTCGCCTTCGAGCGCGGCGAGGGCCCCTGGGCGATCACGGCCGACGGCACGCGTTATCTCGATTTCGGCGCCGGCATCGCGGTCAATGCGCTCGGCCACGCCCATCCGCATCTCGTCAAGACGCTGACCGAGCAGGCCGGCAAGATCTGGCACACCTCGAACCTCTACGGCGCGCCGGATGGCGAGCGGCTGGCCCGCCGCCTCTGCGAGGCGACCTTCGCGGAGCGCGTCTTCTTCACCAATTCGGGCGCCGAGGCGAATGAATGCGCCATCAAGATGGCGCGGAAATACCATGCCGCGAAGGGCCATCCCGAGCGCTATCGCATCATCACCTTCGAGGGTGCCTTCCACGGCCGGACGCTGGCGACCATCGCAGCCGGCGGCCAGCAGAAATATATCGACGGCTTCGGTCCCAAGGTCGATGGCTTCGACCAGGTCGCCTTCGACGACGAGAAGGCGCTGCGCGCCGCGATCACGCCGGAGACAGCGGCGCTGATGATCGAGCCGATCCAGGGCGAGGGCGGCCTGCGTTCCGTGCCGGCCCGTTTCCTCAAGCTGCTGCGCGATCTCTGCAACGAGCACGGCCTGATGCTGATCTTCGACGAGATCCAGACCGGCGTCGGCCGCACCGGCAAGTTCTTCGCTCACGAACAGTACGGCGTTACGCCCGACATCATGTCGATCGCCAAGGGCATCGGCGGCGGCTTCCCGATGGGCGCCTGCCTCGCGACCGAGGAAGCGGCCTCGGGCATGACGCTCGGCACCCATGGCACGACCTTCGGCGGCAACCCGCTCGCCATGGCGGTCGGCAATGCCGTGCTCGACGTCGTGCTGGCGCCTGGCTTCATCGAGAATGTCGGACAGATCGCGCTCAGGCTGAAGCAGTCGTTGGCCGAGCTCAAGGACAAGCATCCGGACGTCATCGCCGAGATCCGCGGCGAGGGTCTGATGCTTGGCCTCAAGCTGCACACGCTGAACACCGACTTCGTCAACGAGGCCCGCGCCCATGGCCTGCTCGTCGTCGGGGCCGGCGACAATGTCGTGCGCCTGCTGCCGCCGCTGATCATCACCGAGGCGGATGTCGCGGAAGCCTTTTCGCGTCTCGACAAGACGGCGTCTGCCGTCGAGGCGACGCTGAAGCGCCCGGCTGCCGAATAAGTTCACCCCCAGACCCCACCAGCGACGCGAACGAACCGCCCGTGACGCGCCATTTCCTCGACCTCTCCGATTTCTCCGGCAACGAGCTGCGCGCCATCCTGCGCACGGGCGAGGAGATCAAGGCGCGACGCCGTACCGCCGCCGCCGCCGGAGACCGCCTGCTCGAGGGCAAGGTCATCGCCACCATCTTCGAGCAGCCGTCCTTGCGGACCCGCGTCTCCTTCGATGTCGGCATCCGCGAGCTCGGGGGATCGCCGATGATGGTCGCCGGCCACGAGATCGAACTCGGCGAGCGCGAGACCATCGCGGACACCGCCCGCGTGCTCTCGCGCTATGTCGACGCGATCATGATCCGCATCCTGGATCACGACTCGCTGGTCGAGATGGCGAAATACGCCACCGTCCCGGTGATCAACGGCCTGACCAAGCGCCAGCATCCCTGCCAGGTCATGGCCGATGTCATGACCTTCGAGCAGCGCAAGGGCGCAATCGAGGGCAAGCGCATCGCCTGGACCGGCGACACCAACAATGTGCTGACCTCCTGGGTGCACGCCGCCGGCCGGCTCGATTTCGAATTGTCCGTCGCGACGCCGGAGGAGCTTAGCCCCCCGCCGGCCCTGATCGCCTGGGCCAAGAAGCAGGGGGCTAAGATCAAGCTGACCCACCGTCCCGAGGAAGCAGTCGAGGGCGCTGATTGCGTCATCACCGATTGCTGGGTCTCGATGGGCGACGACAACGAAGGCACCCGCCACAACCTGCTGCGACCCTATCAGGTTGATGACAGGCTGATGGAGCGCGCCGAGAAGGACGCGATCTTCATGCACTGCCTGCCCGCCTCGCGCGGCGAGGAGGTCACGGACGCGATCATGGACGGCCCGCAATCGGCCGTCTTCGACGAGGCCGAGAACCGCCTGCATGCCCAGAAGGGCATTCTCGCCTGGTGCTTCGGTGGAGTCGCGGCCTGATGGCCGTGGACGACACCGTCAGCACCGCCGGGCTCGACGACCGGGTCATCCCCTTCGCCGTGCCCGATCTCGACGTGCGCGGCCGCGTCGTGCGGCTGGGCCCGGCGATCGATGCGATCCTCGACCGACATGGCTATCCGGAGCCCGTCTCGCGCGTGCTCGGGGAGGCGGCGGCGCTCACCGTCCTGCTCGGCACGGCGCTCAAGTTCGAGGGCCGCTTCCAGCTTCAGACCAAGAGCGACGGCGCCATCCCGATGATGGTCGTCGACTTCAACGCGCCCGACAATTTCCGGGCCGTCGCCCATATCGACGAGGCCAAGCTCGTCGAGGCGATCGCGCTCGGCAAGGTCTCGAGCGGAGAGCTCCTCGGCGAGGGCCATCTCGCCATGACCGTCGACCAGGGCTCGGCCACGACCCGCTATCAGGGCATCGTCGCGCTGAAGGGCCAAAGCCTGGAAGAGGCCGCGCACCAGTACTTCCGCCAGTCCGAGCAGATCCCGACGCGGGTTCGGCTCGGCGTCGGCACCGTCACCACGGGCGGGCGACCGCAATGGCGCGCCGGCGGTATCCTCGTGCAGTTCATGCCGCATTCGGCGGATCGCCTGCGCGCCGCCGATATGCATCCGGGCGATGCTCCAGAGGGGCACGAGATCCTCGCCAAGGGCGATCCGGACGGGGTCAGTGACGATGCGTGGATGGAGGCGCGCTCGCTGGTCGAGACGGTCGAGGATCACGAACTGCTCGACCCGACGCTGGAAAGCGAGCGCCTGCTCTACCGCCTGTTCCACGAGCGCGGCGCCCGCGTCTTCGAGCCGGTCGTCGTCCATGAGGCCTGCCGCTGCTCGCGCGAGCGCGTGCTCTCGATGCTGCGCGGCTTCGCGCCCGAGGACCGCAAGGCGATGATCGCCGATGACGGCAAGCTCGGCGTTACCTGCGAATTCTGCTCGCGGCGCTATGCCTTCGATCCGGCCGAGGTCGAGGACGGGCAGGCGGCCGGCGAGTAAGCCGCCAGTCATTCTCGGGCGCCGCGAAGCGGCGGCCCGAGAATCTCATGACCGCTTCACGCAGCCTGACACTCCGCCATCAGCTTGCGCATGAAGGCCTCACCGGCCGCCAACTGCTCCAGCGTGATGTACTCGTCGGGCTGGTGCGCCTGGTCGATCGAGCCGGGCCCGCAGACCACGGTCGGAAGGCCGGCCTGCTGGAAATGCCCGGCTTCGGTCGCATAGGCGACCGCGATGGTGTGGTTGCGGCCGGAAAGCCGCATGGCGAGCCGCTCGGCCTCCGAGCCCGGATCGGGCGCCAGCCCCGGCACGTCCGAGGTCATCTGCGTCTCGATCGCGGAGCTCGGCGCGGTCGAACGCATCCGCGCCAGAACCTTGTCGGCGGTCTTCGCGAAGCGGGCCGGGCCGGCCTCGGGATCGGAACTCGGCACCGTCCGGATCTCCCAGAGGATCTCGCTGCGATCGGCCAGGATGTTGCGGGCGATGCCGCCATGGAACGTGCCGATATGGATGGTGTCGTAGGGCGGGTCGAAACGACCGCTCGTGTCCGGCCGCTGCCTGGCAGCCTCGGCCATATGGTCGAGCTCGGCCGCGAGCAGCGCGCCGGCATGGACGGCGCTGGCGCCGAGCTGCGGCTTGGAGGAATGCGCCGCAAAACCCTTCACCACGGTCTGGAAGGTCCTGACGCCCTTATGCGCGTCGCAGATGTCGAGCATAGTCGGCTCGCCGACGATGACGGCGCGCGGGCGCGGCAGGGTCTTTCCCATGGCAGCGATGCCGTCGACCACGCCGAGGCAGGTCACCTCCTCGTCATAGGACAGGAAGAGATGGATCGGCGTCTTGAGATTCGCCGCCAGGAAATCCGGCACCAGCGCGAGCCCCAGCGCCAGGAAGGCCTTCATGTCGACGGCGCCGCGGCCATAGGCCTTGCCATCCGCGACATGCAGCGTGAACGGGTCGCGGCTCCAGGCCTGACCAGCCACCGGCACCACGTCCGTATGGCCGGAGAGGACAATGCCGCCGCGATCCTGCGGGCCGACGGTCGCGAACAGCGCAGCCTTGTCGCCGGTTTCGTTCGGAAAACGCACCGAGGAGACGCCCCAGCCGGCAAGGTAATCCTCGACGAAATCGAGCAGGGCCAGGTTGGACTTGTCGCTCACCGTGTCGAAGGCGACGAGGCGGGCGAGCATTTCGAGCGGCGTATAGCGCTGCCCGGCTTGAGCGGAGGCGGTCAATGCAGAACCTTCTTCACATAGGGGGAATCGAGCGGGAAGAGCGGCACCTCGACATCGAAGATCGTGCCGTTCTCGTCCTGCATGGCGTAGAAACCGTGCATCGAACCGTCAGGCGTCGTCAGTGGGCAGCCCGAGGTGTAGTTGAAGCTCTCGCCCGGCCGCAGCACCGGCTGCTTGCCGACCACGCCTTCGCCACGCACTTCATGAACCTCGCCGCGCCCGTCGGTGATGAACCAGTGCCGGGTCATCAATTGCACGGTCTGCGTCGAGAGATTCACGATCTCGATCGCATAGGCCCAGAAATAGCGGCCCTGCGCATGCGAGGATTCGCCATCCATGAAACGCGGCGCCGCGGTCACGCGCACGCCATGCGTCTGGGCCTGGTACATCGAAGGCTCCGCCTCGGCCGGTCGCGGCTCTATCGTGTTGATGTGTTACCGGCCGGCCGGCGCCAGCGTCAATGCGGGCGCGCCGCGATTCTGGCGTGGACAACCCGCTGGCCCATGCATGGCGCGCACCCGGCATGCTTGGCCTTCGGGGCCTGCTTCGCCAGCTATGACCGATTATCCCCTGCGGAACGCGCATGCTGGCCTTCAAGCCCGGCATCCAGCCCGGCATCCAGCCCGACAGCTCCATCCGCGCCTTCATCGAGGCGGGTGCGATCACGCTCGCCCGGCCGCCGGCCGAGGGGCAGATCCAGCCCGCGAACCTCGACCTGCGCCTCGGCGCGCGGGCCCCAACGCAATGCTGAGGGCCGAACGGAATCTCGCCATCGACGCTGCGCGGCGGTGCACGCAGGAGGTTATCAGGGCAAATGAGAACATCAGCGAGAACAAGGCGAAGGTACGCCTAAGCCAGGAGAACGCTAGATTGCAGGCGCGAATAGCTTATCCCGAAAGGGAGAATGCTGGATTGCGAGCAAATGCGGAAAGCGGGAAGGTGGTGCCGCTCCGGCCCTGAAAGGCCGTTGTCCGAATACGGGTTCAAGACAAGCAGAGCGCCGCTCGCCCCAACTCGCCTGAGCGGTCGCCCAATATGTCCAGAATGCCGCGGAAGCCTCAATGCCGTGGATCGGGAGCATGTGAGCAGGCGAAACGCATTCCCCACTACCGTTCAACTGCTGGGTCTTTTCGCATCCAGGCTCCCCCGGCAGGGGGCGGGGATGCTAGCGGAAAGTCACTGTGGATGACGAAGTCAATGGCGGCTTGAGTGCGCCATTGTATGTAGACTATCAGCCAGACCCTTTCGGTGTGAGAAACGATGAATTTTGGAATCTGGCCGTCGCAGTGGATCCGGCGGGCTATTGAGGCGGGCGTCATCTGCGCTAGTACGCCGATCAATGAAGCCGCGATCCAACCAGCGAGCCTAGATCTTCGCTTGGGGGACCGAGCCTATCGCGTTCCCACGAGCTTTCTGCCGGGTAAAGGAAATTCAGTCGCCCAGCGCTTGAGCGATCTCGCAACGCATGAGGTGGACCTGAGCAAGCCTCAGGTTCTTGAGCGGAACTGTGTCCATATCATTCCGCTTCAGGAACGCTTGCGCCTCGATGATGGCACCAGCGCCCGCGCAAACCCCAAAAGCTCTTCCGGCAGGCTCGATATCTTCGTTCGCCTCATCGCAGATTGCGGAACCGCTTTCGACGAGATCCCCGCTGGCTATTCTGGTCCGCTCTTCGCCGAGGTCGTGCCGCGCTCATTTCCGGTGATTGCGAGGGCCGGCGATTCGCTCAACCAACTCCGGTTCCGGGAAGCCGCTTCTGACCCGAAGCGCGCCAGCCGAACGTTTCCTGTTTCGATTGATCTGGAAGGAGCGGCTGCCGGCGGCATCGTCGCGTATCGGGCGCGCAAAACCACTGGCCTGATCGATCTTCAGCAGATCGGAAAGTATGACAGGAACGATTTCTGGGAGCCTATCCAATGCCGCCCTGGTAGGCGGGAGCTCGTCCTCGTGCCGGACGAATTCTATATTATGGCCTCGCTGGAAGATATCGAGATCGGCGAAGATGAAGCTGCAGAAATGATAGCTTATGATACCGCGGTCGGCGAAGTGCGTGTGCACTACGCCGGTTTCCTGGATCCATTTTTCGGAAAATCAAAGAATACTGAATGTAATAATAGTAAGGTCGTTCTTGAAATTAGGAGTCATGACGTCCCGTTCATGCTTGATCACGGGCAACGTGTTGGAACTTTGATTTTTGAAGACATGATCGAAACTCCAGATAAATTGTATGGACAGCAGATAAAATCCAACTACCAGGGTCAAGGCTTGAAGCTGTCGAAGCAATTTTTCTGAGCCTGTGGGGCCGTAGCCCTGCGCCATCGCACAGCTCCAAGCTGTGATGCGATTGAGCACGCCTTGTCGCGTATGTATGGCCGCCAGCGCTTAACTGTCGCGTGCCAGCCCGGCTTCTTCCTGCCCGTGGGCTCGCGCCTGTTTCGCAGACTCGCAGGTGAGCCCGCCGCCATTGTCGCTGACGATTACCTGGACTTGCCACACACTCAGCGATGACGGGTCGAACTTCAGGACCGCACAGGCCCGCCGGAGCGACACCCGCCACTCGCCACTCACAATGCCGACGAGCTCGCGCTTGCCGCCCGCTAGCTGTGGTCTCGGCTCGGCTGCGCCCGCATCGAGAAGCCGCTGTCTGTCGCGGCCAGCTCCGCCACCACCTCACGGAGCGCTGCGCAGAACTCTCGCGATGAAGCGGTCTGCGCTGTTCCGACGGGCAGGGCGAGCCGTCCGACAATCGTCGCGGGCGGGGAAAGCGGGACGAAAGTTAGCTTAGCCGATCCGGATCGCCCGAGGATGCCAAGCTTGTCGATGAGTGCGATGCCTGCGCCAGCCTCGACGAGCACGCACGCGATGTTCGATTGTGATACCTCGACGGCCGGCCGCAGTTGGAGGTCAGCTCGTTCGAAGATTCGGTGCGCAAGCGCCCCGAGCGGCAACATCCGGTCGAGACAGATGATGGGCTGCCGAGACAAATCTTCGATCGTAACAGTTGAGTTCCGCGCCAAGGCGTGATCGCTCGGGAGGACGCAGCCAAAGCGCGACGTGCACAGATCCTCGAGGAGGATCCCAGAGACCGCCGTTGCATCGATCAGAAGCCCAAGTTCGCTCTTGAAGCTCGCAACGCGTTGGGCGACATCACGCGCCGTCAGGATTTCAACGACGAACTCGACGCCGGGCTTCCTGCTTCGAAGCCGCGAAATGGCGTAAGGCAGGATAGAGTTCGCGAACGCAGCGATCGTCGCAATCCGAAGCGCACCTGTTCGTCCTTCCCTGAGATCGCGGGCGCGCCGCGCAACGGCCTCAATGGACGAGACCGCCTGCACGACATCCGGGTATAGCAGCTCCGTTTCCCGCGTCGGATGCAGGCTTTGCTTTTCGCGCCGCAACAAGACGATGCCGACACGCTCCTCGATCTGCTGAAGCGTCCGACTGACGGCAGGCTGCGACACATTCAGCGTCGCGGCCGCCGCCGTCACGCTGCCCTGCTCGATCACGGCACGAAGCACGGAGAGTTCGCGAGAGTCGAATTTCATAATCAAGGGACATTAAGTCAGGCGATCTTTGTATTGGCCTGCATGAGCCCTTCAACGTCAAGATCGCTGCCGATCCTTCGCCTCCGAATGGGAACTTTATGAAAGTCACTGAGATTCGCGGTCACCATGTCGGGTTTGTTCCAACGCCGGCGATTGGCAACGCCCGGACGATGATACGCCGCCGCGATTTCCTGCTGCTGGAAGTTGTCACGGATACCGGCAAGAGCGGTTGGGGCGAGGTCTTTTCGTCTCCCGACGCGGCGGCCGCTATCATTCGCTCGCGTTATGCGCAGGTCGTCATCGGAGAAGAACCGGCGCGCTACCGCGCGCTGTGGGAACGCATGGTCGCAAATCTCGGGTATGATCGCCGGGGACCTGCAATGATGGCGATCTCGGCGCTCGATATGGCGCTGTGTGACCTTGCCGCGCAAGAACGCGGCATCAGTGTCGCCGCTCTGCTGGGTGGCGCGCTTCGTAGCGATGTCTTCGCTTATGGCAGTGGTCCGTTCATCTCGGAGGCCGAAAAGCCCTACGGACACTACGCCGGCGCGATCGAGCGTGCTCTGAGAGAAGGCTATCTGGCGTTGAAGCCGCGCGCGGGGGTCTCTCCGCGAGCCGACGGCGAGATGCTGGCGCATGCGCGCAAGCTGGTCGGCCCGGAGGTCGGGCTGATGGTCGATATCAACCAAGCCTACACGGCTCGTGCCGCCATCGCGTCAGCGCGCCGGATGGAAGCTTCTGATTTGCTCTGGATTGAAGAGCCGGTGGAGCCAGAAGACGTCCCTGGATACGCCGCGGTCGCCTCGGCGGTTTCGACGGCTGTAGCCGGGGGAGAAGCACTCGCCAGCGCGGGAGCATTCCGCGATTTCCTGATGGCGGGCACGATGTCCATTCTCCAGCCCGATCTCACGGTCTGCGGCGGCTACACCGGCTTCCTGCGAATCGCAGCATTGGCAGCCGCCTTCGATCTACCGATTATGCCTCACGTCTTCGGCACGATCGTCAATCACCAGGCAGCTCTGCAGGTTGCCAGCCTGCTTCCAGCGCGGCGCGGGGGAGGCCCGGCGCCTTACCCCTATGTCGAAGTCGACATTTCCAACAATCCGCTTCTCGCGCTCCAAGGCGCGGTCCGGCTCACGGCGACCGGCACGCTCGCCATTCCCGACCTCCCCGGAACGGGGCTCGATCTCGATGAGAAACGATTGGAGCCATGGCGGCGCGAAACATGGGTTTGCCGCTGACTGCGGCGGGCGCACGTCAGAAGAAAAATGGGAGGACAGAATGCTCATGAGAAGGCGGACCTTCATACTTTCCCTTGTCGCTGTCGCCGCGACAGGAGGGGCGAACGCTGCTGAGTGGCCCGAAAGCCCATCGACTTTTGTCGTGCCGTTTCCCGCAGGCGGAAGCACCGACGTTGTGGCGCGACTATTTGCTGAACGCTTTGCCGAACGCCTGCGCCAGAGCTTCGTGGTCGAGAACCGGCCCGGCGCGAACGGCAACATCGCAGCCGTGGCGGTCGCGAGGGCACAGCCCGACGGTTACACGATCCTTGTGTCGGGCAACGGCCAGAATGCGATGAATCACTCGCTCTATGCCCGGATGCCGTACGATTCGACCAGGGATTTCGAGCACATCTGCCTGCTGGCCCTGACACCGAACGTCATCATCGTTCCGGCAAATTCGCCGATACGGACGCTAGAGGATTTCATCGAAGGAGTTCGCCGATCTGGTGGCGATCTCCCTTTCGCAAGCCCGGGCGCCGGGTCATCCGGTCACCTCTCGTTGGCGATGCTTGAGGGCGCCGCAAAGATCAAAGCGCGGCATGTCCCCTATCGCGGAGCTGCTCCGCTGGTTACCGATATCCTGGGCGGTCATGTTCCGGCTGGCATCGTCAACGCCGATATCCCGCTGGCACATATCCGGGGCGGAAAAATCCGGGCGCTTGCCGTGACGAGCTCCAGTCGGAGCCCCCTCTACCCCGATGTCCCGACGGTTGCGGAGAGTGGTTTCCCGGGGTTTGAAGCGCAAGGCTGGTTCGGGTTGTCGGCGCCCGCCAAGACACCGCGCACTATCGTCGAGAAAATGAACACGCTCGCCAACGAGATTCTCAAGGAAGAGAAAATCAAGCAGCGCTTTGCGGCCGGCGGCTATGTGGCCGGTGGTGGCAGCCCGGAGGACTACGCGAAGTTCATCGGGCAGGAAATCACCAAGTGGGCGGCGGTGGTGAAGGAGAACGGGATATCGATCGAATGAAGTGGATCAAGGCCCAGACCGGGATCGACCCCGTGACGAGTTGCGCCTGGCGATCGTACCGCCATCCGTTGACGCGCAGTTGGAATCCGAGCGTGATGGTCAGGTGGCATCAGCCACATCAAGACAAAGTTACGGGGCCCCTGCTGGTGCATGGTCATTTTTTGGCACTGGGAAGCCGCCACCAGGCGGATATCGTGGAAATCGGAGCAGGACGGCTGCGATAACGCGGCATTCCCGAACGCTGAAGGAACCTTTGCCGGCGATCCCCTGATCACTGCCGGTGCAGAGCCCGTCCGGCTCAGCGAAGCGTTGGCCTTGCTGAGTGTGGGTGGCGTCCTGGCCGCGACGATCGTGACCTGCCCGGAGCGACAAGAATTTGAGGGCGCTCGTCTTTCCGGCTTCCGAAGCGACGCCGTCGCGAGCGGCGTCCTCGACTGGGGAAATAGCCGCCCTGCAGCGAGTCCGACCGAGTTGACCACCGCGCTGATCGAGGGCATCGAAGCCCTGCCCGAAGCATTCGTCCTGTATGACGACCAGGACCGGATGATCATCTGCAACGAGCAGTACCGGCGCCTCTACCCCTTGGTCGCCGACATGATGAAGCCCGGCATGCTCTTTAGCGACGTCGTCCACGAGAGCGTCGCGCGCGGCGTCTTCCAGATCGACGAGAACAGCAAGACCTGGGCGGAACGGCGCATCTCCTTCCACCAGGCCGGCATCGGCTTCTTCGAGCAGCATCTCTCGGACGGGCGCTGGATCCAGGTCAGCGAGCGGCGGACCGCTTCTGGCGGCACGACCAGCATCCGCGCGGACATCACCGTGCTGAAGGAGCGCGAGCAGGATCTGCGAGCGGCCCGCGCCAAGGCGGAATCCGAGGCCACGGCACGGACGGCCTTCATCGCCAAGGTCGGGCATGAACTGCGCAACCCGCTCAACGTCATCCTCGGGATCGCCCAGATCCTCGCCGGCGAGGCCCTGCCGAAGCGGCAGCGCGCGATGATCGACAGCCTCGTCGGCGCCTCGCGGGCGATGCGCGACGTGCTCAACGACGTTCTGGACATCGCCAAGGTGCAGTCGGGGCAAATCGACATCCGGCTTGAGACCGTCGAGACCAGACCCTTCATGCAGGAGATGGTCAACATCGCCCGGACCATGACGGTGCAGAAGGGGCTCGCCATGCGCTCGCGCATCGAAACAACCCTCCCCGACCGTATCGTGACGGATCCGCGGCGCCTGCGGCAGATCCTGTTCAACCTGCTCGGCAACGCCGTCAAATACACGCCCTCCGGCTCGATCACGCTGGCATGCTCGCTGCGTTCGCCATCGGACGGCCAGGATGTCCTCGAAATCTCGGTGACCGATTCAGGCCCCGGCATATCGCCACGCATGACGGGCCGTGTGCTCCAGCCCTATGCGCGCCAGCCGGAGCATGTGACGGCCGGCGTCGAGGGCCTGGGCCTCGGATTGTCGATCAGCGAGGAGCTGGCCGCCGCTATCGGCGCCCGTCTCGGCATAGGACCCGGCCCGCGCGGCGGGACGCGCGCCTGCATCACCGTTCCGGTCGGGCCAGTGGGCGAGCCGGGCCAGCCGCGCGTCATTCCGGCCGCGCGTCAGGAGCGCCAGCCGGGGCCGCCGCTCAACATCCTCGTCATCGACGACGAGCAGACCAACCTCATCGTCGCGGACGCCCTGCTGCAGCGGCTCGGACACAGCGTGACGACGGCGCATGACGGACAGGAAGGCATGAGGGCGCTGCGTGCGGGCCGCTACGACGCCGTGCTTCTCGACATCTCGATGCCGGAGATATCGGGCATCGAGATCGCGCGGCGGATCGCGGCGGAGAAGCTGGGCGGCCCCGGCATCGCGATCATCGCCATGACCGGCAATGTGATGCCAGAGGACATCAAGGCCTATCTCGCCGCGGGCTTCACCGGCTTCATCGAGAAACCGGTCGAATTCGACGATCTGGGCGAACTTCTCGTCTCGGTACGCCGGGATCTGGCGGGGCATGGCGTGCTCGGGCCCGGCGAGCGTCTGCGCTTTCCGCGCGCCGAAAGCGCGCGCGCCTTCGACAGGACGCCGCTCGACCGCATGGTGGCCGATATCGGCCACGACAGCGTCGCCTCGATCGTCGCGACCGGCGTCGCGACCTTCGGCCAGACCGTTGACATGCTCGCTTCGGAAGACAGCGAGGCCCTCGGCCGATTGCTGCACAAGGTTCACGCGGTCGCCGGCCTGCTCGGGCTGGACGAACTGGCGAGCAGCGCACAGTGCGACGAACGCAAAGCCTCTGCACTCACGCCGGAGCAGCGCGGCGGTCTGAAGGACATGCTCACGAAGGCGATGGCGCTGATGGAACTCTACGCGCTGGACCTCGAGGTCACCGCCCCACCGGACTGAGCGGCCTGCGCGGCAGGATCAGCTTGTAGCCGACGCCGTGAACCGTCTTCAGCAGAGCGGCGTCGAGGCTGATCGACATCAGGCGTCGGCGCAGCCGCGACATCCTGATATCGACTGCACGCTCGGACTCGGGCGGTTCACCCTCCGCGATGGCGTCGATGATCTGGGCGCGGGTGAGCACGCGATCCGGATTGCGGGCGAGAAATCGCAAGAGCGCGAATTCGGTCGCCCCGAGATCGAGGCATTCTCCCGAGGGGGCGACGAGCACGTGCCCCGCCAGGTCGAGCTCGCCTCCCGCGCAGGGCAGACGCGAGCCCGACGGGCGCACCCGCCTCTCGCCGCGACGCAGGATGTTGTTGAGCCGCAGCACCAGCTCGCGCGGCTCGAAAGGCTTCGTGACGAAGTCGTCCGCCCCGAGTTCCAGCGCAGCCAGCCGGTCTTCGCGGCCGCTCCGGCCGGTCGAGACGATGATCGGGATCGAAGAGCGCGCGCGCAGCATCCGCGTCAGCACGATGCCGTCCTCGTCGGGCAGCGTCAGATCGACGATGGCAGCGTCCCAACTGCCGGAATCAAGCTTTCGCAAGCCTTCCCTCGCCGAAGCGGCACGATCCGTCGCATAACCGGCCGTCCTGAAATACGCAGCGAGCAACAGCGCAAAGGTGTCGTCGTCCTCGATCAGCAGAACCTTCTTGATCGCTCACCTCCCTGCCCAACCGCGCTGCCAGCACCAAGGGCGACCGTCTCGATCATGAAACTTCAATGAAACATTTTCAACACATCGCCGAAAAGCCGCTCGCCTAATCTGCTTGCGGGCCGAAGCAGCCCGCGCGACCGGCGCCAAACGCCGGCCAGCAAGCAGGGGAACAACCGTGACAGACCTGACAGCTTTTTCCCGCCGGCTCGACCGGCGTCGATTCCTCACGGCCGGCACGGCGCTGGGCGCGGCGGCGATGTTGCCGCATGGCGCGCAGGCCCAAGCGGCCGGCGAACTCGTCGTCTCCAACTGGGGTGGCGACTGGAACGATCGTATCGTCAAGGGTTTCGAGGCGCCCGCCCTCGGCGGCTCCCCGTTTCGCATCGTCCACGATCTCGCCCCCGTCCCGGAGCGCAAGACGAAGCTTTTGGCCGAACGGCGCCTGCCCCGCGGCAGCATCGACATCACCTGGCTCAGCGATGCTGACGCCTATGAGATGAACGCGCAGGGCGTGCTCGAGACGCTCGACATGTCCCGCCTTCCAAGCGGCAAGAACATCGTCGAGAAGCTGCGCCTGCCCTATCTTGTTCCGGCGATCTATGGCGGCGTCGTCGTGCTCTACAATCCGGCCAAGATCCCCGAGCCGCCGACAAGCTTCGCCGACCTCTGGAACCCGAAATATGCCGGCCGCGTCGGCGTCATGGACCAGCTCCACTTCAACTACATCTATGCGGCTTCGCTGAGCCATGGCGGCACGATGGGCGACGTCTCCAAGGCGTTCCCGGCGCTGCTGGACATGAAGAAGGCGGTACAGCCGCGGCTCTACCCCTCGCATCAGGCGCTCGCGGCGGCCTTCCAGTCCGAAGAGATCTGGATCTCCGCCAACTACAGCGCGCGTGCCGTGCAATGGGAAAAGGAAGGGCTGCCGATCCGCTGGGCCTATCCGAAGGAAGGCGCGATCTTCATCTCCTTCGGCGCCGGCATTCCGAAGAAGGCGCGCAATCCCGAGGCGGCCTATGCCTATCTCGAGGCGATGCTGCAGCCCAAGCCGATGGGCGCGATCTCGCAGGCCACCTCGTATTCGGTCGTCACCACCAATGCCGACCTGCCGGCCGAGGATCGCAAGCGGCTCGAATTCACGCCGGACCAGATCGCGAAGCTGAACTTCGTCGACTACCCCTACGCCGCCAAGAGCGACCCGAAATGGGTCGAGTGGTGGAACAAGGAATTCAAGGCTTGACCGCCGCTTCCATGGTCGACGAGCGTGGTGCTGCCCGGGAACCGGGCCGCACCGTCCGACGCAGGCCCCGATCCGACGCTCGCTGGCTGCTGGCGCCGAGCCTGGCGCTGGTGCTGGCGGGCCTGATCCTGCCGCTTGCTCTGATTGGCCTGCCCCCTGAAAAGTGGTCCTCCGTGAAGTAGGCTTTCGAGCCTTGGAGGATGCCGCTATGGCGCAGAAGAAGCACAAGCCTGAAGAAATCGTCGCGAAGCTTAGGCAGGTCGACGTGTT
>JAEWKP010000398.1 GCA_023393655.1 Pseudomonadota bacterium | reverse complement strand
AACACGTCGACCTGCCTAAGCTTCGCGACGATTTCTTCAGGCTTGTGCTTCTTCTGCGCCATAGCGGCATCCTCCAAGGCTCGAAAGCCTACTTCACGGAGGACCACTTTTCAGGGGGCAGGCCAATGTGGGCAGCGCGCCGAAGGCCGGCGCCATCCCGGCGCTTGCGGGCATGCCCGCCGACCAGCTCACCGCGCTGATGATGGCCTATCGGCGCGGCGAGCGCGACAATGCCGCGATGCGCAATGTCGCCAGGCAGCTTTCGGAAGAGGATATCGCGGCCCTGGCCGCCTATTACGAGGGGCTGAAAGCCCCCTGACCGTCGATATGCGGCGGCCAACAGGGAGGAAACGATGACTGACAACGCGTTGATATCGTCGCGCCGCGGGCTGCTCGCGGCCGCAGCCTCCGGCCTCGCGGTCGCCGCCACGTCTGCTGCCGCCGCTCCGAGGGAGCTCAGCCTCGCGGACATCAAGAAGGAGGCCGACGTCGCCTGCGTCTACCATTGCGATTTCGGCGATGCGGCCCGGTTCGACCAGATGCTGACCAATATCGCGAACCATTATTCGGCCTATGGCGCCGATCCCTTCGCGCTGCAGATCGCCATCGTCGCGCATGGCGCGGGCGTGAAGTTCTTCCTGCAGGACCTCGAGGGGACGAACTGGGCGGCTGACAGTGCCGCGCTGAAGTCGTTCGAGCGGGTCGAGGCGCTCGCGAAGAACGGCCTCAAGGTCCATCTCTGCGAGATCACCTTCCAGCGCAACCGGATCGACAAGGCGAAGGCGCGGGATGTCCCCTTCGCCAGCTTCGTTCCCTCCGGTGTCGCGGCGGTCGCCGCATTGCAGGCGAAGGGCTTCGCCTATCTGAAGGTCGGCTGAGGCTGCCATGAGGCTCGATCGACGAACGATTCTGCGCTCTGGGCTGGCCGCCGCGGCGACGCTGGCGGCGCCGGCCGTGCTCGGCCAGGCGAAGCCGCGCGTCGTGGTGATCGGCGGCGGTGCCGGCGGGGCCACGGCGGCACGCTATCTCGCCAGGGATTCGAACGGCGCACTGGCCGTGACGCTGGTCGAAGAGAACGAGGTCTATCACACCTGCTTCCACTCCAATCTCTATCTCGGCGGCTTCAAGTCCTATGACGAGATCACGCATCGCTACGATGCGCTGACGGGGCGATACGGCATCGCGCTCGCCCGCGCCCGCGCCATGCGGATCGACCGGGACAAGCGCGAGGTCGTCCTCACGGAGGGGCAGCGCCTGCCTTACGACCGCCTCGTCGTCTCGCCCGGGATCGACCTCAAATACGATTCCGTGCCCGACTGGTCGAAGGCGGCCGAAGAGACCATGCCGCATGGCTGGAAGCCCGGCCCGCAGACTGAGATCATCAAGCGGAAGCTCGATGCCGTGCCCAATGGCGGGACCATCGTGATGATCGCGCCGCCCAACCCCTATCGCTGCCCGCCGGGCCCCTACGAACGTGCCTCGATGTTCGCCCATGTGCTGAAGAGCACCGGGCGCGGCGACGCCCGGATCGTGATCCTCGACCCGAAGGAGAGCTTCTCCAAGCAGGGCGTCTTCCAGGAGGGCTGGGAGAAATACTTCGGCACGATGATCGAAATGGCTCGGGCCCAAGGTGCATGACGGGGTCAAGTCGGTCGATCCCACCACCAACACCGTCGTCACCGGCTTCGAGACCTATCGCGACTGCGCCTTCGTCAATGTCGTGCCGGCGCAGATGGCCGGCGAGATCGCCCGCAGCGCGGGGCTCGCGCCCGAGGGCGGCTACTGCGCCATCGATCCGGCGACGATGAAATCGACCGCCGACGCGAATATCCATGTCCTGGGCGATGCCTGCATTGCCGGCGACATGCCGAAATCGGCCTTCGCCGCCAACAGCCAGGCCAAGGTCGCGGCGATGGTGATCCGGGCGGAGCTGACGGGAGCACGCAGCTTCCCGCCGCGCTATCTCAATACCTGCTGGTCGCTGATCGAGACCGACGACGCGATCAAGGTCGGCGGTCGTTATGAGCCCCGCGACGGCCGCATCGCGGCGATCGAAACCTTCGTCTCGCAGAATGGCGAGACCGTCGATCTGCGCCGGCAGAACCAGGCCGAGAACCTCGGTTGGTACGCCGCGATCACGGCTGACATGTTCTCGTGACCGCCCCTTTCGCTCCTTCTCGCAGCTACTTCAGAGGATTTCGCATGAGACTGCTGGTTCCCGCCGCCCTTCTGATCGCCCTGTCCGCCTCGCAATCCGCCAACGCGCAGGACGCGGCGGCCGGCGAACGCTCCTTCAACAAGTGCAGGGCCTGCCACCAGGTCGGCGAGACCGCGAAGAACGGCGTCGGGCCGGAGTTGAACGGCCTGTTCGGGCGTCATACCGGCGCGGTCGAGGGCTATAGCTACTCGGCGGCCAACAAGGGCGCCGACATCACCTGGGACGAGGCGACCTTCGCCGCATACATCAAGGACCCCAGGGCGAAGATTCCCGGCACGAAGATGGTTTTCGCCGGCATCAAGAACGAGAAGGAGGTCGCGGACCTGACCGCGTTCCTGAAACAGTTCGGCCGAGACGGGAAGAAAATGTAGACGGCGGCGGAAGATCACGCGCCGGAGAGCGCGCGATAGCGGGAGGGTCTGTCCTCCCGCCCTAGTCACCGCCCCGTGCGTCAGCCTCCCACTGTAAAGCGCGGGCTGCCATAGGGATAGTAGTCCGCCAGCGTGAGATTCTCGTAGGCGAGGGCGTCGAGATGCACCGTGCCCATGAAGGGTTCGGGCGGCTCGACCAGGAGGATGGTGGGCGCAAAGCCGCTATCGTCGAAGCCCCGGCGGAAATGCACGCGCGATTTGATCGCGATCACATCGAAATCCTGGGATTCGAGCCCGAGCTGCCAGAGTTCCGCAGGTTCGACGATCTGGACGAGATAGGGGCTGAGCACCAGCACATTGCCCTTGCCGAATTCGACGCAGATCCAGTCCTTGCCATTGCCGCGCGCAGTCGTTGCCGGGTCCACGGACCGCAGCGTGCCGGAGATGCGGACGGGCGCGCCGGCCGATTCGTCGAAGAGGCCGCCGATCTCCGCATCGAAGGCATCGCCCGGCTTGGCGCCGGATGCGATCACGGAGCGAACCGCGTCGGGCGAGGCGATCGTGGCGATCAGGGTGCGCTCGAGCTTTTGCGCCACGATCTCCTGGAGAAGCCAGGTGGCGTAGCCCGAGCGGTCGCTGTAATCGGCGAGCACGACAGGCGCCTTGCCGTCCGTCACCGCTGTGCGTGCCAGCGCGACGGCCTCCTTCGTCGTGTGGATCTTGACGGTATCCAGCAGCGCCTGGCGCCGGCGCCAGATCCATTCCGCCATGTCGCGCATGATGCGCTCGGCAAGGTCGGGGTCGCCATTGGTCAGCACCTGCAGCGACATGCCGGCATCGGGCACGTCGGACCAGGGAAAGCCGAAGAACACGTTGACGAAGACATCGGGCTCACGCGCCTCCCAGATCAGCGCGCGCTGGATGAGGTCGGACCAGGGCGAGGCGCCGGTCCACATCACCACCGTCGGCGCGATGATCGGGATGCGCAGCGAGCGGTGCACCGGCTTGAAGCTGCCGCGGATCGCCCGGACCAGCATGCGCGCCGCGCGCTCGCCCTGCAGATGCATGTCGTAATGCGGGAAGTATTTCACGCAGAACGCCATGTCGGCCTGCGCGAGGAAGGCCTCGTCCTCGTTGCCGTGCGGGTCGAATGTCGCGGTGATGAAGGCGCTCTTGCCCACCACCTCGCGGACGCGCCGGGCGATATCGGCTTCCGGCTTCGGCACCCCGCGCACCGCGAGCGCGCCGTGGAGTGCGAGATAGACGCCGTCGAGCTTCGGCTGCGCCTTCAGCTCCGCGATCATGATGCCCATGAAATGCTCGTAGGCATCCTCGGTCACCCAGCCCGAACCCGTGCCGGTGCGCGGCCAGAGCGGCGAGGTGATGCCGATCAGCTCGACATCCTCGAACTCTCGCGCCACCTGTACGAAGCCACCCATATAGCCCTTGGGATCGGTGGCGAGCAGGTCTTCGCCTGAGGCCGGAGATCCCGGATAGATGAAATCCTCCCGCGTCGTATCGTTTGGAAGGAACGTCACCGTCTCATGAGCGAACTGAAGAACGGCGATACGAAGCTTGGAATGTGTCACAGCGGCCTGACGTCGTAGAACTGGGCGAAACCGATACGCATGCCGGTGATCCCGCGATAGGCCGTCTTTTCGTAATAGGCGCCGAGCGGGATATAGGGCACGTCGATGAAGAACTGCTTCTGGATCTCGGCACAGATCGCTTTCTGGGCCGCGACATCCTTGGCGGCGAACCAGTCGAGCCTGAGCTCTTCGAGGCGCGGCGATGTAGGCCAGCCGAACCATGCCTTGTCGCCATTGCCGCGGATGCCGAGCTGGCTGGCGGGATCGAAATTATTGGTGCCGTTCAGGTAGGTGAAGAAGATGTTCCAGCCGCCCTTGTCGATCGGCTGCCGGCTGGCGCGGCGCTGGACGACCGTGCCCCAGTCGGTCGAGACCAGCTCGACGTTCATGCCGGATTTCTGCAGGGCATCGGCCGCCACGGCCGCGAGCGCATGGGTCGAGGGGTAATCGGTCGGATCGAGCAGCACGATGCGCTCGCCCTTGTAGCCGGCCTCCGCCAGGGCGCGTTTGACGGCGGCGAAATCGCGCTTGCCGACCAGCACCTCGGTCCCGGCCGTCGTCGCCATCGGCGTATCCGGGCTGAAGACGCCGACATGATCCTTCCAGAGCGAGCGCTCGTCTCCGGCAACCGCCGTCATGCATTCGCTCTGGTCGATGGCACCGAGCAGCGCCCGCCGGATCGCCGGATTGTCGAAGGGCGGATGCAGCGCGTTGAAGCGCAGGCAGCCGATGCCGCCGGCCGGGTCGAGCCCCACCATCTCGAGGCCCGGCTTGCCTTTCAGCGCAGCCTGAAGATCGGGCGTCGGGTTCTGCCACCAGTCGATCTCGCCGTTGCTGAGCGCGTTCGCGGCGGTTTGCGGATCAGGGATGATGTGCCATTCGATCCGCTCGAAATGCGCGTGCTTCGGGCCTGCGGTGAAGGTGGCGGAGCCATCGGCGCGTGGAACATAGCCGGAAAACCGCTCATAGACGGTCAGCGCACCCGGGACGCGCTCATCGGCCCTGAAGCGGAACGGTCCGCTGCCGATCATCTCGGTGACCTGCTTGTTGGGGTCGGTGACGGCAAAGCGCTCGGGCATGATGCAAGGCATCGAGGTGCCGGTCTTGCCGAGCGCGGCCGGAAGCAGCGGGAAGGGCCGCTTGAGCCGGAACTTCACGACGCGATCGGATTCGGCCGAGAGCTCGTCGGTCGCATCCATCAGGGCGCGGCCGAAGGCGTCGCGTGCCGAGAAACGCCGAATGCTCGGCACGACGTCCTGCGCGCGGACCGGTTCGCCATCATGGAAGCGCAGGCCCTCGCGCAGCGTCAGCCGCCAGAGCTTGCCGTCGTCCTCGATCGTATGGCCGGCCACCATCTGCGGTTCGAAACCGTAGGCGGCATTCTGGCCGTAGAGCGTATCGAAGACGAGGTAGCCGTGATTGCGCGTCACGGTCGCCGTCGTCCAGACCGGGTCGACGATCGCGACGTCCGATTCCGGAATGAATTTCAGCAGTTTCGTCGGCTGCGCGAGCGCCGGCTTTGCTATCGCGGAGACTGCAGCACCCGCAGCGACACCCAGAAATGTCCGACGCTTCATGCCGTGAACCCTCTGCCGAGGCGATGGAAAGGACGCTTAAGGTCGCGTCGCTGCAATCCCAATGCATCGATCCTAGAATGGCCGAATTGGCAGGCGCAAGCGCTTTGCGGACCTGTATGCCAGCCGGGCCATGCACGTTGAGCGCATCGCCGCCCCTCCATTCTCCGGCATTGAAACCGTGTCGCACGCTTGCGAAACTCGGCCTTCGAATGGCGTTGCGGAAAACCCGAGCCCGGTCGTCGTGGGGCAATCGTTTCTTGATGAACGTAGGCCAACAACGCAGTTCATGAACCGTTGAGGCGTTGGCGCGTTTAATGCGGTCGGATCAAGGAGAAAACATATGCGCAAATTCCTCGTACTTGCTGCCCTGGGCCTCGGCGTCTCGCTGGCCGCGCCGGCGATGGCTTCGGAACAGCTGCCCGCATCGGTGGCGCAGCGGTTGGACAAGCAGGACGCAGAATACACCTGGTCGGCCGCCGCCGAGCGTCGGCACATGATCATGCGCGAAACGATGCGGCAGCAGCGTCACGGGCGAGGCGGCGGCTATGGCTATGGTCCCCGTCGTGGCTATGGCCCGGGCTATGGCTACGGCCCGCGTCCCGGCTACGGCCCGCGCCCCTATTATCGTCGTCATCGCGGCTGGTAATCGGACGGCAGAACCCCCAAAAGATCGGCGGCCCGGTGACGGGCCGCGTTTTTTCGGCCTCGATCGGAGCCATCCATCAGATCGGGGAAACCACGCATCCTTGCCGCAGGATGTCGTGTTCCTGACGGACGATCTCGCCGACCTGCATGAAATGCTCGGCCAGGGGATTCGTCTTGCGCCAGACCAGTCCGATGCTGCGCCGCGGCCGTGGTTCCGCCAGGCGGGCGATGCTGACCTCCACGGCCGAGGTTTCCGCGGCCACGGCCATTTCCGGGATCAGCGTCACGCCCATGCCGGCGCCGACCATGCGCACCAGCGTTGCCAGAGAACTGCCCTCCATCGGGTCTTGCGACAGGCCGGAGGTCATGTTGCAGAAGGCCAGGGCCTGGTCGCGGAAGCAGTGGCCTTCCTCCAGCAGGAGCAGGCGCATCGCGCGCAGGCTCTCGACGCCGGGCGGCGGCTTGTGCCGGTCGGCCAGCGGCCTGACCAGGACGAATTCCTCATCGAAGAGCGGATGATCCTGCAGCGAGGGCTCGGAAACCGGCAAGGCCATCACTGCGACATCGAGGCCGCCGCTGATCAGGTCCTCGGTCAGCTTGCCGGTCACCGCCTCGCGCGGGCGCAGGTCGACCGCCGGAAAGCGCTCCGTTAGGTGCCGGATCACTGCCGGTAGCAGATAGGGGGCGACCGTCGGGATCATCCCGATGCGCAAGCGCCCGCCGAGCGACGGGCTCGAAGCGCGCGCCAGATCCGCCAATTCGTCGACCGAGCGCAGGATCTGCTGGGCCCTTGTGGCGAAGGCGTCTCCAAGGCTGGTCAGCCGGATCTGCCGGCGGTCGCGCTCGACCAGCTGCGCGCCGAGAAAATCCTCCAGGTCCTTGATCTGCAGAGACAGGGCCGGCTGGCTGATGGCGCAGGCATCCGCTGCGCGGCCGAAATGGCGGTGTTGCGCCAGGGCCGCGAAATAGCGCAGGTGCTTGATCGATATCATTTGAAAAAATTATCGTAGTGATTTGAAAATTCAAGTTCTCATTATCAAAGCTTTTCCCTAGAACCATTCGAATGGAACGGTGCGGCGTTTGCGAGAGCAGATGCGGGAAACGCTGTTGTCCGGCACGAGGCGGCGATCGCCTTCCGGAAAGATCCAATTCAGCAGGCTCCGAAGGGGGATATCATGAGCGGTGGTGACGTGAAGACGGCCGGCAAATGCCCGGTCATGCATGGCGGGATGACCCAGACCGGCGGCTCCGTCACCAGTTGGTGGCCGAACGCGCTGAACCTCGACATCCTCCACCAGCAGGACAGCAAGACCAATCCGCTCGGCAAGGGCTTCAACTACCGCGATGAGCTGAAGAAGCTCGATGTCGCGGCGCTGAAGAACGATCTGCGCGCCCTGATGACCGACAGCCAGGACTGGTGGCCGGCCGACTGGGGCAGCTATGTCGGCACCATGGCCCGCATGACCTGGCATGCCGCCGGCACCTACCGCATCTCCGACGGCCGCGGCGGCGCCGGCACCGGTAACCAGCGCTTCGCCCCGCTGAACTCCTGGCCCGACAACGCCAATACCGACAAGCCGCGCCGCCTGCTCTGGCCGATCAAGAAGAAATACGGCAACCGCGTCAGCTGGGCCGACCTGATCGCGCTTGCCGGCACGATCGCCTACGAGGTCGCCGGCCTGAAGACCTTCGGCTTCGCCTTCGGCCGCGAGGACATCTGGCACCCCGAGAAGGACATCTACTGGGGCGAGGAGAAGGAATGGCTGGCCCCGAGCGACAACCGCTATGGCGATCTCGCCAATGCCAAGACGCTGGCGAACCCCCTGGCGGCGGTTCAGATGGGCCTGATCTACGACAACCCGGAAGGCGTGAACGGCAAGCCGGACCCGCTCAAGACCGCTGCGATGATGCGCGAGACCTTCGCGCGCATGGCGATGAACGACGAGGAGACGGTGGCGCTGACCGCTGGCGGCCATACCATCGGCAAGAGCCATGGCAATGGCGATGCGGCTAACCTGAGCCCGGCGCCGGAAAGCGGCTCGCTCGAGGATCAGGGCCTCGGCTGGATGAACCGCAAGGGCCGCGGCATCGGTCGCGACCAGGTCGTCAGCGGCATCGAGGGCGCCTGGACCACCCATCCGACGCGCTGGGACAACGGCTTCTTCGAGATGCTGCTCGGCCATGACTGGGAGCTGCGCAAGTCGCCGGCCGGCGCCTGGCAGTACGAGCCGGTCTCGATCGCCGATGCCGACAAGCCGGTGGACGTGGAGGATGCCGCGATCCGCCACAACCCGATGATGACCGATGCCGACATGGCCCTGAAGGTCGATCCGGCCTACCGGGCGATCTCGGAGCGCTTCCTCAACGATTTCGATGCGTTCTCGGATGCCTTCGCCCGCGCCTGGTTCAAGCTGACCCACCGCGATCTCGGTCCGAAGTCGCGCTATTTCGGCCCGGACGTCCCGTCCGAGGAGCTGATCTGGCAGGACCCGGTTCCGGCCGGCCGCGTCGGCTACGACGTCGCCGCGGTCAAGGCGAAGATCGCCGCCAGTGGCCTCTCGACCGCCGATCTGGTCTCGACCGCCTGGGACAGCGCCCGCACCTTCCGCGGCTCGGACAAGCGCGGCGGCACGAATGGCGCCCGCATCCGCCTCGCGCCCCAGAAGGACTGGGCCGGCAACGAGCCGGCGCGCCTGGCGAAGGTTCTCGCGGTGCTGGAGCCGATCGCGGCGGCGAGCGGCGCGAGCGTCGCCGACGTCATCGTGCTCGCCGGCAATGTCGGCGTCGAGAAGGCTGCCAAGGCTGCCGGCTTCGACGTCACCGTGCCCTTCGCTCCGGGCCGCGGCGATGCCACCGACGCGCAGACCGATGCGGAGTCCTTCGCCCCGCTGGAGCCGCTCGCCGACGGTTTCCGCAACTGGCAGAAGGAGGCCTATGTCGTCACCGGCGAGGAGATGCTGCTAGACCGCGCCCAGCTGCTCGGCCTGACGGCGGCTGAGATGACGGTGCTGCTCGGCGGCATGCGCGTGCTCGGCACCAACCATGGCGGCACCAAGCATGGCGTGTTCACCGATCGCGTCGGCGCGCTGACCAGCGACTTCTTCGTCAACCTCACCGACATGGCCTACACTTGGGTCCCGACGGCGAATGGCCTCTACGAGATCCGCGACCGCAAGACCGGCGCGGTGAAGTGGACCGCGAGCCGCGTCGATCTCGTCTTCGGCTCGAACTCGGTGCTGCGCGCCTATGCCGAGGTCTATGCCCAGGACGACAACGCCCGGAAATTCGTCGACGATTTCGTTGCCGCCTGGGCCAAGGTGATTAACGCCGACCGCGCCGATCTGGCCTGAGCCGATCGAGCGGAAGCATCGATTCGCTAAAAGCCCCGCCGGCCCGGCCGGCGGGGCTTTTCGTTGAAAGAGCTTTCGCGGCGAGGCTTGGAGCCGCCCGGAGGCTGCGATAGACAGGCAAATCCGCTGCGGAGGGCGTCGTCCTTGCGTATCATCGTCGAGCGTGCGCTTCGCCAGAACTGGGAGCGCCTGTTCTCCTATGCGTTGCGCCTGAGCGGCAATCGCGACGGTGCGGCCGATCTCCTGCAATCCTGTGCGACGAAGGCGCTTGCCGCCGCGCCGCCGGAGGAGGGGGAGCGCATCCGCGCCTGGCTGTTCACGATCCTGCGCAATATCTGGATCGACGAGCACCGCCGCGGCGAGACCGGCGCAGCCATCGCCGAGGAGACGCTCGAGGACGAGCAATGGCGTCATGACGACCGGATGATCGCGGTCATCACGGTGCGGCAGGCGCTGGAGCGCCTCGAGCAGCCTTATCGCGAGGTGATCGAACTGGTCGATCTCGCCGGCTTCCGCTATGGCGAGGCGGCGGATATCCTGGCCGTGCCCGTGGGAACCGTGATGAGCCGCCTCAGCCGGGCGCGGCTTTTGCTTCTGAATGCGATCGAGGGCGGGGCCGTCCGCCCCTTCGCCGCGCGGCAGCGCAAACAAGCTGGCAATTAAGTGACCGATAGCGAACGCCTCTCCTGGACCACGCTCAACGCCTATGTCGACGGCGAGCTGGAGCCCGATCAAGCCGCGCAGGTCGCGGCGGCGCTCGCTGACGATCGCGAGGCAGCCGCGCAGGTCGCGACGCTGACGAAGCTGCGCGCGACGGTCAAAACCGCATCGCCCATGCCGGCGCCACCGCCCTTCGTGCTGCCGCCAGCCCGCCCGCGCGCCGCGCGCTGGCTGCCCTGGGCTGCCGCTGCCTGCTTTGCCCTGCTCATCGGTGCGGCCTCGCTCGGCATCGGCCAGCGGCCAGCGGCGGGCTCATCGCTTTCCGCTGCGATTGCCGCGCATCAGCTCTGGCTCGCCCAGAGTCCGCCCGGCACGACGCCCCGCCTTGGCGTCGAGCTCGCCGGTGCCGAGGCTGGCGCCCTGCCGGACCTCACGCTCGCTTCACTGCGTCTCGTGCATCTCTCGCTCGACCCTGCCGGGCGCCGTGGCGGCGGCATGCTCGCTGGCTATGTCGGCCCGAATGGCTGCCGCGTCGGTCTCTGGATCGCGCCGGTCGAGGCGGCATTGCCGCTGCAGCCGGCGGTGCAGGATCGCGATGGTCTCTTGGTTCGTGCATGGCGCGGCGAGCGGGCGAGCTATGCCCTGCTCGGCCGCGGCATCGATCCCGCCCGCCTCGACGGCATCGCCGCGCTGGTCGCCCGGATCACGCGCGACGAGCCCGGCGTCCCGCGCGAGCAGGTCGCGGCGCTGACTGAGGCCCGCAGCGTCGGCCCCGCCTGCATCGGCTGAAAAAGATTCTCTTGGGTTGGAATAAATCGAAGCCCTGATGCGTCGTCTCCAGTGAGGAATATGTCCTCGGGAGAAACGCCATGCTCAACGAAGCAGACCTGCGCGATGGCGCAGCTGATACCGATGCCGTGCCTGCTGCCGGCGCCACCGATGCCCCCCGTACATCACGACGCCTCATTCTCGGCGGCAGCCTCGCAGCTCTGAGCCTTGCTGCCGGCAGCCTCGTCCGCCCGTCGCCGGCGGTCGCGCAAGGCGCTCCGGCCGCCGCGCCGCCCAAGGGGCCGCAGCCCTTCGATTATCCCGGGAAGGACAAGGGGCTGACCCCGCTCGGCGATCGCCCGCTGGTCGCCGAGACGCCCGCGAACCTGCTCGATGACGACACCACGCCGATCTCCAAATTCTTCGTCCGCAACAACGGCCAGATCCCGGAGCCGATCAAGGATGTCGACGGCTGGCAGCTCAAGATCGAGGGCGAGGTCGACAAGCCGCTGACCCTGACGGTCAAGGAGCTGAAAGCCCGCTTCAAGCCGCAGACCTTCCGCATGGTGCTGGAATGCGGCGGCAATGGCCGCTCCTTCTACACGCCGGCGGCGCGCGGCAACCAGTGGACCAATGGCGGCGCCGGTTGCGCCGAATGGACCGGCGTGCGCCTCGCCGACGTGCTGAAGGCGGCGGGCCTCAAGGCTTCCGCCAAGTTCACCGGCCATTACGGCGCCGATCCGCATCTCTCCGGCGACACGACCAAGGATGCGGTCTCGCGCGGCATGCCGATCGAGAAGGCGCTGGAACCGCATTGCCTGATCGTCTGGGCGATGAACGGCGAGCCGCTGCCGCATATCCATGGCGGGCCGCTGCGCCTGCTGGTGCCGGGCTGGCCGGCCTCGCTCTCCTCGAAATGGCTGAACCGCATCCTGGTCCGGGCGACGCCGCATGACGGCCAGGGCATGGGCGGCACCTCCTATCGCGTGCCGACCGTCCCGATCGTTCCGGGCTCGGGCGCCGACGGCAAGACCAACTTCACCGACCTGACCTCGATGCCGGTACGCTCGATCAA